>JANXSP010000091.1 GCA_025356575.1 Novosphingobium sp.
GTCGGCGCGCATCTGCAGGACCGCAAGAAGGCCGCGCTGCTGGGCCCGGCGTGGACCGCTTGGGAGGGCAAGACGCATTACTGGCCGCGCTGGCGCGAGCTGCCGCACGCGGGGTTCCTGCTATGGAGCATCGCCGTCGCACTTTGGCTGGCGCTGACCTGGGCGCACATCAAGCTCGCCTACGTGCCTGCGGGGGTGTGGCGCTGGGTTGGCTGAGCCGGGGCGATGCGGAACAGACGCTTAGCGCCAGTGCGCCGATGAGCGGCAATTTTTGCTGGATTCTCGAACGTAGCCGGCGGGTGATCCTGGTGCTTTCCATCGGCCACCCACGCGAGGTTTATCGCTAAGCTTTACCAATCGTCGAGCTTGGCGTCCGCCGGTGCGAACCAGCTGCGCAGCGCCAGCGCGATCACTCCGGCCAGCGCCATCGCGGCAGCGCCCGCCATCACCGCGCCCGCCGGTCCGCTCGCGAACAGGCGCGGAAGAAACAAGGCCAGCGCCAGCGTGGTGACGATCTGGGGCAGCACGGTCGACAGCCCGAACAGCCGCATCGTCCGCGCGCCCTGGCCCTCGGGCACCATCTTGCCGACGATGGCGTAAGGCACCGCGCCGATCGCGCTCCACCCCACGCCGATCGCGGCGAACGCGGGGACGAGACCGGCAGCGCTCTGCGCGCGGGCGAACAGCGCCAGCCCCGCCGCGCCGATCAGAAGCGCGATGCCGAGCACCGCGCCGTGCCCCAGCCGCGCCACCAGCGAAGGAACCACGAACGCACCCACCGCGCCGACCAGCGCATAGCCGGCGAAACCCAGCGCAATCGTAACGATCGCCGGCTGCAGCGTTTCCCCTCCGCCCGCAGGCAAATGCAGGACCTGCCCCGCGACGATCGGTACCGCGGTGATCCACAACGCGAACATTGCGCTCCAGGCCAGGAACTGGATGACGAACAGCGCCGCCAGCGCGCGCGGGAAACCGCTCACGTCCGGCGCGTTCAAGCGCGTGCTTCTTCGACCCCGGCGCTGTTGTGGCGCAGCGCGGTGAGGACGGTGTCGACGATCTGCGGGGCGTTGAGCCCAGCCTGATCGTACTGCTTGTCGGGCGCCTCTTGATCCTGGAACGTGTCGGGCAGGCGCAGCGTGCGGATCTTCAACCCCGCATCGAGCAAGCCCTCGTCGCTGGCGAGCGTGAGGACATGCGCGCCGAGCCCGCCGATGCTCGCCTCCTCGATGGTGACGATCACTTCGTGCGTCGCCATCAGCTGGCGGATCAGCGCGGCGTCGAGCGGCTTGGCAAAGCGCAAGTCGGCGACGGTGGTCGACAGTCCCTTGGCCTCGAGCAGATCGGCGGCCTTGAGCGCTTCACCCAGCCGCGTGCCGAGGCTGAGCAGCGCGACTTTGGTCCCCCCCCGAACGTGACCGCGGACGATCCGCCCCTTGCCGATCGGGAGCCGCTCGGGGCGCTCGGGCAGCGCTACCCCGGTGCCGGTGCCGCGCGGATAACGGAACGCGATCGGCCCGGTATCGTGGAGCGCGGCGGTGTGCGTCATGTGGACCAGCTCGGCTTCGTCTGCCGCGGCCATCACCACCATGTTCGGCAGCGTCGCCAGATAGGTCACATCGAACGATCCGGCATGCGTCGCCCCGTCGGCGCCGACCAGCCCCGCGCGGTCGATCGCAAAGCGCACCGGCAGGTTCTGGATGCAGACATCGTGGACGACCTGGTCGAACGCGCGCTGGAGAAACGTCGAATAGATCGCGCAGAACGGCCGCATCCCCTGCGCAGCGAGTCCCGCGGCGAATGTGACCGCGTGCTGTTCGGCGATCCCGACGTCGAAGAACCGCTCGGGGTGCGCGGCGGCGAACGCGTCGAGCCCGGTGCCGCTGGGCATTGCCGCGGTGATCGCGCAGATCGTGGGGTCGCTTTCCGCCGCGCGGGTCAGCGCCGCGCCGAAGACGTTCTGGTACGCAGGCGGACCCGCCGCGCTCTTGACCTGCTGGCCGGTAATGACATCGAACTTCTGCACCCCGTGGTACTTGTCCGCCGCGGCTTCGGCGGGGGCATAGCCCTTGCCCTTTTGCGTGACGACATGGACCAGGATCGGGCCGTCCTCGGCATCGCGGACATTCTCGAGCACCGCGACGAGCTGTTCGACGTTGTGCCCGTCGATCGGGCCGACGTAGTAGAACCCCAGCTCCTCGAACAGCGTCCCGCCCATCGCCATGCCGCGGGCGAACTCCTCGGCCTTCTGCGCGGCATCGTGCGCGCGGCGCGAGATCTTGCCGAGCGCCTTCTTGGCCAGCCCGCGCAGGCCGAGATAGTTGGGCGAAGAGACCAGCCGCGCCAGATAGGTCGACAGCGCGCCGACCGGCGGGGCGATCGACATGTCGTTGTCGTTGAGGATCACGACCAGCCGATTGCCCGCCTGGCGCGCGTTGTTCATCGCCTCGTACGCCATGCCCGCGCTCATCGCGCCGTCGCCGATCACCGCGATGCCCTTGCCCGGCGTGCCCGCGAGCTTATTGGCCACGGCAAAGCCCAGCGCCGCGCTGATCGAGGTCGACGAATGCGCCGCGCCGAACGGATCGTATTCGCTCTCGCTGCGCTTGGTGAAGCCGCTGAGCCCGCCGCCCTGGCGCAGCGTGCGGATCCGGTCGCGGCGCCCGGTGATGATCTTGTGCGGATAGGCCTGGTGACCGACGTCCCACACCAGCCGGTCGCGCGGGGTATCGAACACGTAATGGATCGCGGTGGTCAGCTCGACCACGCCGAGCCCCGAGCCCAGATGGCCCCCGGTGGTGCCGACCGCGGCGATCATCTCGGCGCGCAGCTCATCGGCGAACTGGCGCAACTGATCGGGCTTCAAGGCGCGCAGATCGGCGGGGAAGGTGACCGTATCGAGGAGCGGGGTCGGCGGGCTGGAACTCATAGCCTGAGGGTCTTACACCGCCCAAACCGGGCTGTCGATTGAGCGCGCGCGGGCAAAAGGGGAGAGTACGGCGGCATGCGGCGCTGCCTGTGCTAAAACCTCAGCGTCTTGGCGTAAGCTCCCTAACCCTTCAGCCACAAGCCTCACACCGCCCGCGCAGTTCTACCACCGGGCGGATGTCTGCGAACCCTGCCTTGTGCGCGGCATCGACCAGCGCGCCCGTCAACTTGTCGTCATCGACATGGGTCGCGCGGCCGCAGGCATCGCAGATCAGGAAAATGCAGTCGTGGCGACAGCCGGGGTGGACGTTGGCGAGATAGGCATTGGCGCTTTCGACCCGCCGCGCGAGATTGGTGCGCACGAACAGATCGAGGATGCGGTACACCGAATTGGCGGCGACCCGTTTGCCCTGCGCCGCAGAAACGCTTTCGGCGATGTCGTAGGCCGAGGCCGGGCGTTCGTGCGCGGCCAGCGCGGAGAACACCGCCCCGCGCATGTCGGTCCACTGCTCGCCCGCCGCGGTCAGCGCCCCGCGCGCCGCGGCCACCAGCGGCGGCCCGGTCAGTTCACGGTGATGTGCGCTCGTCGCCATGGCCCGGATATAGGCGCGGGCGGGCGGTGCGGCAATCGCAGCGCGTCACCCGCGGGTGAAGGCTGCTTTATACTGCGCCGGGAACAGCCGCCGCAGCGCCGTAACCTTGGGCGCGTCCCAGCGGACGATGTAGGGGTGCGCCGGGTTGGTCTGCATGAAATCCTGGTGATAGGCCTCGGCCGGATAGAACCGCCCGCTGGCCTCGATCCGCGTGACGATCGGCCCGCGCCAAAGATGCGAGGCGCTCAGCCGCGCCAGATACGCCGCCGCTACGGTGCGCTGTTCGGGGCTCAGCGGAACCAGCGCGCTGCGGTACTGGGTCCCGTGATCGGGACCCTGGTAATTGAGTTCGGTCGGATCGGCACCGACTGAAAAAAACGCGCGCAGCAACTGGTCGTAGCGAATCCGCGCCGGATCGTAGGTCACCCGCACCGATTCGGCATGGCCGGTGTCACCGTCCGAAACCCGCTCATAGGTCGGGTTGGCCAGGGTCCCGCCGCGGTAACCCGAGACCGCGCTGGTCACGCCGTTGAGGTGGCTGAACACCGCTTCTATTCCCCAGAAGCATCCGCCCGAAAAGATCGCGGTCTTGAGCCCGGGCGTTTCGGCGGCGACGCGCGTCGCGGCGGGGGCGAGAACCACGCCTTCGGCCTGCGCGGGAATCTGGCAGCTCGCCAGCACCGCAAGTCCGACCGCGAGGCTGAAAATGCGCTTCATCGGGTGTTCCCGGCATACGAGGTAGCGGCGTGTGCCGGTGCGATCAGGCTCGCCGCAGAATCGCTGAAGACCCCGCCGGAGAACGCGAAAAAGCCCGCGGCGCCGAGCGCGAAGCCCAGCCCGAACGAACGGTACAGATCGGCCTTGAACAGTTCCATGCAAATTTCCCTGGTTTCGTCCAACGTGTGAGCGCCCAGCCGTTGCGATTTACTGAATGCCGCGGTTGCGGAAGGTTAAGCATCTTTCCGGCGCTGCAGCAGATACGTGCGCTGTGCCGCGGCGGATGCACGCGGCCCGCTCAATGGCGGAAGTGGCGCATTCCGGTGAAGATCATCGCCAGGCCCGCGGCGTCGGCAGCGGCGATGACTTCGTCGTCGCGGATCGAGCCGCCGGGCTGGATCACCGCTGTCGCGCCGGCTTCGGCGGCGGCGAGCAGTCCATCGGCGAAGGGGAAGAACGCATCGGACGCAACTGCGCTGCCGTGGGTGCGCGGTGCGCTCCAGCCGTGGGTTTCGGCTGCTTCGGCAGCCTTGGCGGCGGCGATCCGCGACGAATCGCGGCGGTTCATCTGACCCGCGCCGATCCCCGCGGTGACGCCGTCCTTGGCGTAGACGATGGCGTTGGATTTGACGTGCTTGGCCACGGTCCACGCGAACAGGCAATCGGCGCGTTCTTGTGCGGTCGGCTGGCGTTTGCTCACGACCTTGAGATCGGCGTCGACGAGGCGGCCGTTGTCGCGGTCCTGCACCAGCAAACCCCCCGCGATAACCGCGGTGGTCTGCCCGGCACGCGCGGGATCGGGCAGGCTGTCCACCAGTAGCAGGCGCAAGTTCTTCTTTTTGGCGAAGGCGGCGCGCGCGGCGGCGTCGGCGCCGGGAGCGACCACGACTTCGGTGAAAATCTCGCAGATCGCCGCCGCGGTCTCCCCGTCGAGCGGCACGTTGCACGCGACGATCCCGCCGAACGCGGATACCGCGTCGCAGGCCAGCGCGCCCTGCCACGCCTCGAGCAGCGTGCCCGCGATGGCAACGCCGCAGGGGTTGGCGTGCTTGACGATCACCACCGTCGGCGCGGCCCCCGCAAATTCGCCGACCAGCTCGAGTGCGGCGCCGGCATCGTTGTAGTTGTTGTACGAAAGTTCCTTGCCTTGGACCTGCTGGGCCTGGGCGATGCCGGGGGCGACGCCGCCCGCGGGCACATACAGCGCGGCTGCCTGGTGCGGGTTCTCGCCGTAGCGCAGCGTGGTGACGAGCCGCGCGGCAGTGACGCGCGTCGGCGCGAAAGCGTGGCCCTGGTCGACCTGCGCGAACCACTGGCTGATCGCCGCATCGTAGGCCGCGGTCGCCGCGAACGCCTTGGCCGCCATCGCCTTGCGGAACTCCAACCGGGTGGCGCCGGCGCTGCTCTCGATCTCGGCAAGCAGCGCGGGATAGTCCGCGGGATCGGTCAGGATCGTCACGTAGGCGTGGTTCTTGGCCGCCGAACGCACCATCGACGGCCCGCCGATATCGATGTTCTCGATCACTTCGTCGCGCGCGGCGTCCCTGGCCACGGTCGCCTCGAACGGATAGAGGTTGACCACGACGAGGTCGATCGCCCCGATCCCGTGCGCCGCCGCCGCTGCGGCGTGGTCCGGATTGTCGCGCACCGCGAGCAGCCCGCCATGGACCACCGGGTGCAGCGTCTTGACCCGCCCGTCCATCATCTCGGGAAACCCGGTGAGCTCGGACACGTCGCGCACGGTCAGCCCGGCATCGCGCAGGGCCTTGGCGGTTCCCCCGGTCGAGACCAGCTCGATCCCGCGCGCGGCCAGCGCCTTGCCCAGACCGGCCAAACCCGTTTTGTCTGACACCGACAGCAGCGCCCGGCGGATGGTCACGTCGCTCACCGGCACATCACCCCATTTTCTTCAGCAGCCAGGCAAACGAGCCGCCGCCGCGCGATACCAGCCCCTGGAGGACGATCTGCTGGATGGCTTGCGGACGCCCCTGACCATCGGCCCACAGGCTTTCCTCGATCGTCACCTCGGCGCCGGGTCCGTCACCGCTCCCCGCGCGGAACTGCCAATAGCCGCCATCGGGCAGCGCCAGCCCCACGCCCTGGCCATCGGCCGAGCGCCCGAGCTCGATTCCGGGGCCGATGTGAAAGCGGATCGCGAACGGCACTTTGCCGCGTTTGGCGCGCCCGCGTGCGGGAACGAGCAAGTCCTCGCCGCGCAGTTCGCTGCCGTCGTCGCGGAAGACGAGGATGCGGCGGTGGAGCAGGCCATAGCGCGCGGCATAGCCGTCGTGGCTCGCCTCAAGCCGGGTCGCGCCCGAGCCGGAGCCGCCGTTTGCCGCGTCCGCGGTCATCGTCCGGCGGTCGATCTCGACTTCGCCCACGCCCGGGCCAAGCCGCCCGTTCATCAGCACCGCGGTCGAATTGGCATCGTCGAGGACCAACGTCGAATGCGCCGCAGTCGCCCGCAAGCCCTGTTCGAGCCGCACCGGGATCAGGCCGCCCGCGGCGGCCGCGCCGCCGCAGTTGACCACGATTCGCTGCGCCCCGGCGGATAGCTCGAACGCCAGGGTCGACGCGCAGCCGGTCCGCGCGTGACGCGCCAGCGGCGGTGGCGCGGCATCGAGCTGGAGCACGCCTTTGCCCGCGACGACGCGCTGATAGCCCCACTGGCGGACATCGCGCAGCGGGCGCGTGCGCACGCCGCTGGCAGCGATCAGCACCGCGAGCCGCTCGGCTTCGTAAGCCCAGCCGCCTTGCCAGCTGCCGAGCGCGCCATCGCCGTGCATCAGCGCGAGCAGCGGCGGCACCAGCAACGCCAGGATCGCGCCGAGCGCGGCAGGCGGCTCGCGCCGCACCGCCTGGTAGCAGGCGCGCAGCCGCACCAGCAGCGTGACGGCCTCGATCTGGCCAAGCGGGCTGCGCGACAACACTCCGCCATCGTCGCCGACGAGCTCGCCCAGGGCGCGGATCAACCCGGCCTCTCCGTAAAGCCGGCGCGGGCGACCATCGGGCAGGAGCAGCCCCGCGGCCACGATCGCGCACCACCCGGCAACCTCGCCCAGTAAGTCTTCGGCCTTGCCGACATGGCGATCGAGCCAGCGCGCGTGCGCGGCGATTGCGGTGAGGATGCGGGCGCGCTGCGCCTTGTCATGGTGCGACAGGATCAGCGGCGCGTGGACGAGCCAGGCAAGCAGCCTCTGCCCGACATTGGCGACGGCCCACGCCGGGCCCTTGCCGAGCTTGGCCGAACTGTGCGGATTGGCATCGAGCCATGCGCCGAGGATGCGGTCGGCGACTGCGGTGCATGCTTCGCGCGGGGCGCAGGCCTCCAGATCGGCGAGCCAGGCGAAACCGTGGACCATCCGCTCTGCCGGCGGGGTAAGCCGCCCGGCGCCCGCGAAATCGACCCCGGCGATGGGGATGCGCGCGCCGTGGACGAGGAAGTGTCCGGCGCGCAGCGCGGTGCCGGCGGCGCGTTCGCCCGCGATCGGGCTTGCTACCGTGGCCAGCAGGCGCTGCTTGGCCGGGCGCCGCAGCGGCGCCGCCAGCGTGGCCCCGGGTACCCCGAGGCGATAGGCGAGGCGGATCAGCCGCTCGCCCGCGCCCAGCGACGGCGGCGCGAAATCCGCCAGTGCGAGCGCGCGGCCGGGCTCGATCACTTCGCCCGGGGGTTCGGCTTCGCCGCTCACGAGCAGCGCGTCCATCGCCGAGGGGCCGAGCGGCAGCGCGCGCGCTTCACCGCCCGCTTCCCTGGCGGCGCCGTGCCGTTCGCGGAGCGCGGCGTCGTCCATACCTCAGCTGGCGCCCCGCAGCGCCGCGATGTTGGCGGCATAATGGTCTACCCCGCCGCGGAACGCCGCGGTCCCGGCCACGAGCACGTCGGCGCCTGCTGCCACGCATTGCCGCGCGATCGCGGCGTCGATCCCGCCATCGACCTCGAGGCGGATGTCGCGGCCCGATTTATCGATCATCCGGCGCACCGCGGCGATCTTTTCGAGCTGGCTGGGGATGAAGCTCTGCCCGCCGAACCCGGGGTTCACGCTCATCACCAGCACCAGGTCGATATTGTCGATCAGATAATCGAGCATCTTGGCCGGGGTGCCGGGGTTGAGCGAGATGCCGGCCTTCACGCCCAGCGCCTTGATTGCCAGGACCGTGCGGTGAGCGTGGGGTCCGGCCTCGGGATGAAAAGTGATGATATCCGCCCCCGCATCGGCGAACGCGGCCAGGAACGGATCGACCGGGGCGATCATCAGGTGGACGTCGAACGGCTTGGCGCTGTGCGGGCGCAATGCCTTGACCACCGCCGGCCCGATGGTGAGGTTGGGGACGAAATGCCCGTCCATCACATCGACATGGATCCAGTCGGCCCCCGCAGCGTCGATCGCGCGGATCTCCCCGCCCAGCCGGGCGAAGTCGGCCGAAAGGATCGACGGCGAAATGAGCGGTGGAGAGTTGGGCAATTGAGACATGGGCAGCAGGGGCCGATCCGGGTCCTTTTCCCGCGCTTACCCACCACATCTGGGGGCGACAAGGCGGGACCGGTACTTTTTCCACATTACCGCCGCGCAAAAGCCCGATCGCAGGCCGGGTGATCGACGCGCCGGGGCGCCTGCGCCAGGCGCTCCGGCGGCCGAATCGAGCGAGCGCGGGCGCCGCCGCGTTCGAGAGCGGAACCGATGCGGGGGCCAAGCGATACACTCTGCGCGTTGATTTAGCGGGGGCCTTCGGCCATAGCGCGCGCAAATTGACCCGGAAGGCCCGCGCCGCGGCTCTGAGACGAGGTTTGACGATGATGATCACGAAACCGAATTGGGCGGGGCGAACCCTGGCGGGGAAATCTGCCGCCTTCGCGGCACTGGCAGTTTGCGGACTGCTCGGCTCGGCAGCGGTCGGCGGCGCTTCCGCGGCCCGCGCCCAGGGTGCAGCGCCCGCCGGGTGCACCGGCACGGCCAGCGCCACGTGGATCAGTATCGATGTCCAGGGCGTGCGCAGCGCCGCCGGCGAAATCGCGCTGACGTTCTATCCCGATAACAGCCGGCGCTTCCTGATGCGCAACAGCTCGCTGTTCGTGGCGCGGGTGCCGGCGCACGCAGGAACGACGCACACCTGCATCTTCGTGCCCGCGCCCGGGGTTTATGCCATCGCGGTCTATCACGATGCCAATGGCGATCATAACCTCAACCGCAGCGGGATCGGCTTTCCGACCGAGGCTTACGGCTTCAGCAACAACCCCACGACGTTCGTCGGCCTGCCCGCGTTCCGCTCGGTCCGGCTCAATATTCCGCGCGCGGGGCTGAACACGCATATCACGCTGAAGTACCCCTAAGCTAGGTAGAACGCGCTGAGCCGGCGCGGGGCCTCGGCCTCGGCCAGCGCATGGGCGCGCGGATCGTCGACATCGAGCCACCATGCCGCGGTGTCGTCGCTGCCGATATCCATCGTCGCGGCGCGTCCGCCATCGGCCAGGCGCTGCATCCCTTGCGAGAGGCTCCCCGTCTCACCTGCCGCAATCGCCCCGGCAATCGCTGTGGCCAGTTCGGGGGTAGCGAGGAACGCTCCGCAATCGACCGCGTCATACCGCGTCAACGCCTTGCCGATCGCGGCGATCCGACCGTCGCTGCGGGTTTCGACCCAGGTCGCGTCGTCGGGATCGATCAGCGGGCTGGCGGTCCGCCGATCGATCGCCAGGGTTACTCCGCGGTCGTCGCTGCCCTGTTTGGCCAGTCGCTGGAGGATCGGCGCGGCAAAGATGTGATCGGCCATCATCAGCAGATAATCGCCGTCGATCCGCGCCGCTCCGGCGAGCACCGAGTGTCCGTTGGGAAGCGACCAGTCGGCAACGCGCGCCGGATCGACCGGAATGCCCGCGCGCGCGGCCAAGGCGGGCAGCGCGGCTTCGACCTCATCGGCGCGGTGCCCGGTCACCACCACCACCCGCGCCGCGCCCGCCCCTGCGGCCTGGCGCACGCCAAGCTCGAGCAGCGGCACCCCGCCGATCGAGGTCAACGGTTTCGACGGCGAGACGTCGCGCAGCCGGCTGCCGTACCCCGCGGCGATGATCAGCGCGTCCATGCCTTTTCCCCACAAGCGAACGGCGCCGGTCGAACCTGCCGACCGGCGCCGCCGTTAGCGCACGAGGCGCAAATTATTCTGCGGCGAGCGCCGGTTCGGCGATATATTCCTCGACCATCTGGGCCGCGGTATCGTCGTTGAACTGCTGCGGCGGATGCTTGCAGAAATAGGCCGACGGGCCGATCAGCGCGCCGCCATCACCGCGGTCGAGCGCGACCTTGCAGCAGCGGATCGCGTCCATGACCACCGCCGCAGAGTTCGGGCTGTCCTCGACCGAAAGGCGCATTTCCAGGTTCATCGGGACGTTGCCCCACAGGTTCCCTTCCATCCGCAGGAAGCACAGCTTGTTGTCCTTCTGCCACGGCACATAGTCGGACGGGCCGACGTGGATGTTCTCGTCGGCCAGGCGCTGGGCCAGCATCGACTGCACCGCTTCGGTCTTGGAGGTCTTCTTGCTGCCGAGCCGCTGGCGGTCGAGCATGTTCATGAAGTCGGTATTGCCGCCGGTGTTGAGCTGGTAGGTCCGCTCGACATTCACGCCGCGCGCACCGAACAGGCTGGAGAGCACACGGTGGACGATCGTCGCGCCGAGCTGGGCCTTGACGTCGTCGCCCACGATCGGGAGCCGCTTTTCGGCAAAGCGCTTTTCCCACTCGGGCCGGCTGGCGATGAACACCGGCATGCAGTTGACCACCGCAACGCCCGCTTCGAGCGCGCATTCCATGTAGAACTCGGTCGCTTCCTGCGAGCCGACGGGGAGGAAGTTGATCAGCACTTCGGTGCCCGATGCCTTGAGCGCGGCAACCATCGATTCGCGCGTGGCCTGCGCCGCATCCGAAACCATGAAGCCCTTGTCGCCGTGGTCGGTCATGTGCGCGGCAACGCCGTCGAGGACGCAGCCCATGATCACCTTGGTCCCGCTGGCGGGAACGCTTTCCTGGAACACCGCGGTGCAATTGGGCGCAGCGAAGATCGCTTCGGCCACATCCTTGCCGACCTTGCGCGCATCGACATCGACCGCGAGAACGAACTCGACATCGCCCGCGCCATAGCCGCCGATGGTATCGTGGATCAGGCCCTGCGAGGAATTGTTCTGGCGGTAGTACTCGACGCCCTGGACTAGCGAGCTGGCGCAGTTGCCCACGCCGATCACCGCGACCTTGATTGGCTTCATTAATTCAATCCCTTCAGACCGGCGCGGTGCCACTACTACGACGCGCCTCGTTTGTGAAATCGCGCGCCATCCGCGAAGCCCTGTGGCGGCTGCCCAGGGGAGATCGCGCTGTCGCCGGCTGGATGCTCGCCGGGCTCAGGCGGAAGTCTGCCGCCATGGCCCGGTGGCCCGCACCTCGGGGGATTTCACCCTGATTGGTCCTGTCCGGAGGACCGATATAGCCGGTCTTGGCGAAAAACAAAACCGCCTATGACAAATCCGTTGCAATCGGGGCGCTTGCGGCGGTCAGGCGAAGACCTCGCCGGCGGCCGCAGCACGCTCGCGGACCGAAGCGGCGGCGCGCGGATAAAGCTTGATCGCCAGCAGCACCGCGATCGTCGCGGGGACCAGCGCGATCAGCGTGGAGATCACCCCGGTCGCAAGGTTATCACCGTGGGTGGCCGAGATGTAGCCGGCCATGAACGGCCCCAGACCCAGCCCGATCAGCGTGGTCGCAAGGAAGAACGTCGCGGTCGCGGTGCCGCGCATCCGCGGCAGGACGAGCGATTGGCTCGCCGCCGCCGATGCCCCCAGCGACATCGGGCCAAACACTCCGGCGATCGCCAGCGCGATGTAGAACGTGGTCACGCTACCGGTGGTGAACGCGATCAGGATCGGGGCGACCGGGGCAACGATCCCGAACAGCGCAACGAAATGCCGCCCCGCGGGATGGCGCAAGTACGACCGGTCGGCCAGCCAGCCGCCCCCGATCACCCCGACGAAACCGGCGAGCGCCGCGACCCCGCCGATCAGCAGGCCCAGCTCGGTCTTGCCGATATGGAACGTCCGTTCGGCGTAAGGCGCGGCCCAGTACGATACTGCGTAGGATACCACCGTCGAGAACCCGTAGGCGAGGATCGTGCAGAGGAACGCGGGCGAACCCAGGATCAGCTTGAACATCGGATAATCGCGCGCTTTGAGCGCATGGGCCCAGCTGAACACGGCGTAATAGCCGGCCCCGATGAAGATGAACTGTTCGGGCTTGTGGGTCAGGCGGACCATGGCCCACGCGGCCAGGCCGATCCCGGCGGCGCCGGCAAGGTTGACGAGCAGCGCCCGCGGTCCGCGCAGGAACGCGCCGATCAGCGTCAGCGGCGGCACGACGTTGATCATTTCGCCGAAGAAGCTGCGGAACGGCGCAGGATCGCGCGGGCTGGCGATTCCGTCCATCGCTCCGCGCACCGGCTCGCGCAGGGTCAGCGTCCACAGTGCCATCAGCAGCCCGGGAATCCCGACGACCAGGAACGCTGCCTGCCAGCCGTGGAGACCCAGCGGTCCGCCGCCGGGGTAAGCTGCGTTCCAGCGCTGGACCACAAGCCCGCCGATCACCAGCGAGAACCCGCCGCCCAGATAGATCCCCGAGGCGTAGATCGCCAGCGCGGTGGCGCGCATGCGCTGCGGAAACCAGTCCGCGATCAGCGAATAGGCCGAGGGGCTCGCGGTCGCTTCGCCGACCCCGACCCCGATCCGGGCGACGCTGAGCATCGTCCCGCTCCGCGCGAATCCCGACAACGTGGTCATCGTCGACCACAGCGCCAGCCCCAGCGAGATCAGGCGGACCCGGTGCCAGCTATCCGCCAGCCGTCCGAGGGGCAGGCCGAACAGCGCGTAGAATACCGCGAACGCGGTGCCGTAGAGGAAGCCGAGATCGGCGTCGCTGAGGTGGAGATCGGCCTTGATGTCGTTGGCGAGGATCGAGAGGATCTGGCGGTCGACGAAATTGAGGAAATACAAGATGACGAGCACGCCGAGGACGTACCAGCTATAGCCGCTGGCGCGCGGTTCGGCGGCGGCGAGCGGTTCGGCGGAAGCGAGCGGTTCGGCCAGATCCGCCTGGACTGAAGGATCGTTCATCGGCTCGGGTCCCTCATGCGGCATAAACGGTCGGGTCGGTCAGCTGTGCGCGGGCGAAACCGTCGCGGCGCAGGCGGCAGCTGTCGCACAGCCCGCAGGCCAGGCCATCCACGGTGGGATCGTAGCACGACCAGCTCATCCCGGGATCGAGCCCGAGGCGGGCCGCCTCGCGCGCGATATCGTCCTTGCCTAGGTGCTGGAGCGGGGCGTGGACGACGAACTCCTCGCCCTGCGCGCCGGTCTTGGTCGCCAGCCGGGCGAGGTCCTGGAAGCCGGCGATGAATTCGGGGCGGCAGTCGGGATAGCCCGAATAATCCAGCGCGTTGACCCCGATGAACAGATCGCGCGCGCCGATCGCCTCGGCCCAGGCCAGCGTAAGCGACAGGAATACGAGGTTGCGCGCGGGGACATAGGTGACCGGGATATCGGCGCCGACACCGCCCTTGGGCACCGCGATATCAGCGGTCAGCGCCGAGCCGCCGAACCGGCGCAAGTCGAGCGGAAGAACGACGTGGCGCGCAGCTCCGAGGTGGCCCGCGATCACCGTCGCCGCGTCGATCTCGCGGCGGTGGCGCTGGTTGTAATCGATCGTCAGCGCGTTGAGCACGTACCCGGCTTCGCGCGCGAGACCCGCGACGACCATCGAATCGAGCCCGCCTGAAAGCAGCACGACCGCTTGGCGGCCCGCACTGCCGGCGTTGGTGCTGGCATCACTCTCCATCGCGGCATGGCTACCCTGCGCGCCGGAAGGTGGCAATGGCGATGGCATCGCCGCCGGCGCCGGTGCTGGGACTGGGCTGGGGCCAGGGCCGGGGACGGCGATTGCGGCGGATGCGGGCAGCGAACTGCTTGGGGGCCAATGGCTTAGGACCGGGGCACGCGTCGGCTCAACCCGGGCAGTCGCCCGTGCGGCGGGCTTCGGCGGACAGCTCGAAGGGCAGCCCATCGAACACTCCCTGGGTATCGAGCTGCAGCAGCCGCGCGGTCTCGAACCGCAGATGTGTGCGGCCATAGCCGCGCCCGCGGCAGGTGTACTGGATCGTCGCTTCGCCGGGAGGAGCCTTGAGCGCGAACTGCTCGCAGCCGCTCACCGCTTCGTGGCGCAGCCGCAACAGCCGGTCGAGGCTGGGCGCGCAGACCGTCTCGAATGCGCCGACCGCGCCGCCCCGCGCGGGCGCAGCTCCCAGCGGCCAGGATCGAACGCGGGTGCCGGGGTCGGCGAAAGCGCGGGCGTAGGCGTCGGTGTGGGCGCGGCGGCAGAGACCGCGGCGCGGCCGGCCGGCCCGGCGCGATGCATGTGCCCGACCGGCGCCGCGCCGAGACCGGGCAGTGCCGCCACCAGGGCGATTATCGTCGGCACATGCATATCGGATAACTCCGCTCTGGACACGCCGAAGGGTGGGGGGCGAGCTGGCTGAGCGCGTTGTAACAGAGCGACTACCTGCGATCAACCGTGCATGGATCGCGGCGAAACGAGTTCAGTCGAGCGTGATCGGGAAAACGCGCGAGCAGAATGCACAATCGACCGCGATCTGGCCGTCGGCACCGCGCATTTCGGCGCGCTCTTCGGCAGGGAACCGCGCCAGCACCGCGGCAAAGTGTTCGGCGGTGCAGCGGCAGCCGCGCGAAAGCTCGGCGCCGCGAACGACGCGCACTTCGGGCTCCTCGTGAAACAACCGCCAGACCAGCGCCTCGAGCGACAGCGCTGGATCGACCAGTTCATCGTGGCGCGTCGACCCCGCCAGCGCGGCGACATGGTCCCACTCGGGATGATCCATCCGTGCGTGGAGCCGCTCGCGCCCGTCTTCGCCATCGGCGAGATGCTGGACGAGCAGGCCCGCCGCAGTACAGCCGGCCGCATCGGAACGCACCGCGACGCGGATCAGGGTGGGAACCTGCTCGGACTGGGCGAAGTAGCTTTCGCACGCTTCGGCGAGCGACGCGCCTTCGAGCGGGACGATCCCCTGATAGCGCTCGCCGCTGCTCGCCATATCGAACGTGATCGCGAGGTAGCCTTGGCCGAACAGCGCGTAGAGCGACGGATTGGCGCCGAGCTGGGCGAGCCGCTCGGCATTGAACTTGGCGTGGCCGCGCAACTCGCCCGCGCGGTAATCGCAGACCAGCAGCTCGACGATCCCGCCGGTGGTGCTCGCCTGCATCGTGAGTTGGCCGTCGCCGTCCTTGAGCAGCGCGCCGATCAGCGCGGCCAGCACGAGCGCCTCGGCCAGCAGATGCATGATCGCCGGCGGATAGGCGTGGGCCGAGAGGATGGTGTCGAGCACCGGCCCCAGCCGCACCGCCCGCCCGCGCGCGTTGCGCGCTGGCAAGGTGAACGCCAGAACCCGGTCGAACCCGGTCTCGTCCTCCGGGATCGACGGTGGCGACACTCCCGGGCTCACAGCTGGCCGAAGCACCAGCGCAGCACCGATTTCTGCGCATGGATGCGGTTTTCGGCCTCGTCCCACACGGCCGATTGCGCGCCGTCGATCACGCTGTCGGTCACTTCCTCGCCGCGGTGCGCGGGCAGGCAGTGGAGGAACGTCGCCCCCGCCGCTGCGCCCGCCATCAGGCTGTCGTCGACCTGATAAGGCTGCATCGCCACGACCTGGGCGTTGGTTCCGGTCTGCCCCATCGAAACCCAGCAATCGGTGACCACCGCGTTGGCGCCCGCGACCGCTTCCTGCGCGCTCTGGGTAAGGACGATCTCCGCCCCCGCGGCGCGCGCGCGCTCGATGACCCCGCGGTCGGGTTCGTAGCCGGCGGGGCCGCCGACGCGGACAGTGAACTCCATTAGCCCGGCCGCCTCGATCAGCGAGTTGAGCACGTTGTTGCCGTCGCCCAGCCACGCCAGCTGGAGCCCCGGCAGCGCATGCCCGCGCTCGACCAGCGTGAGCAGGTCGGCGACGATCTGGCACGGGTGCGAAGCATCGGTCAGGCCGTTGATCACGGGGACGGTCGCGTGATGTGCCAGCTCCTCGATCTTGGCGTGATCGTCGGTGCGGATCATGATCGCATCGACCATGCGGCTGAGCACGCGCGCGGTATCGGCGACGCTTTCGCCGCGGCCCAATTGCATCCCGCCCGCGTCCATCACGATCGCGCGGCCGCCCAATTGGCGCATCGCGACATCGAACGAGACGCGCGTACGGGTCGAGCTTTTCTCGAAAATCATCGCCAGGACATGGCCCGCGAGCGGGGCGTCCGTGTCAGGCTTGCCTTTGGACCATCCGAGCCGCGCGGCCTTGCGGTCCTGCGCGTCGTTGATCATCGCCGCGATCGCATCGCCGCCCGCGTCGCTAAGGTCGAGAAAATGTCTCATGCAGCCACCGGCACCGCATAGCTCGCCGCGCCGGCGGAAAGCTTGTCCATGAACTCGTCGATGTGGCTGTCGTCGATGACCAGCGGCGGGATCACGCGGACGGTGCTGTCCCCCGCGGCCACGGTGAGGAGCTGGTGGTTGTCGCGCAGATGCGCCACGAACGGGCGGCTTTCGGGCCTCATTTTGAGCCCGATCATCAGCCCCCGTCCGCGGACCAGTTCGAACAGATCGGGATAGTTGCCGATGAACTGTTCGAGTCGGGCGCGGATGCGTTCGCCCTTGGCGCGCACCTCGGCGAGGAATTCGTCGTTGGCGACCGCGTCGAGCACGGCTTCACCCGCGGCCATCGCCAAAGGGTTGCCGCCATAGGTCGATCCGTGGGTGCCCACGGTCATCCCGCGCGCGGCTTTCTCCGTGGCCAGGCACGCGCCCAGCGGAAACCCGCCGCCGATGCCCTTGGCGGTCGCGACGATATCGGGGACGATGCCGTACTGTTCGTAGGCATAGAGCGTGCCCGAGCGGGCCATGCCGCACTGGACCTCGTCGAGCGCGAGCATCAGGTCGTGCTCGTCGGCCAGCGCGCGCAGGCCGTGCATGAACGCGTCCGACGCGACGCGGATGCCGCCCTCGCCCTGGATCGGTTCGACCAGGAAGCCCGCGGTGTTGGGCCCGATCGCGGCCTTCGCCCCCTCGAGATCGTCGAACTCGACGTACTTGAACCCGGCAAGCAGCGGCAGGAAGCCGTGGTGCATCTTGTCCTGGTTGGAGGCGCTGATCGTCGCCATCGTCCGTCCGTGGAAGGCGTTCTTGAAGGTGATGATCTCGTGCCGGTGATCGGCCCCCGCGCTCTGATGATAGGCGCGCACGGCCTTGATCGCACATTCGACCGCCTCGGCGCCCGAATTGGTGAAGAACACCGTATCGGCAAAGGTCAGGTCGACCAGCCGCTGCGCCAGCTTCTCGCCCTGCGGGCTGCCATAAAGGTTGGAGACGTGCATCAGCGTCTCGGCCTGACGCTGGATCGCGCCGATCAGCCCGGGGTGCGAATGGCCCAGGATGTTGACCGCGATCCCGCTGGCGAAATCGAGATAGCGCGCGCCGTCCTCACCAATGAGGTGGCAGTGCTCGCCGCGAACCGGGCGAAAACCGCACCGTGGGTAGACGGGCATGAGCGGAGTGATCGACATGGCGGGATCCTTGAATTCTTCCGGCGGAACACGATCAACGACAAATGGCGGCCCCACCGGGAGCCGCCATCTGCTTGCGTCTGTTTGTTCGATGTTACCCGGTTACGACCGGGAAACGGACCGACAGCGAATCACCCCTGACGCGGAACGAGGTTGACCGCCGAGTACTTCCCTCGTCGGTCAACTTCGATATCGAACTCGAGCTTGTCGCCCTCGTTGAGCTCGCGCATCCCCGACCGCTCGACCGCACTGATGTGGACGAACGCATCGGGCTGGCCGTCGTCGCGCGTGATGAAGCCGAAGCCCTTCATCGCGTTGAAGAACTTGACCGTCCCGGTAGCCTTTTCGCCGGTCAGCGAGCGTTGCGGCGCTTCTTCGCGCTCCCGCTTTTCGACCGCGATGACATCGCCCATCGGGACCAGATCGCTGGCCGAAACCTTGCCGCCGCGATCGACGAGCGTGAACTCGAGCCCCTGACCTTCGGCCAGACCATCGAGCCCGGCGCGTTCGACCGCGCTGATGTGGACGAACACGTCCTCGCCGCCATCTTCACGCTGGATGAAGCCGAAGCCCTTCTGCGAATTGAAGAATTTGACGATGCCCTTGCCTTCGCCAACGACCTGCGCGGGCATTCCCGCACCGCCGCCAGCGCCGCCGCCTGGACGCGGGCCGCCGAAACCGCCGCCGCCGCTGCGCGGGGCACCAAAGCCGCCGCCGCCACCGCCGCCGCTGTTGTAACCGCCGCCGCCGCTGCGCGGGGCGCCGCCGCCATAGCTGCTGCCGCCGCCACGATCGCCGCCGTAGCCGCCGCCGCCGCTGCGCTCACCACCGCCGCCGCCGCCACCCGAAAACGGATCGAAACTGTCTTCGCCGAAACCGTCCCGCTTGTCGCGCCCACGGCCGCGACGACCTCTATCGAAACCCATAAACCTAGTCGTACCTTCGTTTCGCCCGATGCCAATGCCCCGGCGCCGCGGACGAAACGCGCCGGGAGACAAGCCGGTTACCGGTGGCGTGCAGTCGCCACGGGCCCAGCTTGCCGGGCTGTGCATAACTCAAATCAGGGTGCAGCGCGAACAGATTCCGGACCGGTTCAGAATTGTCATGCGGCTTCCTCGCCCGCTGCTGGCGACTTGTCAGCCCGCGGCTGCGCGGGCAAAGTGGCGGCCATGGAAATTCTGACCCTGCTGACCAGCCCCGCCGCGTGGGCCGCGCTGGTAACCCTGGTGGTGCTCGAGATCGTGCTCGGTATCGACAACCTGGTGTTCATCGCGATCCTGTCGAACAAGCTCCCGCCCGAGCAGCAGGCGCGGGCGCGGCGCACCGGGCTGCTGCTGGCGCTGGGGATGCGGATCGGGCTGCTAATGCTGATCGGCTGGATCGTGACGCTGCAGGCACCGCTGTTCGACCTGGGCATTGCCGGCGGCACGGGAGCGCATGGTGAGCCGGGGTTCGAAACCGCGTTTTCGGGCCGCGACCTGATCCTGATCGCGGGCGGTCTGTTCCTGCTGTGGAAGGCGACCAAGGAAATCCACCACACCCTCGATCCCGAGGAATCGGGCGAGCTGCTCGATCACGACAAGGGCATCGCCCGGATCACGATGTCCGCCGCGATCGCGCAGATCGTCGCGCTCGACATCGTGTTCTCGGTCGATTCGATCCTGACCGCGGTGGGGATGACCGACGAGATCCCGATCATGGTCGCCGCGGTGATCATCACCGTCGGGCTGATGATGGTCGCCGCCGATCCGCTGGCCAAGTTCATCGAGAGCAATCCCTCGCTGGTCATGCTGGCGCTGGCGTTCCTGGTGATGATCGGGGTGGTGCTGCTGGCGGACGGGTTCGGGGTGCATATCCCCAAGGGCTATATCTACGCCGCGATGGGCTTTTCGGGGCTGGTCGAGACGCTCAACATCGTCGGGCGCAAGCGCCGGGACAAGCTCCGTGACAGGCGCCGCGCTGCCGGAGAGGCCGCGGCATGACCTTTCGCAAGATTACCGATCAGGTGTTCGCCAGCCCGCAGATCGCGCTCGACGATGTCGTGCTCGCGGCCGCGCAAGGGATCGTCCTGATCGTCAACAACCGGCCGGAGGAAGAGAGCGAGGATCAGGTTCCCGGACCGCAGATCGAAGCCGCGGCACGCGCGGCCGGGCTCGGCTATATCGCGATCCCGGTGACCCACGCGGGTTTTTCCGAGCCGCAGGTGACCGCGATGGCCGAGGCGCTGGCGGAGGCCGACGGTCCGGTGCTCGCCTATTGCCGCTCGGGCACGCGCTCGACGCTGCTGTGGGCGCTGGCCGAAGCGAGCCGCGGGCAGCACCCCGAAGTGCTTGCCGCGCAGGCCGGGGTCGCGGGCTACGACGTTACCCCGATCCGGCCGCTGCTCGACATGCTCCACGCCCGCGCATGACCGCGCAGGTGCTCCAGTTCGCCGTGTCGCTTGCCGCGATCCTGGCGCTAGCGGGGCTGGCGCGGTGGCTCGGGCTGGGCGGCGACGTTCGCCTGCGCGATGCCGCCGACGCGCGCGAAAAGGCCGGAGAGGCGCTGTGCGGGTTCGATGCGGCGGACGTCGCGCTCGACCGGGCGGGGATCGGCGCGCTGCTGCGCGATGCCTCGGGCCGGGTCATGCTGCTGCGCCGCCACGGCGTCCGCTTCGCCGCGCGCCTGCTCGACAGCCACGCCGGGGTCCGGCTCGACCGCCAGTTCCTTACCGTGTCGACCGGCGAGAGCAGCTTCGGCAGCGTTACGCTGGACCTTGGCGACAACGCTGCGGTCTGGGCCGCGAGCCTGCGCCGGATCGGGAATTGAGCGTGGCCCACACGATGAGCCCGACCGATTATGCCGTGCCCGCGTTCGTCGCGCTGGTGGTGATCGAGATGCTCTGGGCCCGGCGCCGCGCCCCGGCCGCCTACGAGCCACGCGATACGCTGACCAGCCTGGCGTTCGGGCTGGGCAGCACCGTCGCCGGGCTGCTGACGGGCGGCATCGTCTTCGCGCTGGCGCTGGCGCTCTATGCGCACCGCCTGTTCGACATCGGCTGGGCATGGTGGGCGTGGGCGCTGTGCTTCGTACTCGACGATTTTACCTATTACTGGGCGCACCGCGCCGGCCACCGCGTGCGCTGGTTCTGGGCGAGCCACGTCAACCATCACTCGAGCCAGCACTACAATCTCTCCACCGCGCTGCGCCAGACGTGGACCGGGTTCTTCGCGCTGAGCTTCATCTTCCGCATTCCGCTGGCGCTCATCGGCTTCCATCCGGCGATGATCGTCACCGCGGGCGCGTTCAACCTGATCTATCAGTTCTGGATCCATACCGAGGCGATCGGGCGGTTCCCCCGCTGGTTCGAGGCGGTGATGAACACCCCCAGCCACCACCGCGTCCACCATGCGACCAACCCGGTCTATCTCGACCGCAATTACGCCGGCACGTTCATCGTCTGGGACAAGCTGTTCGGCACGTTCGAGGCCGAGCGCGGCGGCATCGCCATCCACTACGGCATCGTCAAGCAGCTCGGCAGTTTCAGCCTGCTGTGGAGCATTTTTCACGAATGGATCGGGATCGCGCGCGATGTCTATGCGGCGCCGTGGCAGCACAAGCTGGCGTATCTGTGGCGCGAACCGGGCTGGAGCCACGACGGCAGCCGCGATACCTCGGCCACGATCCGCGCGCGCTGGGAAGAAGCGCAGGCGCGCGCGGCCGGGACTGCCCCCGCCGAATAGCTTGCGCGGGTTTAACCGCTCGCTTAATCCGCTCGCGACTTAGTGCGAGGCAGACGATGGATCAGTTCGACGTAATCGTGATCGGCGGGGGTAGCGCGGGCAGCGCCGCCGCCGCGCGGATCGCCGCGGACGGCAAGCGCCGGGTCTGTCTGATCGAAGCGGGCGGGACCAACGACAACGCCTTCGTCAAGACCCCCGGCCTGCTCGCGATGATGCCCAAGAAAAGCAACTGGGCGTTCGATACCGAGCCGATGGCCGGGCTGAACGGGCGCATCGGCTACCAGCGGCGCGGACGCGGGCTCGGCGGGTCGAGCGCGATCAACGGCATGGTCTATATCCGCGGCAATCCGTGGGATTACGACAACTGGGCCGCGCTCGGCTGCAGCGGGTGGGCGTGGGACGATGTCCTCCCGGTGTTCCGCCGCCAGGAAGACAACGACCGCGGCGGCGACGCACTCCACGGCAGCGGCGGGCCGTTACATGTCAGCGAGCAAATCGCGCCCAGCGGCGTGGGCGAAGCGTTCGTCGAGGCCGCGAGCCGGCTGCAGTTGCCGCGCAACGACGATTTCAACGGGCCCCGGCAAGAAGGCTTCGGGCTGTATCAGGTGACCCAGAAGAACGGCGAGCGCTGGTCGGCAGCGCGTGCGTTCCTCGATCCGCTCAAGGGCAAGGCCAACCTCGATGTGCGGACCGATGCGCTGGTCGAAAAGATCGTGATCGAGGACGGCCGCGCGGTCGGGGTCCAGATCGTGCGCGGCGGCCAAGGCGGGCGCGGGCGCGAGACCTTGCGCGCCAGCGGCGGCGTGGTGCTGAGCGCGGGCGCGTTCGGCAGCCCGCAAGTGCTGATGCTCTCGGGCATTGGCGACGGCGCGCATCTCGGCGAACACGGCATCGCGGCGACCCTCGACAAGCCCGCGGTCGGTGCGGACCTCCAGGACCATTGCGATTACCTCGTCGGCTACGATCTCGACGATCCTTCGTTGTTCGGCGGCAGCCTCAAGGGGCTGTTCCGCGTGGCGCTGGCCATGATCGAGCACCGCCGCCACCGCACCGGGATGATGACCACCAACTTCGCCGAAAGCGGCGGGTTCGTGACGCTGGGCAAGGACGCGCCCGCGCCCGACATCCAGTACCACTTCATCCGCGCGATCATCCAGAACCACGGGCGCGACAAGCTCAAGGAACACGGCTTCTCGCTCCACGCCTGCGTCCTGCGGCCCGAAAGCCGCGGCTGGGTAAAGCTCAACAGCGCCGATCCCGCCGCGCCGCCCGCGATCAACCCCAACTTCCTCTCGGACGAGCGCGACCTCGTGCTGCTGCGCGAAGGCGCGCGACTGATGCACCGGATCGCCGCAACCCCGCCGCTGTCGGACCTCGGCGCGAAAGAGCGCAGCCCGGTCGACTACGACAACGATGCCGCCCTCGACGCCCGCATCCGCGCGGTCTCGGACACGATCTACCACCCCGCGGGCACCTGCCGCATGGGCGGCGACGACGCCGCGGTGGTCGATCCCACGCTGGCGGTGCGCGGGATCGCCGGGCTGTGGGTTGCCGACGCCAGCATCATGCCGCGGCTGGTCTCGGGCAATACCAACGCCCCGAGCATCATGATCGGCGAGCGCGCGGGCGATTTCGTGAAGGCGGCTTTGTCCGCCTGACGGCGGAGTGCGGTGCCGGCACGCCCCCCGGCCCGGCACCGCGCAAGGTCGTGGCAAAGCCGTGACCGGTCCATGCACAAACACACAAAAAAGGCCCGGGCGGCTGGCCCGGGCCTTGAGTTGTCGTTCGCAGGAGGAACGCCTTATGGCGGAACCGGGAGAGGAGAGGAGAACCCGATCCCGCCAAGCTGGTGAAGTCAGTAGTTATAGGCCCGCTCGCCGTGTTCGGAGAGGTCGAGCCCTTCGCGCTCGGCTTCTTCGGTGGGGCGCAGGCCGAACAGCTTGTCGACGATGAAGAACAGGATGGCCGAGCCGACCCCCGACCACACCAGCGTCATCAGCACCGCCTTGATCTGGGTGATGAGCTGCGCGCCCATGTCGTAGGTGCCCGGAACCGCGGGGAAGACGGTGTAATCGAACCAGCCCTGGCCGCCGTAGGCCGGGTTGGCGACGACCGCGGTGCCGATCGCGCCGAAGATTCCGCCGATGCAGTGGACCCCGAACACGTCGAGCGTGTCGTCATACTTGAAGGCGTTTTTCACCTTGCTGACGAACAGGTAGCACAGCGGCGAGACCAGCAGGCCGAGGACGATCGAGGTCATCGGCGCGCCATAACCCGAGGCCGGGGTGATCGCGACGAGGCCCGCGACCGCGCCAGTGGCGCCGCCGAGCATCGACGGTTTGCCGTGGTGGAGCTGTTCGACCACGCACCACGAAACCGCCGCGGCGCAGGTTGCGAGCATGGTGTTGACGAAGGCCACGCCGGTGACCCCGTTGGCTTCGAGATTGGACCCGGCGTTGAACCCGAACCAGCCGACCCACAGCAGGCTGGCGCCGATCATGGTCATCGTCAGGCTGTGCGGCGGGGTGGCTTCCCGGCCATGGCCGATGCGCTTGCCGATCATCAGGCAGCCGACCAGACCGGCGATCCCGGCGTTGATGTGGACCACGGTGCCCCCGGCGAAATCGAGCGCGCCTTTCTGGAACAGGTAGCCGGCATCGCTGGGGTTGCCCGAAAGGAAATCGGGTCCCGCCCAGTACCAAACCATGTGCGCGATCGGGGCGTAGATCACGGTCATCCACAGGACCATGAAGATCATCAGCGGGGTGAACTTCACCCGTTCCGCAAACGCCCCGACGATCAGCGCCGGAGTGATCATGGCAAAGGTCATCTGGAAGACCATGTAGACCAGTTCGGGGATGTAGACGTTATTCGAGAACGTCGCCGCCATGCTCGAGCTGGTCACGCCCATCAGGAAGATCTTGCTGAACCCGCCGACGAACGGTGTCGGACCGCCGGTGAACGCCAGCGAGTAGCCCCAGCAAGCCCAGACCAGCCCGGCCACCGCGACGATCATGAATACCTGCATGCACACGCTGAGCATGTTCTTGGTGCGGACCAGGCCGCCGTAGAACAGCGCGAGGCCGGGAATGCTCATCATCAGCACGAGGGCCGAGGCGACGAGCATCCAGGCGGTGTCGCCCTTGTTCATCATCGGCGCCATCTGCGCGGCGGTCGGTGCCTTGATCATCGCGGCAGCGGCTGCGGTCGCCACGGGCGCCGGAACCGCGGCAGCGGCGGTGGCGACAGCGGCGGCAGTGGTTGCTGCGGCTGCGGCACTGGTTGCCGCGGCGGCTTGGGCAAAAGCGGAAGTGGCGGCACCGAGTGAAACACCCAGTGCCGCGGCTCCCCCTGCAAGTTTGCGAATCATCGAATTTTTCCCCCGGATCGAGAAGGTGTAAGTTGCGCCGTTGACGGCATCGCCGCTCACAGCGCGGTGTCTCCGGTCTCGCCGGTGCGGATGCGCGTGGCGGAGACCAGATCGAGAACGAAAATCTTGCCGTCGCCGATCGCCTCGGTCGACGCGACTTGCTCGATGGTCTCGACGATCTGCGGCGCGAGCGCATCGCTCGCCGCGATTTCGAGCTTCACCTTGGGCAGCATGTTGGTCGAATATTCGGCGCCGCGATAAATCTCGGTCTGACCCTTCTGGCGGCCGAAACCCTTGACCTCGGTCACGGTCATCCCGGCGACCCCGATCGCGCCGAGCGCGTCGCGCACTTCGTCGAGCTTGAATGGTTTGATGATGGCGATGATGAATTTCATCGAGCCCCCCTGATTATTCCCGATCGTTTCGGGTACGTGCCGGACCCCCCGGCTTCGCATATGCAGCAAGAGCCGTGCCAAACCGCACGATTGCGCCTGCCGTAGGGGAATTCGAGAAATTAACGATCGCGCGTTACACGGGCGACGCCCGATTCGTGCGCATGTGCCTAAATTTTAGGCAGCTCCAGCCGCGCAAACACGGGCAGATGGTCCGATCCCCGCGCGCTCAGCGCGCTGAGGTGAACCGCGGCGTGATGGCACTGCCAATCGCGCGAGATCACGATCCGGTCGAGCTGGCCGACCGGCTGGCGGCTCGGGAAGCTCTTGCCCGGGCCGAGCACGCGCCACCCGGGCGCAAATTCGCGCAGCGATCCGCCGCGCGGCGCCCACTCGTTGAAATCGCCCATCAACACCGACGGGCAAGCCTCGCCGCAATCGGTGACATGGCTGAGGATCGCGCGGACCTGCTGGCGCCGGCGCAAGCCCGACAGATCGAGGTGCATGCCCACCACCCGCACGCGCCGTCCGCCCGCGACGATATCGGCGCGGATCGCCCCGCGCGGCTCGATCGTCGGAAGCGGGACGACGCTGGCCCCGGCAATCTCGATCCCGCGGCGCACGAGCAGCGCATTGCCGTGCCAGCCGATGCTATCGCCGCTTCCGCCCAGGTGAACCACGCGGTACTGGCTGTGGTCCTCGATACTGCGCTCGGGGAACACGCTGGCCCGCGCTCCGAAGCGCATGTCGGCTTCCTGCAGCGCGACGACGTCGGCGTCGATTTCGCGCAGGATCGCCAGGATCCGGTCCGGATCGCGGCGCCGGTCGAGCCCCACGGCCTTGTGGATGTTGTAGCTGGCGAAGGTCAGGTGCACGGGGCGGCAACGCTCAGGCGAGCGGTCCTTTCCCGGCAATCGCCGGGGTGTCGCCCGCGATATAACGATCGGTCGGCCGCGCCGGGAGCCCGTCGATCGAGCGGTCGCGCACCCGCATCTTCGCCGCCCACTGCGCCGGATCGGACTGGGCGTGATACTTGACCAGTGTCGCGCGCTCCTTCTCCAGCATCATCACCGGCACTCCCCAACCACAACTGGTCTGGACGCTCTCGACCGCGATGTCGAAGATCTGGCGGGTTCCGGGGAGCAGCGTGAACTGCGCCGCAAGCTCGCTCCAGCCGGCGTCGGCGGGGAGCACCGCAGCGCCGCGGCCGTAAATCCGCAGGATCAGCGCGGGCTGTTCGAAATTGCACATCATGATCGTGATCCGCCCGTCGGCGATGAGATGCGCGTTGGTCTCGTTGCCTGACCCGCCGAGGTCGAGATATGCGACGCGGCTGGGCGAGAGCACCCGGAACGTGTCGTGGAGCCCCTTGGGGCTGAGGTTGATCCGCGTGCCCCCGCCGGCCGCGGTGGCGACGAAGTACACCGACTGCCGCGCGATCATCGCGATGTCGGCCTCGCTCAGCGTGTCGGTGAAATCGGCCATCAAACGAACGTATGCGGGCGGAGCGTGCTGGGCAAGAAGGAAGGTTTGTCCACAACCGCCCGGCTTCCCCGCGAAGGCGGGGACCAGGTGCCGCCAGGGCGGGAATGGCCGGCGGGGACCCCCGCCTTCGCGGGGGAGCGGCGGACGGGGTCTAACGCTCCTTGGTCGCGCTGAACGCCAGCTCGGGGTGCTTCTCCTGCTGGTACCCGACATCCCAGCTCGAGCGCGCCATGAACACCGGATCGCCGTCACGGTCGTGGGCGAGGTTGGCCTTGTTGAAATCGGTGAAGCCCTTGAGCGCCGCGGCATCGCCCTTGAGCCAGCGGGCGGTGTCGAACGGCGCCATCTCGAGCACCGCCTCGACCTTGTACTCGGCCTCGAGCCGGCTGATCAGCACTTCGAGCTGCAATTGGCCGACCACCCCGACGATCCATTGCGCGCCGATCTCGGGATAGAACACCTGGATGACGCCTTCTTCGCTCAAATCGTCGAGCGCCTTGCGCAATTGCTTGGTCTTGGTCGGGTCCTTGAGCTGGACCCGGCGGAGGATTTCCGGAGCGAAGTTGGGCAAGCCGGTGAAGCGGACGTCGTTCTTCTCGCTCAGCGTATCGCCCACGCGCAGCGTGCCGTGGTTGGGGATGCCGATGATGTCGCCGGCCTCGGCCGTATCGGCCAGTTCGCGGTCCTGTGCGAAAAACAGGATCGGCGAGTGCACCGCGATCGGCTTGCCCAAGCCCGACGGAGTGAGCTTCATGCCGCGGCGGAACGTGCCCGAGACCATCCGCATGAACGCGATCCGGTCGCGGTGCTGGGGGTCCATGTTGGCCTGGACCTTGAATACGAACCCGGTGACTTCGTCGCGCGCGGGGTCGATCGTGCCCGAATCACTGGGTTGCGGACGCGGCGGCGGGGCGTACGTCGCCAGCGCATCGATCAGCGCGGCGACCCCGAAGTTCTTGAGCGCGGAGCCGAAGTACACCGGGGTCAGGTCGCCGCTGCGGTAGGCTTCGAGATCGAACGCAGGGTAGCCGCCCTGCGCCAGCTCGACCTCGTCGGCAAAGCGCGCGGGCAGCGGTTCGCGGTCGGTCTTGCCAAGAAACTCGCGGCTGGCGCCCTCGGGCCGGGCGATTTCCCCGGTGGCGAAATCGAGCACGCCCTCGAATTCGCCGCCCATGCCCACCGGCCAGGCCATCGGGCAGACGTCGAGCGCGAGCGCATCGGCGACCTCGTCCATCAGCTCGAACGCGCTGCGCCCCTCGCGGTCGACCTTGTTGACGAAGGTGATGATCGGGACCGAGCGCAAGCGGCAGACTTCGAACAGCTTGCGCGTCTGCGGCTCGATGCCCTTGGCCGCGTCGATCACCATCACCGCCGAATCGACCGCGGTGAGCGTGCGGTAGGTGTCCTCGGAAAAATCCTCGTGCCCGGGCGTATCGAGCAGGTTGAAGGTTATTCCTTCTCGCTCGAACGTCATCACGCTCGAGGTCACCGAGATTCCGCGCTGCTGCTCGATCTTCATCCAGTCGCTGCGCGCGCGCCGCGCCTGCCCGCGCGCCTTGACCTCGCCGGCCAGGTGGATCGCACCGCCCTGGAGCAGGAGCTTCTCGGTCAGCGTGGTCTTGCCCGCATCGGGATGCGAGATGATCGCGAAGGTGCGGCGGTTGGAGGTGGTGGTCATAATGTCAGTCCATCGAGAGCATCGTCACCCTGAACCTGTTTCAGGGTCCTTTTCGCCCCACCGGCCGCCGATCCGGAGGCGCGATGGATCCTGAAACGAGTTCAGGATCACGGGACGGGGGCCGCGATAGCGGCGCGGCTGGCGGCCTTGCTAGCCGCGCAAAACCGCACCCAGCTTCGTCGCCGCCGCGGTGATGCGTTCGGCGATGGCCTTGAGTTCGGCTTCGGCAAAGCTCTTGTCGCCAGGCTGGAGCGTAACCTCGATGCCAAGCGACTTGTGGCCATCGGGCACGCCTGCCCCGCGGAAATCGTCGAACAGCCGCGCGCCGGTGATCGCGGCCTTATCCGCGCTGCGCACCGCGCGGACGAGATCGCCCGCGGGCAGCGCGAGCGGCACGATGAACGCGAAGTCGCGCGTCACGCCCTGGAGCGCGGGCGGGGCATAGGCGGGCCGGGCAAACTCGCCCGCGCCGCGCTTGGCGGGGATGGCGTCAAGGAACAGTTCGACTGCGGCGACCGGCACATCGATATCGAATTTCGCGAGCGTGGCCGGGTGGAGCATCCCGAACCGCGCAAGCACGGTCCTCGGCCCGAGCCGGAGCGTGCCGGATTGGCCGGGGTGGAACTGGCCGCCGGCCTCGCCCATGACTTGCAGGTTGGAAGTCGGAGCGCCCGCTTCGGCGAGCAGCACCAACGCCTCGGCCTTGGCATCGAAGGCATCGAACGCCGCAGCCTTGCCCGAAGCCCAGCCGCGCGGGGTCTTATCGCCCAAGAGCACCGCGGCGAGCGTCAGGCGTTCGTCGCTACGGTTGTTCTCTCCGCGCAGATAGCGCCGACCGATTTCGAACAGCCGCAGGCTGTCCGCGCCGCGTGCAAGGTTGCGCTGCGCGGCCGCAAGCAGTCCGGGCAGCAGCGACGGGCGCATGACCTTCATGTCCTCGCTGATCGGGTTGGCGAGCGTCCACAGGAAGCCGTTCCCTTCGGCGAAGGCATCGGCCTGCGCCTGGGGCAAGAACGACCACGTTACCGCCTCGTTGAGCCCGCGCGCGGCGGCGGCGCGGCGGACGCGGCGTTCGAGCTTCTGCGCGGGGGTCGCAGTCGGGCGCGCCACGCCATCCGCACGGGGCAGCGCGACGCTGGCGACTTTGTCGAGCCCCTCGATCCGGACGACTTCCTCGACCAGGTCGGGCGCGGCGTCGATGTCGCGGCGCCAGGTCGGGACGGTGACCGTCCAGTCGGGGGCGACCCCGAAACCGAGCGATTGCAGGATAGTCTTTTGGCGCTCGGGTGCGACCTCGAGCCCGCCCAGCCGCTGCGCCAGCGCGGGGTCGTAAACCACTGTTCGCGGTGTCGTTGGCGGCGAGCCCGCGCGGGTGATCGCGCTGGCCGTGCCGCCGCAATGCTCGAGCACGAGGTGCACCGCGATCGCCAGTCCGTCGTCGAGGAACGCTGGATCGACCCCGCGCTCGAACCGCTGGCGCGCATCGCTGGTCAGCGCGAGCGCCTGGCCGGTGCGGGCGATGTGATCGGGGTCGAAATAGGCGCATTCGATCAGCACGTCGGCGGTCGCTTCGGACACGCCCGAGAGCGCGCCGCCCATGATCCCGGCGATGTCGTGGACATGGGCATCGTCGGCGATCACGGTCATCGCCTCAGTCAGCGTGTAGGTCTTGCCGTTGAGCGCCTCGACCGTTTCGCCGCTGCGTGCGCGCCGCGCCACCAACGGCCCGGACAGCTTGGCGCGGTCGTAGACATGCAGTGGCCGCCCGAGATCGAGCGAGACGAAGTTGGTGATGTCGACCAGCACCGAGATCGGCTTCTGTCCCACAGCAATCAGCTTGGCGCGCAGCCACGGCGGCGAAGCGCCGTTGGTCACGCCGCTGACCGCCTGCGCGAAGAACGCCGGGCAGCCAGCAGGGTCGTCGGTGCGGACATCTGGGGCTGGTCCGGCGCCTGCAATCGGCGCGAGCGCAGCCATCCGGTAGGCCTCGTGGAGCGGCTTGAGCGCGCCCAGCCCGGCCGCGGCAAGATCGCGTGCGATCCCGCGCACGCCCATGCAGTCCTGGCGGTTGGGCGTGACCGAGACATCGATCACCGGGTCCGACCCGGCATAGTCGGCGTAGGCCATGCCGATCGGCGCATCGCCGGGAAGCTCGATGATCCCGTCATGCTCGTCGCCGAGCTCAAGCTCGCGGACCGAGCACATCATCCCGTTCGATTCCACACCGCGGATCGCCGACACCTTGAGCTCCATGCCGTTCGCCGGAACCACCGCGCCAGGCCGCCCGAGCACCCCGATCAGCCCGGCACGCGCATTCGGCGCACCGCAGACGACCTGCAGCGGACCTCCGTCGCCGGCATCCACGCTGAGCACCTGGAGCTTGTCCGTCTGCGGATGTCGTTCGGCGCTGATGACCCGCGCCACGTTGAACCCAGCAAGTCTTGCCGCGGGATCGTCGACCCCCTCGACCTCAAGCCCGATGCGGTTGAGCGCGGCGAGGATCGCGGTAAGATCCGCGGTCGTCTCGAGATGCTCCTTGAGCCAGCTCAGTGTGAACTTCATGCGCGTGACCCCACGCCGGCCGACAGCGTCGGCACGTCGAGCGGCGAAAACGCATAATGCGCCAGCCACCGCGCATCGCCGTCGAAGAACGCGCGCAGATCGTCCATCGCGTATTTGAGCATCGCCAGCCGGTCGACCCCGACCCCGAACGCGAAGCCCGACCATTCGCCGGGATCGAGCCCGCCGAACGCGATCACCTTGCGGTTCACCATCCCCGAACCGAGCAGTTCCATCCACCCGCAACCGGGCGCATCGCCGTCACCGCCCAGTGCCCGCCGGGCACCATTCAGGGTCCAGCCGACATCGACCTCTACCGAAGGCTCGGTAAACGGAAAGTAGCTGGGGCGCAGGCGCAGGACGATATCGTCACGCTTGAAGAACGCCTTGAGGAACGTCTCGAGCGTCCATTTGAGGTGGCCGAGGTGAATTCCGCGGTCGATCACCAGGCCTTCGATCTGGTGGAACATCGGAGTGTGCGTGGCATCGCTGTCCGAGCGGTAGACCCGGCCCGGGGCGATGATCCGCAAGGGCGCGCCCCCCGGGTGCCTGCTGACGACGTCCAGCATCGTGCGGATCTGGACCGGGCTGGTGTGTGTGCGCAGCAGCATCTGCGGCGCGTCCGCTTGCCTGTCCTCGGCAGCCTCGAAATAGAAGGTATCGTGCATCGCCCGCGCGGGGTGGCTTTCGGGCATGTTGAGCGCGGTGAAATTGTGCCAGTCGTCCTCGATCTCGGGCCCGGTGGCGACCGCGAATCCCATGTCGGCGAAAATTTCCGCCAGTTCGTCCATCACCTGGCTGACCGGGTGGAGCGAACCGCGCGGGGTCTCGGGCGCGGGCAGCGTCAGGTCGACCGTCTCGCCCGCGAGCCTGGCCTCCAGCGCGGCAGAGGCCAGCGCATCCTTGCGCGCGGTGAGCGCCGCGGTGACGGTTTCGCGCAGGCCGTGGATCGCCGGGCCGCGCGCGGTGCGTTCCTCGGGGCTCATCGCGCCCATGGTCTTGAGCAACGCCGAAATGCTGCCCGCTTTGCCCAGCAACGCCACGCGTACGGCTTCCAGTGCCTCGCCATCGCCGGCGGCGGCAATGCGGCTCAGCGCATCGGCAGAAAGGGCAGCAATATCCACGGCGGTTCGTTCTTCTTCGGCGGTCGGGTAAGCTGCGGGTTCCCTTAGCCACCCGCGCCGCGCTGCCCAACCTTAAAAGTCAGGGGCCGGGGTCAGGGTCGGTGCAGCCCCTGGACCGCCTCGCCCATCGCCTCGGCGCGGGCGCGGACCGCGGCGCCGAGCACGGGCTTGGGCTGCGCGCCATAGGCGCTCGGGCTCATCCCCATGAACCGGCGGAAGTCGCGGACGAAATGTGCCTGATCGTGATACTGCCAATCGAGCGTGGCCAGCCAGGTCAGCGAAGGATCGAGCATGAACTGCGCCAGGCTGCGCAAGAAGCGCTGGCGCCGCAGCAGCAGCTTGGGCGAGAACCCGAACGCCCGCAGCGCCACGCGCTCGAGCGTGCGGGGGGCGATCCCCGCATGCTCGCACAGCGCCGCAACGCTATCGACCGTGCTGTCGACGAGCGCGGTGTGGACCGCGACGATCCGCGCCGCGTCCTGCGCGGGTTCGCCCAGCAGCGCCGCCAGATGGGCGGCAATCGCGGCGGCCTCGGCGGGCGGGTCGAGGCCGATCGCGGCCAGCGCGCGATCGAGGATCAGCAGATGCGCGAACGCGGGGTCCTCGTCCGCGGCCACCAGGCGGTCGGCATAGTGCGCGGCGGGGACCCGCATGAGCTGCGCCCAGCCGAGCGGGAGCAGCCCGATACCCCAGGTCCGCATCGCCCCGGTCTGGAACTGCATCGCCCGGCACGTCGGCCCGGCGCCGAGCACCCGCGGCGTCGCGACCAGCGTCGCGCCGGCGGGTGCCGCCCCGATCGGGCCACCCGTGGTGATCCGCATGTTGGCCCATTCGGGGTGGAGCATGTCGGTCACGGTCTCGCCCACGGGCAGCGCGACCTCGGTCAGATAGATCGTCGATATGAGCGGGGCGAGCGCGGGCGGCGGACGGAAGAACCGCGTCGAAACCGCATTGTGGGGCGACCCGCCGTGCATCGACCGAAGGTTACCGGGCGCGGTAGTCCGCGCGATACCCTGTATTGGGGATAGCGCGCAGCGCTGCGGGGTGTCGTATTCCTACACGGCCGCAGGTTCGGCCGGGCTGAACATTTTCGAGGGCTTGCGCGACCTGGCGCGGCAACAGGGGGATTTTCCGATGACCAATATCGCCGCGCGCCGCGCCGCGCTTGCCGCCGCCACCACGCTGGCCGTGCTTGCCTTGGGCAGCGCGAGCACCGCTTACGCCGCTAAGGCTCCCCCGGTGACGCTGGCCCACTGCGAAGCATCGATGGGCACGATCGCCATCGTCGACGGGGATGTTGCCGGCTGGACCAAATACAACCTCGGCAGCCCACGCGAACTGATCAACGCGATGGCGACCGAATCGGGCTGCTTCACCCCGATCAACGCCGCGACCGGACAACCCGCACGGTTCCTCGTGACCGCGATCGCGGGCGAGCAGGAAGACGTCGACCGCACGATCGGGGCGGTTCAGACCGCCGCGGTCGAAGGTCTCGTCCGCTCGGGCGCGGCTGCCCAGGTGCTCGGCCGCGTGCCGATGGGCGGGGCGATGCTGGGGATGCTCGGCGGGCTCGGCGGCAAGAAGAAAACCATCGCTGCAGGCTTGCGCGTGGTCAGCCCGTCGAACGGGATGACCCTGGCGACGGGCACCGGATCGGTCACCAAATCGACGCTGACCTTCGGCGGAGTTGGCGGCTGGGCCTCGGGCGCAGCGGCGGCCGGCTATGGCTCGAGCAAGGACGGGCAAAGCCTGACCGAGGCGTTCATGATCGCGTTCAACCGGCTCGCGGCGCAGCAAGGCGCGATGAGCGCCGCCCCGCAAGCCAGCGGGGGCAGCACTGCCCCGTCGGCCAAGCTGGCGACTGTCGCGGTCGATACCCAGATGCGCGCGACCCCGGCGGCGAACGGTGCGGTCGTGCGGGCGCTGCGGGCCTCGACCACGCTGACCCCGACCGGACGGCGCGAGGGGCTGTTCGTGGAAGTGACCGATTCGTTCGGCACGCGCGGCTGGGTCTCGGTCGAAAACCTGCGATAGAGCGCGCTATCGCACGACAAAAAAAGGGCGCGGCGGGTATCCCCGGCTGCGCCCTTGTTCTTTGCCTTGCGGCGGACCGCTTAGGCCGCGGCGGTTTCCGCAACCGCCGGCAGCGCGGCTTTCGCCTGCGCGATCAGCGCGGTGAACACGCCGCCTTCGTTCATCGCCAGGTCGGCCATGATCTTGCGGTCGAGCGTGACGCCCGCCAGCTTCGCGCCGTGGATGAACTGCGAATAGGTCAGTCCCTCGGCGCGCACTGCGGCGTTGATCCGCTGGATCCACAGCGCCCGGAACGAGCGCTTCTTCACCTTGCGATCGCGATACGCATACTGACCGGCCTTTTCGACCGCCTGCCGCGCGACGCGGATGGTGTTCTTGCGGCGGCCCCGATAGCCCTTGGCCTGTTCGAGGAGCCGTTTGTGCTTGGTGCGGGTGGTTACCCCGCGTTTGACGCGTGCCATGTGCTAATCCTCCCTCAGCGAAGCCCGTAAGGGGCCCATTTTTTGATCACCTTGGCATCGGCGTCGGAAATGACGTCGGTGCCGCGCTGCTGGCGGATGTACTTGGCATTGTGCGACATCAGGCGGTGGCGCTTGCCGACCACCCCATGCTTGACCTTGCCGGTGGCGGTGAGCTTGAAGCGTTTTTTGACGCCGCTCTTGGTCTTGAGCTTGGGCATTTTCGTCTCCTGTCAGGGGACACGTAAGGTTCGGCCCTGGCAGCCCTAGTTCGCCAGGCAGACTCCCCACGAATCCCCATCACGGGGACCCGCTCGTGTCGATTGAAGTGCGCGCGCCTAGCGATGGCGGGGCCGGAAGGCAAGCTTTCAGCGAATGTCCTCGCTCAGTTTAGCCGGAATCCTGAGGTAAGTGAGGCCATTGGCTTCGGCCTTGGGGAACCTTCCGGCGTGGATGTTGACCTGGATCGCTGGCAACAGCAGCTTCGGCACGGCCAGGGACGCGTCGCGTGCCTCGCGCATCGCAACGAACACATCCTCGCTCGTTGCATCGCTGACGTGGACGCTGTGCGCGCGCTCCTCGGCAACGGTGGTCTCCCAGCGATAGTCGTCGCGCCCTGGTGCCCTGTAGTCATAGCACAGAAACAGACGCGTGGCCGGCGGCAGCGCCAGCACCTTGCGGATCGAACGATACAACTGCCGGGCGTCTCCGCCCGGAAAGTCGGCGCGCGCGGTGCCGTAATCGGGCATGAACAGCGTATCGCCGACAAATGCCGCGTCACCTACCAGATAGGCGACGTCCGCCGGAGTATGACCAGGGACGTGCATCACCCGAAATTCCAGATTTCCGACAGCAAACCGGTCGCCGTCCGCAAACAGGTCGTCGAAGTCGCTTTCACCCGAACCCGGGGCAAGATCGGCGAACATCGGCCAGAATATCTTCTGCACGTCGCGGATGTGCTCACCAATCCCGATCCGCGCGCCCGTCCGCGCCTTGATCAGTGGGGCAGCCGACAGGTGATCGGCGTGCGCATGCGTTTCCAGCACGCGGGCGATTCGCCAGCCATGCGACTCGGCGCGCGCGAGGATCGCAGCGGCTGAGCGGCCGTCGGCGATGCCACTCGCGAGGTCGAAATCGAGCACGGGATCGATGACAACCGCGTCACCGGTCGCAGGATCGGCCACCAGATAGCTGATCGTATTGGTGGGCTCGTCGAAAAACGCATGGATTTCGGGCTGGAACGACATGGGCCGGGGGTTTCTCTGCTTGAACTAATATTAGATGATGCTAATTGAGTATTCTTGAATATACAATGGAATTCGCGTGAAACCCGATATCGACCCAGTTCTGTTTGCAGCCAAGGCCGCGCATGTTGCGGCCTTGCTGAAGGTCATGGGTAATCCCAAACGGCTCACGATATTGTGCCTGCTGGTCGAACACGGGGAAATGCGCGTCGGCGATCTCGCCGAGATGGTTTCCCTGTCGCAGTCGGCGCTTTCGCAACATCTGGCCGTGTTTCGCAAGGACGGGCTGGTCGCGTTCCGGCGCGAGCGTCAAGCGATCTGGTACAGGATCGCCGACCCCCGGCTCGAAGCCCTGCTCACCGCCCTTTACAACCTTTACTGCCGCTAGGATTTCCGCCGATGACCGCCGCCCATGGATCCGTCGATCCCGCCCGCGTACAAGCCTTGATCGATGAAGGCGCTGTGCTCGTCGACATTCGCGAACACGCGGAATTCGCGCGCGAGCGCATCCCGGGTGCCCTCAACCTGACCCCCGACCGGCTTGGCGATCTTCCCCCGGCTGGAGCGGTGATCTTCCATTGCCGCTCGGGAATGCGCACCGGCGCGATGGCGAGTTCGCTGCGCAATGCCCTTGGCGCGGACCAGATTGGCTACGTGCTTGGCGGTGGAATCGAAGCGTGGCGCAAATCGGGAGGAGCTACCGAGAAGACAGCGGGCCAGCCGATCGAGATGATGCACCAGGTGCAGATCGTTGCGGGCCGCCTGGTTTTGCTCGGCACGCTGCTGGGCTGGCTCGTTGCGCCACCGTTTTTCGGTATTGCGGCGTTTGTCGGTGCCGGGCTGGTGTTTGCTGGAGCCAGCGGCTGGTGCGGCATGGCGAAATTACTGGCGTTCCTGCCATGGAACCGCTGCGCTCCTGCCGCCTGACATGGACCTGTTGCACATCGTCCTGGCGCTGCTTTCGGGTAGCGCGATTGGCCTGGTCCTGGGCCTGGTCGGCGGCGGGGGATCGATTCTGGCGGTGCCGCTGCTGATCTATGTCGTCGGCATTTCTTCCCCGCACATGGCGATCGGCACGGCTGCGGTGGCCGTCACCGCCAACGCGCTCGCCAGCCTTGTTGGCCATGCCCGCGCCGGCAAAGTGAAGTGGCGCTGCGCGATGGTGTTCGCGGCAGCCGGGGCTGTCGGCGCCGCCTTGGGGGCTGAGCTCGGCCAGGCGCTCGATGGCAAACGCCTACTCCTGCTGTTCGGCCTGCTGATGATCGGCGTCGGCCTGGCTATGCTGCGCAAACGCAAGGGACGCTACCAGCCGGATGTCCGCCTGACGCGCGAAAGCGCTGGCGCCTTGTTGCCGCGCTTGATTCCCTCGGGCCTTGGAGTTGGTCTGGCGGCTGGCTTCTTCGGCATTGGCGGGGACTCCCTGATCGTGCCCGCGTTGATCGCCGCGGCCGCGATGCCAGTGGAATTCGCGGTCGGAACGTCCCTGGTCGTGATCACCGCGCTCGGCCTGACAACTTCGGTATCCTACGCGCTGGCTGGCTTGATAGCGTGGCCGACCGCCTTGCTGCTGCTGGCTGGCGGGGTTGGCGGCTCGGTCGGGGCATGGCGCTGGGACGCCGGCTGGCAGCGCGCAAGGGTTTGCTGGAACGCGTGTTTGCCGCCGCTGTAATCGGGATTGGCGGATACATCGCCATGACGAGCTAGAGGGCCCCTTGCGCGCAACGTTTCGTTTTGTTGCAAACCGTGCTAGGGCACCCGCGCTGAACGTCGCATTCGACGGCTAATGGGCCGCTTTGGCTCCCCCTTGGTCCCACAATCGCTTCACGACGCCGGGATCCGCAATGCTTGCGGATGCCCGTCACCCCATGGGACAAGGACTTATTCTCATGACTATCGGAACCGTAAAATTCTTCAACGCCGACAAGGGCTATGGCTTCATCGCTCCCGAAGACGGCGGCCAGGACGCGTTCGTGCACATCTCGGCCGTTGAGCGCGCCGGCATGGGCACGCTGACCAAGGATCAGCGCGTCTCGTACGAGCTCGAAACCGACAAGCGCGGCAAGACCTCGGCCTGCAATCTGACCTCGGCCTGATTCTGGCTGGCGGGCACGCGGCGGCAACGCCTCGTGCCCGCCATCACCGGACGAAAGGATCCCGGCACATGCAGTATACCACCCAGCGCGATGCGCTCCGCCCGTTCCTGATCGCCAAGCAGGAAGACGGCAGCTTCCGCCTGACCGTGCGCGAAACGCGGTACAACTCGCAAGGCTATCCGCTCGTCACTGCGACGCTGCAGGATGAAGTGTTCAAGACTGCCGCGGCGGCCAAGGCCCATGCCCGCGACAACTTCGGCGCCCAGCCCGGCCAGTACGGCACCAAGTAAATTACCTGAGTTTTGCCTGCCGGGCCTCGGTCTTTTTTTGAAAGATCACTGCCCGCAGGCAAGCGCCCCGCACACAAATCAAGACTAGTGGCCGCACGCCAGTGCGGCCATCGCATCTTCCAGCCGCGCCGGATCGCCCAGCGCCAGCACCGATCCCTTGGCCCCAGCCGCCAGTGGTTCCCCGCTCCAGTCGCAGATCAGGCCCCCCGCGCCTTCGATGATCGGGACCAGCGCGGCCCAGTCGTGGAGCTTGAGCCCGGCCTCGCACACGATATCCAGATGGCCCATCGCCAGCATCGCGTAATTGTAGCAGTCGCCGCCCATGACCATGCGTTTGTGGTCGGTCTGCGCCGCCAGTGACATGAAGTGCTCGCCGTCGTGCGCCTCGAAATAGTGCGGACCGGTGGTTGCGAGCGCGGCATCGGCCAGAGTGCGGCAGGGGCGCGTGCGGACCGCGCTGCCAGCTCCCCCGCCGCTGCTGAACGTGGTCGGCATCCCGGCCGCGCCGATCCAGCGTTCGCGCAGGATCGGCTGGTCAATGATCCCCAGCACCGGCCAGCCTTCGACCAGCAGCGCGATCAACGTCCCGAAGATCGGCCGCCCGGCAAGGAAGGCGGTGGTCCCGTCGATCGGATCGAGCACCCACTGCCGTCCCGACGATCCCTGGGCATAGCCGAACTCTTCGCCTGCGACACCGTCGCGCGGCGCTTCGGCGGTAAGGATGCGGCGCATCGCTTCTTCGGCGGCGCGATCGGCGATCGTTACGGGAGAAGCATCGCCTTTGCGTTCGGCGGTGATTCCGGCGCGGAAATGCGGACGGATCGCGCCGGCCGCGGCATCGGCGAGGCGGGCGGCAAGCGCGAGGTCGGCCGAAAGCGACATCGCCCTTCATGGCCATGCGCGCCCCTAACCGTCAAGCGCACCCGTCAGGCGCACCCGTCAGGCGCTCTCGCCAAGGGCAATTGCCATGCCGGCCCGGCAACCGAACAGAATGTGCATTAAATCATAGTTGTATCTGCGCCGGATGCGCTAAACGAAGGTAACAAGCATCGAAGGGGCGCAGAATGCTGGAAAAGCGCGGAGGGCCGGGATCGCCGGCTCCGCCCGCACCGCTGGTATCGCTTACCGGCAGCACGCGCGCCGGCGATCCGCTGTCGCTCAGTCGCCCGCCAGCCGCCGATTTGCTGCCGTGGGTTGCGCTGATTTCCGGATCGATCGTGGCGATGCCCGAAGGCGCGACGCTGACCTGCGGCATGCTCAGCGACAACCCCTGCGTGCGCGTCCTGATCAGCGGCCGGTGGCGCGCGCAGACCCGCGAAGGGTGGCAGGACTTCAACCCCCACGATCGCCGCCAGGCGCTGTTCTTCGGATCGCAATCGCGGGTCATGCCGATCGAGGCCACGGGCACGTTCCGGGTAATGACGGTACAGCTGCGTCCGGGCGCGTCGCGCATGCTCGGCGGCCCGGACATTCGCCAGACGCTCGACCGGATCATCGATTTCGATGAACTGGTCGGCCACGGACGGCTCGGCTCGCGGTTCGATCCGGCGCACAGCGCGGGCGAGTGGATCGAAATCTTCGAGGCCGAGATGCGCAAGATGATCGCGCTCAATGCCGTCGCTCCGCCCGATCCGGTCACGCTCGCGTTCGAAAGCGCCAGCTTTGCCGCACCCGACATGCCGATCGGTGAATTTGCCGAGCGCAACGCCGTCGGCGTCCGGACGCTCGAACGGATTATCCGCCGCGATTTCGGGATGACCCCCAAGCAGGTCCTGCGCCGCGCGCGCGCGCTGGACATGGCCTCGCTCCTTCTCGGGGTCGCGCAGCCCGAGGAGGCCGAAGCGCTGCATCTGCGCTATTTCGACCAGTCGCACCTGATCCGCGAGATCGGGCATTTCTTTGCCCAGACCCCGTCGCAACTGGCGAGCGGGAGCCATCCCTTGCTCCGCCTCAACCTCGAAGCACGCCAGAACCGGCGCTTGTCGATGCTTGCGCCGGGCCAGGTCGGGACGCCCAATTCGTGGCGCGATCCCGCCAATGAGCCCGTGTGATAGGAGCGCAGCCCGCGCCCGGGCGTTAATCGAACAGGCTCGACACGCTGCTTTCGTCGGCGATGCGCCGGATCGCTTCGCCGATCAGCGGCGCGATCGGGAGGATGCGGATGCGCTGCGAAGCCTTGGCGGCATCGGTCGGCAGGATCGAATCGGTGATCACCAGTTCTTTCAGCGCCGAGGCATCGACCCGCGCCACGGCTCCGCCCGATAGCACCCCGTGGCTGATATAGGCGACGACGCCGGTCGCGCCTGCGTCGAGCAGCGCCTGCGCGCCGTTGCACAGCGTTCCGCCCGAATCGATGATATCGTCGATCAGCACGCACATCCGCCCGCGCACATCGCCGATGATGTTCATCACCTCGGACTGGCCGGGCCGGTCGCGGCGCTTGTCGACGATCGCCAGCGGCGCATTGTCGAGCCGCTTGGCCAGCGCGCGCGCACGGATCACCCCGCCGACATCGGGCGATACGACCATCAGGTCCTGCCCGGCATAGCGCGCGTGGATATCGGCGGCCATCACCGGCGCGCCGAACAGGTTATCGGTCGGGATATCGAAGAACCCCTGGATCTGCCCGGCGTGGAGATCGACCGCGAGGACCCGGTCGGCACCCGCGTGGGTGATCATGTTGGCGACCAGCTTGGCCGAGATCGGCGTGCGCGGTCCCGGTTTGCGGTCCTGCCTTGCATAGCCGAAATACGGCACCACCGCGGTGATCCGCCGCGCCGACGCGCGCCGCAGCGCATCGATGCAGATCAGCAGCTCCATGAGATTGTCGTTGGTTGGGAAGCTGGTCGACTGGACGACGAACACGTCTTCGCCGCGGACGTTCTCGTGAATCTCGACGAACACTTCCTCGTCGGCAAAGCGCCGCACGCTGGCGTCGGTCAGCGGCATTTCGAGATACCCGGCGATCGCGCGCGCCAGCGGCAAGTTCGAATTGCCGGCCATGATCTTCATTGCGCCAGACTCCCTCGCCGCCGGTCTCGGCACGCCACGCGCTGGCTCTAGCTGCGAGTCGCGAGATTGCAATATCGCCCGCCGAACCGTGCTCCGCCTAGTGGGGCGGTGCCGGCTCCGCCCCACTAGGCGGAGCGTGGGTTGGCGAGGCTGCGCTCGCCGCGTCCTCCCAGTTGCGCAGCGCGGGCAGATAGCTTGCGGGCAGCTCGCGTCCCAGCCGCAGGAACAGCGCGTTGAGCGAAGCACTGCGAGTCGCCGCCTGGTTCATTTCTTCGATCGGCAGCCGGTCGCTGGTCCGCAGCCCGAGCTTTGCCCGGTAGAATGTGACCAGCGCGCCGCTGCGCTCCTGCGGGTCCGTCATCCGAGCGGTCCACCGCGATTCGATCGAGCGGGGATCAATCGAACAGGTGGTGCGGATCGCGCGCGCCTGCTGGTTTGTGGCATAATGCCAATCGATCAGCGCCGACTGGGATCGGGCTTCGGCCTCGCGGCCCAGGTTGTGCAGGGCGCAATACCGCAGCGCTGCGTAGAAGCCGTAAACCGCCGGCTCATCCAGCACGCCCGGCCTGGGCGTCTCGCGTTCGAGCAGTTCGAGCGCTTCCTGATCGTGCCCCGCGCCGATCAGCAGGTTGGCAAAATTGGGCATTAGGTTCATCGCATAAGGGTATTGCGCAACCGGGATAGCCGCAGCGATCCGGCGTTCGACCGCGATGGCCTCGACGATCCCGCTCGCCCGGGCTCCACTCTCCCCGTCGATCAGCATTTCGGCATATTGCCCGGTAAGCTGCGCAATATGAAAACGATCCTCGTCCCACAGCAGCGGGGTGTCGATCGCTTCCTTAAGCAGCGCGCGTGCCTCAACGTGCCGGCCCGCGTTCCACAGCGCGTGGGCAAGAATCCTGCGGTTGGGCAAGGCCGGATCGACCTGAAACTGCGCCCGCGCGGCGGCCAGCCGGGCATCCGACTGGCGCTTGAGATCGCCGTCCGACCACTGTTCGAGCAGCGGCCAGATGGTTTGGAAACGCCGGTCGACGAGCATTTCAAGGCCGCTTTCGGCATCCATCACTTGCGGGAGCAGCGACGCCGGTTCCGCACCCGCGTGATGCTCCAGGCTGTCGCGGATCGCGTCTTGCGCCATGGCCGCGAAGAACGCGGTATCGTCTTTGCCATACCCCGAATGGACGAGCAGAACGCGCAGATCGGCCGCGACCGCTCCTTCCCCGCCGTACTCGAGCCGGCTCAGAAGCCATTTCATCGCCGCGATATCGAAATCGCCGAACAGTTCGGGCTGGGCCCGCGCCGCCGCTACCAGAAGCAGCCCTCCGGCGCGGTATTGGCCGGCGTGGATTTTGATCGAGCCGGCCATCATCTGCAACGCCGGTTTGCCCGGGCTCACGCGGTTGCATTCGTCGACCGCCGCGGCAGCCTTGGGAAGTTCGGCCGCATTGTCGTCCCAGCTATTGTATAAGTCGGCCGCCACCGTGCAGAGGACGCCGCTTCGGACCTGGCCCGGTTCGGGGACCAGCGCCAGAGCGCGTTGAAGCAGCGCCTCGGCCTCGGCGCCGGGCGCGGCGCGGCTCAGCGCGACCAGACGAATAGCTTCGCGCTGGTTGTCCTTGAGGTCGGAAAAATCGTCCGGCGCATGGCTTTCGGACGCATCGGACGCGGCCGGGCGCGGGGCTGGACGCTCAGCAAGCGGTGCCGCGGCGAGCCCCTGCGCGCTCAGCGCAAGGGCTGCGCCCAGCGCAAGCATTGTGCAGTGGCGGGCGATTTGTCCGCTCATGGCTCCCCCGAAAGCATGTTCTTTCAGACCATTAGCTTGAAACCGTAGCGCAGTTCAATCTTGCTGCCGCAGCAGGTAACGGCTTTACCGCGCGCGGCGCTCGCCCTTGACCCAGCGGACGGTGCCCGAGCTGGCGCGCATGACGACGCTGTCGGTGGTCATCGTCCCGTTCTTGAGGCGCTTGACCCCGGACAGCAGCGAGCCGTCGGTGACCCCGGTGGCGGCGAAGATGCAATCGCCCTTGGCCAGGTCTTCGAGGTCGTAGATCTTGTGCAGATCCTCGATCCCCCACTTGGCGGCGCGGCGCTTTTCGTCCTCGTTGCGGAAGATCAGCCGGCCCTTGAACTGTCCGCCGACGCAGCGCAGTGCCGCGGCGGCAAGCACGCCTTCGGGCGCTCCGCCCGAGCCCATGTACATGTCGATCCCGGTGTCCTCGTCGGTCGTGGCGATGACCCCGGCGACATCGCCATCGGGGATCAGTGCGATCCCGCAGCCGATCTCGCGCAGTTCGGCGATCAGTGCGGCGTGGCGCGGACGGTCGAGCACGCAGACGATCAGCTCGTTCGGGGCGACGCCCTTGGCCGCGGCGACTGCGGCGACGTTTTCACGGGTCGACTTGGCCAGATCGATCACCCCGGCGGGGTAGCCCGGGCCGACCGCGAGCTTTTCCATGTAGGTATCGGGCGCGTTGAGGAGATTGCCTTCTTCCGCGATCGCCAGCACTGCGAGCGCGTTGGGCCCGGCCTTGGCGGTGATCGTGGTCCCCTCGAGCGGGTCGAGCGCGATATCGATGCGCGGGCCGGTGCCCTGCGCCGAACCGACCTTTTCGCCGATGTAGAGCATCGGCGCTTCGTCGCGCTCGCCCTCGCCGATGACCACGGTGCCGTCGATCTCGAGCTCGTTGAGCGCGGCGCGCATCGCTTCGACCGCTGCGTGGTCGGCGGCCTTTTCGTCGCCGCGCCCGATCAGATGCGAAGCCGCGATCGCCGCAGCTTCGGTAACGCGGACCATTTCGAGCACCAAAACCCGATCGAGGACGCTGCTTGCGACAGTTGAAGACGCAGGAGTTGAGGTCATGTTCACACCGGATTCATGGGAAAAGGGAAGGATGCGCGGCGCTTAGACAGGGGAACCGCGAATGTCGAGATGGGGTGCTCCAGCGATACTTTCATTCCTGATTTTCGCGGCCCCGGCGGCGGCGCAGGATGCCGGACCCGCGCCAGGACCGGCGGTATCGCCCGCATCGGTGGCAGCGCCTGCCCCCGCTGCGCAAACGCCCTCGCCCAGCGTAGAGGAGGCTTTGCGCGCGGCGCAGGCGGTTTACGGGCCGAGGGTGCCGCCCAGGGTCTGCCCCGAGGCAACTGCCGGCACAGAGATCGTGGTCTGCGCGCGCAAGCAGGACGATACCGAGTTCCGGGTGAAATCGACTCGCGAACTGCGTCCCGATTCGCACCAGGCGACTTACAACGGGCTGCCCCGCGCGCCCAATGTCCACGGCATCCCGACCTGCGCCGAAACCGGCAATCCGTGCATCGGCTTCGGCAAGGTCCCTCCGCCGATCTACTACATCGATCTCACCAAGATCCCGGTCGCGCCGGCCGGATCGGACGCCGACAAGATTTCCAAGGGCGAATTGCGCCAGCCGTAGCGAGGTTTCGTGGTTGCGTGGATGGGCGCAATGTCGCCCTTGGCACGCGGGAACCCGGGTGAGGGGCACGACCCCGCGCCCCGGCGGGGACAACGAGCGCAAGCCCGGACTTATTCGCCGAGCAGATGCATGACCAGCGGCGCCGAGGTCAGGCTGTCAGACCCCTCGAGCAGGCGCAGTGCTTCGGTCACCCCCGCCTCGGGCCCTTCGTGCGACACCATGGCGACCAGGACACCGACCGCATCCGCGCCGTCGCCGCCGCCGCGGCCCTTCTGGATCAGGCTTTCGATCGAGACCCCGGCATCGCGCATCGCCGCGGTCAGTTCGGCGAGCACGCCCGGGCGGTCGGCGACGGTGAAGCGGATGTACGAGCGGCTGCGGCGGTGGCCCGATGGCGCGCGCGGCAGGCTTTCGAGCTCGCCGACCGGAACCGAGAACGGCGCCCCGGGAACCGCGCTCCCTGCGCGTTCGCGCGCGATGTCGATAAGATCGGCGACGACCGCGCTGGCGGTCGGGCCGTCCCCCGCGCCCGCGCCCTGGAATAGCAGTCGACCCGAAAAATTGCCCTCCGCGACCACCGCGTTGGTCGCCCCGTCGACATGCGCCAGCGGGTGCGCCCGCGGGACCAGATGCGGCTGGACGCGCTGGAACAGCCGACACGCACCGTCGGGGCCAACCTCGGTCTCGGCCATCCCGATCAGGCGGATGACGTAGCCCAGCGCATCGGCCTGCGCGATGTCCGCGGCGAGCAGCCGGGCAATCCCCGCGGTCTCGACCCCGGCGAAATCGATCCGCGTGCCGAAGGCGATCGCCGCCAGGATCGCGAGCTTGTGCGCGGCATCGGTGCCTTCGATGTCGAACGCCGGATCGGCTTCCGCAAACCCGCGGCGCTGCGCTTCGGCGAGGACCGCGGCGAAATCGGCGCCGGTGTCCTCCATCGTCGAGAGGATGAAATTGCAGGTCCCGTTGAGGATGCCGTAGACCCGCTCGATGGCATTGGCCGCGGTCCCTTCGCGCAGGCCTTTGATCACCGGGATGCCGCCGGCAACCGCGGCCTCGAAGCGCAAGGCGACCCCCGCGGCTTCGGCCGCCGCTGCCAGCGCCAGGCCGTGGTGGGCGATCATCGCCTTGTTGGCGGTGACCAGCGCCTTGCCGCCCGCCAGCGCGCTCCGCGCCAGCGCCAGCGCGGGGCCATCGGCGCCGCCGATCATCTCGACCACGACATCGACATCGGCCCGCGCCGCCATCGCCGCCATGTCGTCTTCCCAGGCATAGGCGGAGATATCGATCCCGCGCGGCTTGCTGCGGTCGCGCGCGCTGATCGCGGTGATCGCCAGCTTGCGCCCGGCGCGGCGCGCGATCAGATCGGCGTTGGCCTCGATCAGGCGGATGACTCCCGCGCCGACCGTGCCGAGCCCGGCCAGCGCAATTCTCAACGGGGCACTGCGCGGCGGCGCAGGCTGTGACGGCGCATCGCTGAGCTGCGCCGTGCGCGGCGGCTGATCCATCGGGTCCCCCTTCAACAGGCCGCGCCTTTAGGCGGTTTCGGCGCGGCGGGAAAGCGCGCGCGCCGATCCGCCTAACGCGTCCGCCCGCAGGGGCCGAGCGCGGTGCGCACGAAGCCGTAATCGGCCTCGGCCAATGCGCGGTCGCTGGCCGAGGCCGAGACATTGGCGGCGACCGGAAGCTGCGGCGCGAGCGTGCACGCGAGGCGGTACCAGGTCAGCGTTCCGGGCTGCGGCGGGACCGCGGCTTCATCGACGATTTCGCCGAGAGAAAGCCCCCAGCGCGGCACGGCGCCCGGCCCGTGAACCACGGTCAGCGACACCGGCGTACCGCTCTGCGTGGTCAACGACATCTGCGTCTCGCCTTCGCCGGTCAGGTTGCCCGGGACGTATAGCGCCTCGCGCACCCGCAGGATCTTCGGCGGGGCGCCCGCGGCAAGCAATTCGGCGAGCACGCCGCGCACCCGCGTTTCGAGCGCGGGATCCCACAGCACCTGGCCGTCGGGTGCCACGAGCTGGAGTTCGCCGACACGATCGGGGACGATCCGGGCAAACAGGAGCACGCTGCGTTTCTTGAGCGAGAGCGGCCGACCCCGCGTATCGGCGGGAACGTCGGCCAGATAGCGCAGCGTTTCGCCGACCGCGCCGCGGCCTGCCAGCAGCGCCTCGGTCCGCGCCTCGACATAGACCCGCGCGCGGCCGCGCAGCGGGCTGGCGTGCGCGGCATCCAGCGCGGTGACCTGACGGACCTGCGCGCGGACCACCACCGGGGCGGCCTCGGCGAGATCGACCAGATCGGAATAGGCCAGATCGGAATAGGCCAGATCGGAATGAGAGAGCATAGCGGCCGGCACAGGCGGGGCTGACGACGCCGAATCGGCGGCGCGCGCGGCGGGTGTCTGGACGAACCCGGCGAGCAGGGCGAAGGCCGCAATGGGCAAGCGGGACAGCGCGATCGCGGCGGCTCCTTGGATGGGACGGGCTTGGGTACAGCCTTGGTTTTGCGAGGCGGGAACGGGTTTTCGCACGAAGCGTCTCACTCCTGTACACGTGAATTGGGAGTTAACCGATAAACCGTTGCGCGGCTTCGGCTTCGGCGATAAAGCAGCAGGAAATCCGCGCTAAACGTTAAATAAGCCGGATAACACAGCCCTGCCGGGCCAAGCGCCCTACGGGCAATCGGCGTCCCGAATTCGGGGCCGGCAGGGTGGACGAGAGATTTGGCAAAAGGTCGCGGCAAAGGTCGTGACAGTTTGCCGCCTCGGGCCCGGCTCGAGGTCCTGGTAGGAGTGATGCGTCTGAATGGCTTACGCTGACCAACAGATGAGCGGTAACAAGGTTACTGCACTGATCATCGTTGCCCTTTTACACCTTGCACTGGGTTATGCTCTGGTGACGGGGCTCGCGTATTCGGCAGTCAAGAAGATTGCCGAGCGGGTTGCCACTGTCGATATCGAGAAAGAAAAGCCCAAGGAAGAGCCGCCGCCACCGCCACCAGACAAGCCGGTCACGCCGCCTCCGCCGGTCGCACCGGTGCCGCCCATCACGTTCGATCGCCCGGCACCCCAGATCGCAACGGTCAGCCAGATTCCGCCGCCGGCGCCCCCGGTTGCCGTCGCCATTCCGGTGCCGGCACCCCCGGCTGCTCCCCCGCCGCCGTCGTTCACGCCCAAGGGCGCGGCGCCCAAGGGCCGTCCGGGCGATTGGGTCACGACCAACGACTACCCTTCGCGCGCGCTCAACGAGAACCGTGAAGGCACGACCAGTTTCCGCCTGTCGGTCGGTCCCGATGGCCGAGCCACGGGCTGCGACGTAACGGGTTCGAGCGGAAGCCCGGATCTGGATGCGGCGACCTGCGCCAACCTTATGCGCCGGGCGCGCTTTACCCCGGCGACCGATGGCGAAGGCAGGCCGGTCTCGGGTAGCTATTCCAACCGGACGCGCTGGCAAATTCCGAAAGATTAATCCGTCGCCTGGGCCGGAAATCTTCCGGTTCGGTATCCCCGCTACCGTTTCCTGAACCCAGCGTTCGCGAACCGATTGTTCGAATATCTTGAGAGGACATCCGCATGCTTATTAACCTTCTTGCCGCTGCTGCCCCGGCCGCACCGCAGAACAAGTTCGGCTTCACCGAAGCCCTGTTTCCCAATGGCGGGACCAATTGGATCGGCCTGATCACGGTCGTCATCCTGGGAATCATGTCGTTCGGCTCGTTCTTCATCCTGTTCACCAAGTGGGCCGAACAGGCCAAGATCATGCGCCAGTTCAGCGACCTGCGCTCCAACTTCTGGCGTGCCGGCACGCTGCGCGAAGGTTCGGCCAAGCTCGACAAGAACAGCGCATGGCGCCAGATCGTCGACGACGGACTGACCGCCGAAGACCAGCACGGCCGGATGGCTAACAGCCTCGACTCGCACGAATGGCTGCACGGTTCGCTCGCGCGTTCGGAAGCCAGCGTCAACGCCCGGCTTGCCAGCGGCCTGCCGTTCCTCGCCACCGTTGGCGCGACCTCGCCGTTCGTCGGATTGTTCGGGACGGTCGTCGGCATCTACCGCGCGCTGATCAACATCGGCATCGCCGGGTCGGCCTCGATCGACAAGGTCGCGGGCCCGGTCGGCGAATCGCTGATCATGACCGCGCTCGGGCTGCTCGTCGCGGTTCCCGCGGTGCTGGCCTACAACTACCTCCAGGCGCGCAACAAGCGCATCGCCGAGAACCTTTCGGGCTTCTCGACCGACGTGCTCGCGAACATCAACTCGAAGGGTGCGGTCAAGCCCGCGATGATCGCCGTGGGTTCGGCCAAGGGTGCTGCGGCGGCCACTGCCAAGCCGGTCGTGACGACGCCGACCAACACCACGATGAAGCAGTAGGCGCAGGCGCCGTCGCTCCTCTCGGGAGCGGCACGTGCGACGGTACGGGGGCAGGAAGCTGCATGCGGACCTGCCCTCGGTCCGACCCGGGCCCGGATCATTGGCCGGGCCGGCACTATCAGAAGAATAGGATGACGAAATGGCAGTAGCGGTAGGAGGCGGCGTCGAGACGCCGATGTCCGACATCAATACCACCCCGCTGGTGGACGTGATGCTCGTGCTCCTGATCATCTTCCTGATCGCGGTTCCGATCGCCATCCAGACGATCGAGAAGCTCAAGATTCCGATCATGGTTTCCAAGGAATCGCAGGACAAGGTCGAGAACCTCCTGCTCACGGTCAGCGCCAGCGACGCCAACGGCCGCAGCGCGGGCGAGGCGGGCTTCCAGGGTGCCGCGCGCAACGGCCAGTGCCGGGTTTATTTCAACAACATCACCCCGGTCGATTCGAGCGAACTTTATGAAAAGGCTTTCAAGCGCCTCGACGCGATCGTGAAGCGCGAAGGCGGACCTGCCGCGATCGCCAAGGATCCCGACAAGATCCCGCAGGTCCACATTCGCGGTGACGTCAACGCCCCGTGGCGCTGCGTGGCGGGTGCAATCTACAACGTCCAGGCGGCCGGCTATCCGACTGTCGGGTTCATTTCCAACCCGGTCGATCCCAACGGCTGAGCCTGCGGGCCAGTCTTCGATCGCGGACAATACGTTTCAGGAGTAATTCTCAATGGCAATGTCAGGCGGCAAGGACGATGGCTCGCCGATGATGGAAATGAACACGACGCCGCTCATCGACGTCATGCTCGTGCTCCTCATCATGTTCATCATCACCATCCCGGTGGCGACCCACGCGGTGAATATCGATCTTCCCTCGGCGACTCCGCCGACGAATCCTCCACCGATCCTGCCCACCAAGAACAAGCTGAACCTGACCACCGCCAACGAAATCCAGTGGAATGGCCGGACGATCACGCAGGGCGAGCTGGTTTCGCTGCTCCAGACGACGTTGCAGATGCAGCCCGAGCCCGAGCTGCAGTTCCAGCCCGAAGAATCGGCGAGCTACGACCTCGCGGTGCGCGTGATCAACATCATCAAGGCCTCGGGCGTCCACGCCTTCGGCTTCGTCGGCAACGAACAGTACCGCTCGTTCAACAAGGCCGTGGGCGCGCCCGCGGCAGGATCGGCGGGCGTCTAGGCGCCTGACGGTTCAAGCGAACAACGAAAGAGGGGCGGAGCGATCCGCCCCTTTTTCGTGTCGGTGCAATTGCAACGGGCTCCCGTGCGGAGTTGGATGCATCGGCAGCATAGCAACTGCGGCCTGAGGCCCCCCGCCTTCGCGGGGGAGCAAGCAACCCTAGTCCACTACTACCCCGTCGCGGGTGGGCCGCATCGCCGCAGCAGCCAGCGTCTCCGCTTCGAGCAGCAGCTCGTCATCCGCAGCACCCTGGGGCATCGTTTCGCGCCCGATCATCACCAGCACCGGCACCGCCATCGGGCTGACCCGGTCGAGCTCGACGTGGACGAGCTGACCCGCGGCACGGTCGAGCAGATCGGCGACGCGCCCGACGTCGGTCATCCGCTCGCGCGCATCGGCCCACGCAGCCTGGAGAAGGACGTGGTCTGGCTCGTACTTGCGCAAGACGTCGTAGATCAGATCGGTCGAGAACGTGACTTGCTTGCCCGTCTTCTTCTTGCCCGGATGCTGGCGTTCGACCAGCCCGCCGATCACCGCAACTTCGCGAAACGCGCGGCGCAGGAGGTGCGAATTCTGCACCCAGGCAACGAACTCGTCGGCAAGAATGTCGGGTGAGAGAAGCGCCGCCGGGTCCTCGACCGGCTTGAGCCCCGACACCGCGAGGCTGTAATCGTTGGCGACGAAGCCCAGCGGGCCAAGTCCGCGATCCTCCATTCGGCGCGTTATCAGCATCCCCAACGACTGGTTCGCGTTCCACCCCTCGAACGTATAATACACCGTATAGGCGCGCTTGCCGTGGGGAAAACTCTCGACCAGCAGCTCACCCGGGCCGGGCATCTTGCTGCGCCAATCCTGCATTTCCAGCCATTCGCGGACATCGTCGGGGAACCGCGCCCAGCCCGGGCGATCGACCAACATCGCGCGGACCCGGTCGGCCAGGTGCGTCGTCAACGGCATTCGAGCGCCGCCGTAACTGGGGATCACGGCCGCCTTCTTGGAAGCGCGGACAAGGATCTGCATGTCCTTGATCCCCTCGACCTCGAGACTGGTACCGGCAAACCAGAACGTGTCGCCGGGGCTGAGCGAGGCGGCAAAACGTTCTTCGACGCGGCCGAGCGAGCGGCCGTTGCGAAACCGCACCTCGAGCATTTCGGCGTCGAGTATGATCCCGGCGTTTAGCCGGTGCCGCGCCGCCGCCTCGGGATGGGTCAGCCGCCATAGCCCCGATTTATCGCGAACGATCCGCCGGAAGCGGTCATAGGCGCGCAGCGCGTAGCCCCCCGTCGCGACGAACTCGAGCACCCGCTGCCAGACGGTTTCATCGACCCAGGCATAAGCCAGTGCAGAGCGCACTTCGGCCAGTGCCGCGCCTTCTTCGAACGGCCCGGCGCAGGACATAGCCATCACATGCTGGGCGAGCACGTCGAGCCCGCCGGGGCGAAAGTCCTCGCCGTCGCGCTGCCCTTCCTCGACCGCATCGACCGCCGCGGTCGCCTCGAGGAATTCGAAGCGGTTGCCCGGCACGAGCAAGGCGCGGCTCGGCTGATCGAGACGGTGGTTGGCACGGCCGATCCGCTGGAGCAGGCGCGAGGAACCCTTGGGCGCCCCCATCTGGACGACGAGGTCGATATCGCCCCAATCGACCCCGAGATCGAGACTGGCGGTGGCAATCAGCGCGCGCAGTTCGCCCCGTGCCATTGCCCCTTCGACCTTACGCCGGGCTTCCTTCGACAGCGAGCCGTGGTGGATCCCGATCGGGAGCTTGTCTTCGTTCGCATCCCACAGCTGCTGGAAGATCAATTCGGCCAGGAAGCGCGTGTTGGTGAAGACCAGCGTGGTGCGATTGGCGCGGATCGCGGCGTAGAGCTGGGGGATCGCCCACAATGCAGCGTGCCCGCCCCAGGGCACGCGATTTTCCTCGGGCAGGAGAATTTCGACCTGGGGCGGCGCGCCCTCTTCGCCCTCGACCAGGGTCACGCTGTCGAGATCGCCCCACGGTGCCAGCCAGGCGCGGAACTCTTCGGGATCGGCGACCGTCGCGCTCAACGCGGCGCGGCGCATCGCCGGCGCGATCGCGCCCAGCCGGGTGAGCGCCAGGGCCAGCAGATCGCCGCGCTTGCCTGTCGCAAACGCATGGACCTCGTCGATCACCACGCGCTGGAGCGTCGCGAACAGCTCGGCGCTTTCGGGATAGCTGAGCAGCAGCGACAGCGATTCGGGGGTGGTGAGGAGCACATGCGGCGGCTTGACCCGCTGACGCGCCTTGCGGTCCGACGGGGTATCCCCGCTGCGCGTTTCGACGCGGATCGGCAGGCCGATATCTTCGATCGGGGTCAGCAGGTTGCGCTGGACGTCGTGCGCCAGCGCCTTGAGCGGCGAGACATAGAGCGTGTGGAGCCCCTCGGGCGGGGGTGCGCCCGCCAGCCGCGATGGCGCGAACGCGGCGAGCGTCGGCATGAACCCGGCTAGCGTCTTGCCCGCCCCCGTATCGGCGACGAGCAGCGTGTGCTGGCCGGCGTCGTCGGCGGCGAGCATCTCGGTCTGGTGCCGGCGCACCCGCCACCCGCGCCCGGCGAACCACGCTTCGATTTCGGGTGGGACGCGTGGATCGGGAGAGGGCGCGGCGGGCATCGCGCTACCAACGCACGGAGCAGCGATTCGCGCCAGGGATCGTGGGCGGTAGTGGGTGACGCTCTGGGTCCCCGTGTTCGCGGGGACGACGTTGGTTTTGGACTTTCTCTTCAACGCGTCATTCCCGCGCGCGCCGGGATGCCGAAGCTTATGCCTCTATCTGGTAGTGGATTGGCTTGAAGCTGCCTCCGTTCGATGCCGGGGCCGAACACGCCGTAAGGCCGATGATCAGATCGATCTCCGCGCGCAGGCGGATGAAGTCGCCCGCGCGCGTGGTCGGGGGCAGGACTTCGAGCCGGCCCGTCGCACCGTCCACCGGCACGTTCATGAACACGTTGAACGCGGTTGGGATTGCGTCCGGCTCGATCCCATACGGCGCCAGCGCCGCAGCAAGGTTGCCGAAGCAGCCGCGATGGACCGGAAGATCGGGATAGAAGTGCCGAAAGGTCGCTTCGCTGCATGGGGTCAGCAAAAAGTCGTGGGTGCCTGCGGTGTCCTCGACGATCTCGAGCATGACGCGTGAGCGGTTCGACCACAGCTTGTGGCCCGCGGTCAGCCGGATTGTCTCCTCGTAATCGAATGTCCGCCCCGCGCTGATGACCTCGCGAACATCGTCCGCGGCGTATGCGAGGAGATCGGCGACCTGGACCCCGCGGGGGTCGCTGACTTTGAGCACCTGTCCTGCACTCAGCCGAAACGCGGTGCCGCTGCGCGGCAAGATCTCGTGGACGGTCACGCGCGCGGATCGGAAAACGGGCAGCGCCAGTCCTCGCCAACAGCGCGGCCCGAATATTGTGCTGCTTCGCTCGCTTCGCCGTGGCGCTGGAGCATGGGGTTCATGCTCCCCGCCAGCGCGACGTCGCGCTCGAGAATCTTCTCGCGCATGCGCTCGTAACGGCCTTCGTCGCGCAGTTTCTCAAACTGATCGTGGAGGTTGAAAACCAGCGTTGGGCGCGGGAAGCGCCGCGCCGGGCGCGACGCGCGCGGGTGCAGTCCGACCACGAAGAAGGCTTCACCGCCAAAGCTCAGCGAGAAGTGCGGATCGCCCGGATCGGCGCTGACCCGGTGGTCGTAGGGCTGTCCGAGCCACGCGTCCTTGTCCGCAAAGGACTGGATGCGTTGCCACATTGCGTCCTCGAACCGGGCCTCGGTGAGCGTGCCGGGGCCATCGAACACCACCGCCAGGCTGCGCAGTCCGCCGGGATCGCGGCGATAGGCCCAGGCCCACTCGATCAGTTCGCGGTGAATGCGCAGATCGTCCCACCCGCTCGTCAGATCGCGGCAGGCGAGGACACGCAAGGTGCCGCGGGCCATGGCGGATTTGGCACCGACGCACGGAAATTCAGGCGACGCGACGCGCGCATAGAGTTCGCTTTCGGCAATCTCTGCCGTTTGAGTATCGACCAGCACGGACGTAAATTCCCCTTTTGAGAGAGGACTCCTGACGCGAACGCAGGTTCCGGCATTTGCCACCCACCGGGTGCGTTATTGCGCGCCTTCCGCGCCTGCCGCGGGCGGGTCCTCGCTTTCGTCCTTGCGCGCGGCTCGAATGAAATCGAAGCGGATCGAAACCCATGTGCCGAGCTGTGCCTTGCCATCGAGCCGCGGCGGCCGAACGAGGAATTGCCAGGCTGCCTGGCGCAACGCGCGCGACAGCCCCGATCCAGGCGGCGATTCGGAAAGTTCGCGGCAATCCTCGACATGGTAGTGCTCGATCGTGCGGCAGGCGATCGTCGCCCACGATCCCGGCGGAAACGAACGCGCGGGCATATAGGTCGAAAGCTCGGCATCGAGCGGCTCACGGTACCATTGCGCGCGCAGTAGCTGGATTCCGCCCGGCCCCTCGCCCGGTCCATAAGTCTTGCCGCTGCCCGCGCCCGTGGACCCTCCGGCGGAGCCCGGGGCCGAGCGCGCCATCTTGCCGATGTCGCCCGACGCCATTTCCTGGCGGGTGAGCGGGATCAGGTTGAGCGACGGCAGCCGAGCCGCGGGCGGCTGGACCACGACCGGCGGAAGCACGATGGGCACGGGCGGGGTGACCGCATGGGCAGCCGTTGCAGCGACCGGAGCGGCGACCGCGGCGGCGACGTGCGCCTTGTCCATCGCCCGCGTCTCGCCCAGGTTGACCGAGGTGAAGTGCGACCCGGCGAACCGCGGCGGCGGCGCGATCGCACCGACCCAGATGAGCGCAGTCAACACCAGCAGGCTCATCGCCAACGCAAGCACGATCGCTCCCACGCGGCTGCGCAGCGACTGGCGATAGACGTACCGTTCGCGCGGGATAGCGCCGGATAGCGGCAGTTCTGGCATCGGCCTTCGCGGCGGTGCGCCTCGCTGAGGGAAGGGACCCGCCGCGGTCGTTGGCGCCCGCAACCTAGCTCTCAGATGAACGTGGCGCGGTTTGGCGCGACCGGACCGAGAAATTTTTTCAGTGCGCGGCCGGTTCGCCGCGTTCCAGTCCCGAGCCGGCGAGTTGTTCGTCGATCTGGGCCATCAGCCGATCGAGCCCGGCCTGATCGGTGCTTTCCGCCCGGGCGACGAGCACGTCCTGCGTGTTCGAGGCGCGCAGCAGCCACCAGCCGTCCGCGGTCGAGACGCGGACTCCGTCGGTGCCATCGACGTCGGCGCCGCTGGCCGCAAGCCGCGCGCGAACCTCGTCGACCACCGCGAACTTGCGCGTTTCATCGACCTGGAAGCGCAGCTCGGGCGTGTTGACCAGCGCGGGCATTTCGCTGCGAAGCTGGGTTACCGACTTGCCCAACCGGGCCGAGGCCGCAATCAGCCGGATCGCGGCGTAGAGTGCATCGTCATAGCCGTAGTAATCGTGCGCGAAAAACACATGCCCACTCATCTCGCCAGCAAGTGGTGCGCCTGTTTCCTTCATTTTGGATTTAATCAGGCTGTGCCCGGTCTTCCACATCAGCGGGGTGCCGCCGAGCTCTGAAACCTTTTCGAACAGCGCCCGGGAGGCCTTCACATCGGCTATAATGGTGGATTTGGGCAGGATCCGCAGGAGGTCTTCGGCAAAGATCATGAGCAGTTGGTCGCCCCAGATAACCCGGCCCTGGCCATCGACCGCACCGATGCGATCGCCGTCGCCATCGAAGGCAATTCCGAAATCGAGGTTCTTCGCCGCGACTAATGCCTTGAGATCGGCGAGGTTCTTCTCCTCGGTAGGATCAGGATGATGGTTGGGAAAGTTTCCGTCGACTTCGGTGAACAGCAAGTGATGCTCCCCGGGGAGCCGCGCGGTCAGAGCCTCGAGCGCGGGGCCGGCGGCGCCGTTGCCCGCGTCCCAGCCGATCTTGAGAGCGGCGAGCTTTTCGGGGGCGATGTCGCGCACCCCAGTGAGCAGCCGGTCGATATAGGCGTCCATGACCTCGCGCTGCTCGCTCGTGCCGCTGCCATCGGCCCACGCGCCTTCAGCGGCGAGCCGGCCGAGTTCGAGGATATCCGCGCCGAAGAACGGGCGCCCCTGAAATACCATCTTGAAGCCGTTATAATTGGCGGGATTGTGGCTGCCAGTTATCTGAATGCCGCCTTCAATATCTTCGGCTGAGGCTTCGGCAAAATAGAGCATCGGGGTCGGCCCCATGCCGACACGGACCGCGTCGCAGCCGCTGGCGTTAAGCCCCTCGACCAATGCTGCCTCGAGCATCGGCGAGCTCAGCCGTCCGTCATAGCCTACCGCAACCCGCTTGCCCCCGGCGGCGCGCAGCAGCGTGGCAAACCCGCGGCCGATCGCGCGGGCATCCTCCACGCCGAGGGTTTCACCGATGATCCCGCGGATATCGTATTCGCGCAGGACGGTGGGGTGGAAGGTATGGGTCATGGTTTCTCCGTGAACGCGCGATGCGTCAATTCAGCGGCACTCCGCCCAGCAGCAGATCGCGCGCGGCATTTGCCGCATGAACCTGATCGCTGGAGCCGCCGACATCGGGATGGACCCGGGTCAGCAGCCTTCGGTGGGCCTCGATGATCTCGTCCCGGGTCGCATTTCCGCGAACCCCGAGCAGCGTGCGGGCGCGCGCCTGCTCCGCCGAACGGGCCGAGCCGCCGATCAGTTCCCACGGCCAGCGCCCGGTGAACATCTTGCACGCCAGCGCGGCCAGAAACAGCAGCCAGAGCAGCTTCATGCGGCTTGGGGTGCAGCTTGCGGAGAAGCCTGTTGGCGCGGCTCCGCAAACGCGAGTTCGGGCGCGCGCTTGGCCGGCATGGGCAGGTTCAGCCCGGCCAGCAGCGCCCGCAGTTCCTGCCGCGCGACCAGATGGCTGGTCCCGAGCTCGCCCAGCTGGCCCTTGTCGAGCAGCGTCAGTCCCGAGGGGAACAGCTCGCGGTAGATCACCCGTTCGCTGAGGCCGTTGGCAACCCGGAAGCCAACGCGCTTGGACAGTTCGCCCAGCGCCTCGTCGAGCCGGCGCTTGTTGCGCGCCTCGACATGCTGGATGCGGTTGCGCACGACCACCCAGTCCATCTCGCGGCGCTTGTCGGCCAGCGTCGCCATGGCCCGCTTCTTGCGCGCTTCCCAGATCAGCTCGGCATAGAACGACAGGCGGCGGACCTTGAAAGTCTCGGCATCGACCTGGCCGATCAGGTCGAAATCGACGAAACTGTCGTTGAGCGGGGTTACCAGCGTGTCCGCGCGGGTCGCAGCGTGGCGGGCGAAAGGATCGTCGCGCCCGGGCGTATCGAAAACGAGGAAATCGCAGCCCTGCCCGATCTCTGCGGCCAGATCCTCCAGCGCTTCGACGCTGTCGCCGCCGAACACATCGAAGCGCGCAGTCGGAAGGTCGATCTTGCGGCGGACGATCGTCTCGCCGCGGTTCTCGAGATAGCGGTGCAGCGTGCGCTGGCGCGGGTCGAGGTCGATCGCGGCAACCCGTGCGCCCTGATACGCCAGCGCGATCGCGACATGCACCGCGGTGGTCGATTTGCCGGTGCCGCCCTTTTCGTTGGCGAAGACGATACGGTGTGGGGCAGAGGGCACAGGCAATTTCCAATTCGGGTAGATGACGCCGCGCGCATCGCCTAGTGGCGGGCAATCGCGCGGATCGCCGCGCGGTCTTATCGCAAGGGGGCGGGTCGGTGCAAATCATCCGGCAGATTGATCCACTGCGCGCTGCGGTGGCGGCGCTGCGGCAGAGCGGGAGCGTGGCGCTGGTCCCGACGATGGGCGCGATGCACGAGGGCCACCTGACGCTGGTGCGCGAGGCAGCGAAACGCGCGGCGCACGTTGCGGTGTCGATCTTCGTCAACCCGCGGCAGTTCGGCGCCAACGAAGATCTCGATGCCTATCCGCGGCAGCTCGAACGCGACTGCGTGCTGCTCGACCGCGAAGGCGTGGCGCTCGTCTGGGCGCCCGACGCGGCAGCGATGTACCCCGCCGGCTATGCCACCAACATCGCGGTGAGCGGTATCTCGGACGGGCTGTGCGGCGCAGCGCGCCCGGGGCATTTCGACGGGGTCGCCACGGTGGTGTGCAAGCTGTTCAACCAGGTACGCCCCGATACCGCGCTATTCGGCGAGAAGGACTGGCAGCAGCTCGCGGTGATCCGGCGGATGGCGCGCGATCTCGACTTGATCTTGCCCGCGGTGAACGCGATCATCGGCGTTCCCACGGTGCGTGAGGCCGACGGCCTCGCACTGAGCAGCCGCAACGCCTACCTCAGCGCCGATCTGCGCGCCCGCGCCGCGGCGCTGCCCCGCGCGATGCAGCGCGCCGCGGCGCGGCTGCGCGATGGCGTGCCGGTTGCGGTGGCGCTCGCCGGGCTGGCGCAGGACCTGCTCGAAGGCGGGTTCGACAGTATCGACTATGCCGAACTGGTCGATGCCGAAACGCTCGTCCCGCTGGATGCCCTGACCGGCAACTCCGCCCGCCTGCTTGTCGCCGCGCGGATCGGCGGAACCCGGCTGATCGACAACATCCCGGCGTGAAGTTGGAGCGGTAGCGGGAACCGCGAAATGTCTAAAAAATGGCTGTTTTTCTGGATTTTTGATCAGTGCGTTTTTTAAGTGGCCCCCAATGTGGCCCCCAAATTCTCTGAATGATGGCGAACGTTGGCGGCTATCAGACTCGTTGGCGCAGGTCGCAAAGGCCGTCAACCGGGCCTTAAACTAAGCCTGCGAAATGCTAAGGTGAGCCAACTTTGACCGCTCGCGCGACGGCGCCTTGTAATTAGTTCTGCCCCCCCGGGGGCCGGGGGGGTATGTTGCGGGGACGACCGTGGTCGGCAAAATAGGTACCATACGACTTTCACGCCAGAAGTGATTTGAGACGATTCAAATGGCAAAGTACTTCTTTCCCCCAGAGCGTTTTGATCCTCCATTTTTAGCGGTGTCGCTAGATCAATTGCGAATTGCGCTGATAAGCAAACAGCTAGGCAAATCATGGCGACCGCGCATTTCGATCGACTTAAAAAGACCGCCGGAGGACAAAGACGTTTTGAGATGCCAGCAACGTGCTGATAGAATTATGTACGAGGATCTGGAAAGTGGGTTTTTGGTAGCTCATGCTTACATCGAACAGACATGCGATTTCCGTAGAGTGCCATCCAATTTTTGGAAAGAACAGTATTCAGGAATTAACTCATTAAAAATAATCG
>JANXSP010000141.1 GCA_025356575.1 Novosphingobium sp.
CCCGCGCGCACGCCCTTGCGGATGTCGGTGGTGTAGTGCTCGACGTTCGACATGCTCTCGACCCCGCCCGCGACGACGACATCGGACACGCCCGTCTGGACCATCATCGCGGCGTTGACGATCGCCTGGAGCCCCGAGCCGCAGCGCCGGTCGAGCTGGTAGCCGGGCACTTCGAGCGGGAGCCCCGCGGCGAGCCAGCTCCAGTGCGCGATGCACGGCGCCTCGCCGCTGCCATAGCCTTGCGCGAACACGACATCGTCGACCCGCGCGGGGTCGATGCCCGTGCGCTCGACCAGCGCCTTGAGGATCACCGCGCCAAGATCGCCCGCGGTGATCGACGACAGCGCGCCGCCGAACTTGCCGACCGGGGTGCGGAGCGGGGCCACGATGGCGGCGCGTCGGAGAGTCATGGAACGATCCTTGTTCAGGGGGAAATCAGGTGGCCCTGTCGCTGCCCGCGACCACGCCTTTGTCGATCAACGCCGCGACCGCGCCCGAGCTGAGTCCAAGCCGCTCCGTCAGCACGTCTTCGCTGTCCTGGCCAAGATACGGCGCCGGTCGCGGGCTGGCGCGGTCGTGCGCGGGCAGGTTGGCGAAGGGACCGGCGGCGGGGTATTTGAACCCGCTCGGATTCGCGGGCGAGGGGCCGAACAGCGGGTTTTCCGTGACCAGCTCGGGATCGCGCGCGGCTTCGTAAGCGGTGCGGTAGCGTTCGAAGGTCGCCCCGCTAGCGGCCAGTTTCGCGGCGATCTCGGTGTAGTCGAGTCCGCCGACCGCCCCCTGGAACAGCGCGAACAGCGCGTCGCGGTGCTGGAAGCGGTTGTGGTCGCTGGTCGCGAAGCTTGTGCCCAGCCGGGCCTCGAGCGCAGCGATCCCATCAGCAACACCGAACGCTTCGATCAACGCGCGCCATTGCTTGCCGGTCAGCGCGGCGACCATGAAGCGCACCCCATCGCGGCTGATGAAATCGCGCCCGAACGCGCCCCAGATCGCGTTGCCGAGCCGCTCACGGTCGCCGCCGCGGTAAAGCATTTCGGCCATCGCGCCGCTGTTGGCTAGCGTGCCGATCGCGACATCGCCCAGCGGCACGCGAACCTCGCTGCCCTCGCCCGTCGCGTCGCGGTGGCGCAGTGCGGCGAGCAGCGCGAACGCGCCATACGCGCCGGTGATGAAGTCCCACGCGGGGAGGATCTGGTTGACCGGGGGCGGGGCTCCGCCGGCGTCAGGGGCAAGATCGACCGGGCCGGTCATCAGCGGATAGCCGCTCGCCGCGTTGACCGTGAAATCCATTGCCTGGCGCCCGTCGCCCCACCCCATGATCCGCACGCTGATCATGTCGGCACGTTCCGCCGCCAGCCGTTCGTGCGCCAGGAAGCTGCGCTCGGGCACGTTGGTCACGAGCTGGCCGGTGGCCTGCGCCAGCGCGACGACGAGCTCGCGCCCCTCGCCGCTGGTCATGTCGATCGCGACGCTGCGCTTGGCGCGGTTGAGGTTCTCCCACGACAGCGAGCGCCCCTCGGCGGTGAGCATGTACCGGTCGTAGTCGAGCCCGCCGCCGATCTGGTCGACGCGGATCACCTCGGCGCCCATCTGCGCGCAGTACAGCCCAACCGTGGGCGAGGCGACGAAGCTGGAGACTTCGATGATCGAGAGGCCAGAGAGGAGGTTATACATCGGTCACACGCCCCCCGCAGCGAATTCGCGGAGCATGTGCTTGGCGATCTGGAGCTGGAGGATTTGCGTCGTCCCTTCGTAGATCCGGTAGATCCGCACGTCGCGGTAGAACCGCTCGGCCTCGTACTCCGCCAGGTAGCCCGCGCCGCCGTAGATCTGCACGCAGCGATCGGCGACGCGCCCGCACATCTCGCTGGCGAAAACCTTGGCGGCGGCGGCCTTGCGCAACACGTTTTCGCCCGCATCGGCACGGCGCGCGGCGTCGGCGAGCATTGCCTCGGCGGCGTAGATCTCGATCTCGCTGTCGGCGAGCATCGCCTGGATCAACTGGAACTGCGCGATCGGCTCGCCGAAGGCCTTGCGCTCGGTCGCATAGCGCAGCGCGGTGTCGAGGATGCGCCGCGCGTACCCCGTCGCCGCCGCAGCCACCGACAGCCGCCCGTTGTCGAGGCTTTGCATCGCGGTGGCGAACCCGCGGCCTTCCACCCCGCCGAGCAGCGCGTCGCCCGGAACGTGGACGTCTTCCATCACGATATCCGCGATATGACTGCCCGCCTGGCCCATCTTGTGATCGCTTTTGCCAACCGCGATCCCCGGCGTGTCCATCGGCACGAGGAACGCCGAGACGTGCGCGTTCTTGGGCAGCGCTTCCTTGCTGGTGCGCGCCATGATCAGCGCCATTTTCGCGAACGGCGAATTGGTGATGTAACGCTTGGTCCCGTTGAGGACGTAGCCGTTGCCGTCCTTGACCGCGGTGGTCGCCATCGCTGCGGAATCGGAACCCGATCCCGGCTCGGTCAGCCCAAAACAGGCGATCTCGCCCGCGGCAATCCTCGGCAGCCAGTGGGCGCGCTGCTCCGCCGTGCCCGCGTTCTTGATCGCCGAGCACACCATCCCGAGGTTGATCGAGGCAATCGAGCGGTACGCGGGCATCGCATACGACAGCGTGCGGATCGTCTCGACGTACTGCGCGATGTTCATCCCCGCGCCGCCGTAGTCCTCGGGCGTCGTCAGCGCGAACAGCCCCATGTCGCGCATCTCGCTCAGGATCGCGTCGGGAACTTTGTCCTCGGCGATAACCTGCGCCTCGGCGGGGATCAGCCGCTCGCGGACATAACGGCGCAGCTGGTCGATGAACGGATCGAACACATCGGCGTCCATGCCGGGGTTCGGAGCGAGCGGGGCGGATATCGCGTTCATATCGGATTGGCCATCAGATGGGATCATAGGGGAAGACGTGCGCGCTGACTTCGTCGCCGCGGGCGAAATCGCTGCGGAACGCGGGGAGCAGCTCGTCGGCGATCGACTGCGCGCTCCACCCTTCGGTCTTGGTCATCGAGCGGACCGGGCGCGGCTTGGAGAACAGCACGATCTCGTTCTTGCGCACCGCGAAGATCTGGTTGGTCACCTCGGCCGCGGCGTCGCTGGCGAGAAACACCACCAGTGGTGCGATCTTGTCCGCGCTCATCGTCTTGAGCCGTTCGACGCGCTGCGTGTGCGCGTCGGTCTCGGCGGGGATCGAGGCGGTCATCCGGCTCCATGCGAACGGCGCGATGCAGTTCGAGCGGACCCCGGCGCGTGCCATGTCGAGTGCGATCGACTGCGACAGCCCGACGATGCCGAGCTTGGCCGCGCTGTAATTGGCCTGGCCGAGGTTGCCGATCAGGCCCGACGTCGAGGTGAAATGGATGAAGCTGCCCGCGCCCTGCTCGCGGAAATAGGGCGTCGCCGCTTTGGACACGTTGAACGCGCCGTTCAAATGCACGTCGATGACCGCGGTCCAGTCCTCGTAGGACATCTTGTGCCAGATGCCGTCGCGCAGAATTCCGGCGTTGTTGACCACCGCGTCGATCCGCCCGAACTTCGCCACCGCGTCGTCGACGATGCTGGCCGCACCCCTGGGGTCGGAGACGCTAGCGAGGTTGGCGTGCGCCCGTCCGCCCGCGGCGATGATGTCGGCCACCGTGGTATCCGCGGGGCCGGCATCTCCGCCGTCGCCCTCCTGCGCGACCCCCGGATCGTTGACCACGACTGCGGCACCTTCGGCTGCGCAAAGCAGCGCGATCTCGCGCCCGATGCCGCGCCCGGCGCCCGTTACCGCAACAACTTTCCCCTCGAGCATTCCCATTCGCGCTGGCACCGTCCCGTTTAACCGCTTGTTTAAAACGTCATGCCCGCGCCGCCCGGTTTAAGCAATCGGCGCAATCTCGGCGGCCCCATGTCTCAGTGGGCCTGGGAATGGGCTCCGCTCGGAGCCGGCTGGGGTAGCGGCGAACTCGGCATCGCCGGTGGTTCCCCGCGCCGCGCCTCGAGCATTGTGGCGGCATCGTCGAGCGCGCGCGCCTCGCCCACCGTCACCCCGCCGGGCGCCGGCTCGTTGTCCCGCGCGCCGCACGCGGTCAGCAGCAACAGCGCGGCAGGAGCAATGGTCGGGAGCGCGCGCATCGCGGTTCTACATCTTCTTTTCGGCCTGCGCGGTCGCGGCCTCGGCTCCGGCCTTGGCCGCTGCGCCCGGAGCACCCGAAACCGCGGGCGTCGCCCCGGCCCCGATCGCGCCGGGAGTCTCGATCGCGCCAGCAGTCGCGATCGCGCCGGGAGTCGCAGTGGCGCCGGCGGCGGTTTCGGCGACGGGGGTAGCCGCGGGATCGACCGTGCCGACCGCCTCATCGGCGGGCATCTCGACATTGTCGGGGTTGGCTTCCTCCGATGCCTTGTCCGAACTGCCGCACGCCCCCAGGGCCAGCGCCATCGCGGGGACGAGCGCGGCGTAAACGATCTTCTTCATGAAAATTCCCTCGCGTGAAATGCGGCGCGGGCGATGACGCGGCGCCGCTGCCGGGCAGTGTTAACCGGGCCTCGCGATCAAGGCAAACTCGCGCGCCGCGCGCCGCTCGATTTGCCACATCGCGCGTCACGGTTGCGAAGATATAAAGATATCTTTATATGAGGCGCGAGATGTTCATCGAACCCCTTCTGCGCGCGCTTGCCGATCCCACCCGTTTGCGGATGATGAGGCTGCTCGCGCATATGGAACTGGCGGTGGGCGAGCTTGCCCAGGTGCTCGGGCAAAGCCAGCCGCGGGTTTCGCGCCACATCCGCATCCTCTGCGATGCCGGGCTCGCCAAGCGCCGCAAGGAAGGTAGCTGGGTGTTCCTCAACAGCGCGATCGGCGAGGGCAGGAGCGACCCGCTTGCCGGGGCCGCGGGTCAGCTCCTGGCCGTCGCAGAGCTAGCCGATCCCGATTTTGCCGCTCGCTGCAGCGACGATCGCCGGCACCTGGCGGCGATCCGCGCCGCCCGCGAAACCACGGCCGCCAGCTATTTCGCGCGCCACGCCGAGCAGTGGGACACGCTGCGCGCGCTCCACAGTGACGACGGCGCGGTCGAGGATGCGCTGCTCAACGCGATCGGCGCCGACCGGCTCGGCAGCGTGCTCGATGTGGGGACCGGGACCGGGCGGATCGCAGAGCTGATCGCGGCCAGCGCGCAGCACGTTACCGCGTTCGACAAGAGCCCCGAGATGCTCCGCGTCGCCCGCGCCCGGCTCCAGCATCTGCCCGGCGAGCGGGTCGCGCTGGCACAAGGGGATTTCTCCGCCTTGCCGTTCGCCGACGCCGCGTTCGACACCGTATTGTTCCACCAGGTGCTCCATTATGCCCAGGAGCCCGAGGCGGTTCTGGCCGAGGCGGCGCGCGTGACCCGCGCCGGCGGGCGCATCGCCATCGCCGATTTCGCCGCGCACGAGCACGAGGACTTGCGCCGCCTCCACGCCCACGCCCGGCTCGGTTTCGGGGAGGCCCAGATGGCCGCTCTGCTCAACCACGCCGGGTTCGATCCTGCCCCCGCGCGCGCGCTGCCGGGGAGCGAACTGACCGTGATGATCTGGACCGGCATCCGCCGCGCGCCGTCCGCTACGGGCAACGTGCGCCCGCTCAGAAAGGCCGCATCGTGAACCCCGCGCAGACCCAGCCGCCGCTCGATACGCAGCCGCTTTACGCCGGGCTCCCCGGCGACATCGCGGTCAGCTTCGAATTCTTCCCGCCCAAGAACGACAAGATGGACGCGCAGTTGTGGGAGGCGATTTCGCAGCTCGCCCCGCTCGCGCCCAAATTCGTTTCGGTCACGTATGGCGCGGGCGGATCGACGCGCGAACGGACCCACCGCACAGTGGCGCGGATCGTGCGCGAAACCGGCATCCCCGCCGCCGCGCACCTCACCTGCGTCGAGGCGACCCGCGCCGAGATCGACGCGGTTGCGCGCGAATACTGGGACAGCGGCGTGCGCCACATCGTCGCGCTGCGCGGCGACATGCCGGGCGAGCCGGGCACCGCCTACGCCCCGCATCCTGATGGCTATGCCAACGCCGCCGAGCTGGTCGCCGGGCTCAAGGCGATCGCGCCGTTCGAGATCAGCGTCGCCGCCTATCCCGAGGCGCATCCCGATTCGTCCGACCAGAGCGCCGATCTCGATAACCTCAAGCGCAAGCTCGATGCCGGGGCGACCCGCGCGATCACGCAGTTCTTTTTCGAGCCCGCAACGTTCTTCCGCTTCCAGGATGCCGCCGCCGCCGCCGGGATCACCGCCGAGATCGTCCCCGGGATCATGCCGGTGATGAACTTCGCCAGCGTCCAGAAGATGAGCGCGATGTGCGGCACCGCGATCCCTTCGTGGCTTGCGGGGCAGTTCGCCGGGCTCGACGACCGGCCCGCCGCGCGCCAGCTCGTGGCCGCCACACTCGCTGCCGAACTGTGCCGCGGACTGTATAGGGGCGGGGTGCGCGATTTCCACTTCTACACGCTCAACCGCGCCGAACTGAGCTACGCGATCTGCCACCTGCTCGGCAGCCGCCCGCAGGAGATAGCATCATGACGGCCACCAGTCAGACTGCCCGCGAAGCCCTGCTGGCTGCGGCGAAAGAGCGCATCCTCATCACCGATGGCGCATTCGGGACCGAGATCCAGAACTACAAGCTGAGCGAGGCCGACTATGCCGGCGCGCTGACGCTGGGCCACGATCAGAAGGGCAACAACGATATCCTTGCGCTGACCCGGCCCGAAGTGCCCGAGGCGATCCACCGCGCCTATTTCGCTGCCGGGGCGGACATCGCCGAGACCAATACCTTTTCCGCCAACCGCATCAGCCAGGCCGATTACGGCGCACAGGGCCTGGTGCGCGAGATCAACCTCGCTTCCGCCCAGCTCGCGCGGCGGGTGGCCGACGAGTTCACCGCGCAGGACGGCCGCCGCCGGTTCGTGGCGGGCGCGATCGGGCCGACCAACAAGACGCTGTCGCTTTCGCCCGATGTCAACGATCCCGGCTACCGCGAGGTCGACTGGGACACGCTGGTCGACGTCTACCGCGAACAGGGCGAAGCGCTGGTCGAAGGCGGCGCGGACTTCATCCTGGTCGAAACGGTGTTCGATACGCTCAACGCCAAGGCCGCGATCATGGCCGTCCGCGAGGTCGAGCGCGCGCTCGGCCATGAGGTCCCGATCATGTTGTCGATGACGCTGACCGACCTGTCGGGGCGCAACCTCTCGGGCCACACGGTCGAGGCGTTCTGGCACGCGGTGCGCCATGCCCGGCCGCTGACGATCGGGCTCAACTGCAGCTTCGGCGCCACGCAATTGCGCCCGCACGTCAAGGTCCTGTCCGAGATCGCCGACACGCTGATCATGATCTACCCCAACGCCGGGCTGCCCAACGAGCTTGGCGAATACGACGAAATGCCCGCTACCACCGCGGGACTGGTCCACGAATGGGCTGCGGCGGGACAGGTCAATATCCTCGGCGGGTGCTGCGGCAGCACGCCGGCGCACATCGCCGCGATGGCGCGCGCGGTGGCCGGACTGACCCCGCGCGCGGTCGCGGTCCCGCCGGTGGTGACGCGGCTCGCCGGCCTCGAACCATTTACGCTGGCGGCGTAAACCGATTCGCCCCTTCCCGGCGGGGAGGGGCAACGAGACTTGGCAGCTTGCTGCCTAGTCGCAGTGGGGTGGGTGCAGCTTCGTTGTGAAGTGCCCACCCCAACCCCTCCCCGACGGGGAGGGCTTAAGGAATGCAGATGATCGAAGTTCAATCTCCCACCTCCTCCGGCGCGCGTTTCGTCAATATCGGCGAGCGGACCAACGTCACCGGCAGCGCTGCGTTCAAGAAGCTCATCCTCAAGGGCGACTATCCCGCTGCGGTCGAAGTCGCGCGCCAGCAGGTCGAGAACGGCGCGCAGATCATCGACGTCAACATGGACGAAGGGCTGCTCGATTCGGTCCACGCCATGGCCACCTTCCTCAAGCTGATCGCCGCCGAGCCCGATATCGCGCGGGTGCCGGTGATGATCGATTCTTCGAAATGGGAGGTGATCGAGGCCGGGCTCAAGTGCGTTTCGGGCAAGCCCATCGTCAACTCGATCTCGATGAAGGAAGGCGTCGAACCGTTCCTGGCACACGCGCGCAAGTGCATGGACTACGGCGCCGCCGCGGTCGTCATGGCGTTCGACGAGACCGGCCAGGCCGATACCGCGGCGCGCAAGATCGAGATTTGCGAGCGCGCCTATGCGCTACTGACGGGGATCGGCTTCCCGCCTGAGGATATCGTGTTCGATCCCAACATCTTCGCCATCGCCACGGGGATGGAGGAGCACGACCGCTACGCGCTCGATTTCCTCGAAGCGCTCAAGGTGCTGCGCGTGACCTGTCCACACGCGCACTTCTCGGGCGGACTGTCGAACCTGTCTTTCAGCTTCCGCGGCAACGAGCCGGTGCGCCGCGCGATGCATTCGATCTTCCTCTACCACGCGATCCCCGCCGGGCTCGACATGGCGATCGTCAACGCCGGCCAGCTCGACATCTACGACGCGATCGATCCGGTGCTGCGCGAAGCCTGCGAGGACGTGATCCTGGCGCGCCGCGACGATGCCACCGAACGCCTGATCGCGCTGGCCGAAAGCTTCCGCGGAACCGACGCCAAGACCGAAAAGGAAGCCGAGGAGTGGCGCGGCTGGGACGTCTCGCGCCGGCTCGAGCACGCCCTGGTCAAGGGCATCGACATGTACGTGGTCGAGGATACCGAGGAAGCCCGCGCCGCGCTCTCGGCCGCCGGACGCCGTCCGATCGAGGTGATCGAGGGCCCGCTGATGGACGGGATGAACACCGTCGGCGACCTGTTCGGCAGCGGCAAGATGTTCCTCCCGCAAGTGGTCAAGTCGGCGCGCGTGATGAAGAAGGCGGTCGCGCACCTGATCCCGTTCATCGAGGCGGAGAAGCTCCCCGGCGCGCGCGCCAAGGGCCGGATCATCATGGCCACGGTCAAGGGCGACGTCCACGATATCGGCAAGAACATCGTCGGGGTCGTGCTTCAGTGCAACGGCTACGAAGTGATCGACCTGGGGGTCATGGTCCCGTGGTCCAAGATCCTGGAAGTCGCCAAGGAGCAGGACGTCGATATCATCGGCTTGTCCGGGCTGATCACCCCGAGCCTCGACGAGATGGTCACCGTCGCCGAGGAAATGCAGCGTGCCGGGTTTACGATCCCCCTGCTGATCGGCGGCGCGACCACGAGCAAGGTCCACACCGCGCTGCGGATCGACCCGGCATACGAAGGCCCGGTGATCCACGTCCTCGACGCCAGCCGCGCGGTCGGGGTGGCGAGCCAGCTGCTGTCCGACACCCAGCGCGACGGCTTCGTGGCGAGCACCGCGGCGGATTACGAGCACGTCCGCGAAGTCCGCGCGGGCAAGCAGGCCTCGATCCTGCTGAGCCTCGAGGATGCGCGCTCCAACGGTTTTGCCGCCGACATGCGCGAAAAGGCCCCGGCCCCCGCGCAGCCCGGCGTCCATGTGTTCCCCGAGTGGGACCTTGCCGATCTGGCCGAAGTCATCGACTGGACGCCGTTTTTCCGAGCGTGGGAGCTGGCCGGAACTTACCCCGCGATCCTTCAGGACGAGGTCGTCGGCGAAAGCGCGCGCGGGCTCTATGCCGATGCCAGGGCGATGCTCGACCGGATCGTCGGCGAGAAGTGGCTCACCGCCAAGGGCGTGGTGGGCTTCTGGCCCTGCGCGCGGGACGGCGACGACGTCACCTTGCACCTCGACGACGAGCGCAATGTCCGCATCCCCTTCCTGCGCCAACAGATCCGCAAATCGCGTGACCGGGCCAACTATTGCCTGGCCGATTTCATCGACCCCGCGGGCGACTGGCTCGGCGGCTTCGCTGTCAGCATCCACGGGCTCGAGCCGCACCTCGCGCGGTTCCAGGCGGCGCACGACGATTACAACGACATCCTCCTCAAGGCGCTCGCCGACCGCTTTGCCGAGGCGTTCGCCGAGCGCCTCCACGCGCACGTCCGCACCACGCTGTGGGGCTATGCCGCGGGCGAGCAGCTGACCAACGAGGCGCTGATCAAGGAGCAGTACCGCGGGATCCGCCCTGCCCCTGGCTATCCCGCGTGCCCCGATCACAGCCTCAAGCCGATCCTGTTCGACCTGCTCGGCGCCGAGGCCAACGCCGGGATCGTCCTCACCGAAAGCCAGGCGATGCTGCCGACCGCGGCGGTCAGCGGGTTCTACTTCGCGCATCCGGAAAGTTCGTACTTCGGAGTCGCCCGGATCGGCCGCGACCAGCTCGAGGATTATGCCGCGCGCCGCGCCATGCCGCTGGACGAGGCGACCCGCTGGCTGCGCCCCAATCTGGACTGAGGCCATCTGGCAATCGCGCAGGGGAACGCCTATCTCCCACCGCGATGCCAATCTGGAAAGATATCTCCCCCGGGGGCGCGCTCACGGATTTGCGCACCGTCTACCGCGAGGCCGGGCCGCGCCGCTGGCTGTTCGCGGCGGCGGCGGCGTGCGTCACCGGCAGCATCTTCTTCCTGATGACCCAGCAGGAAGGCCGCGGGCCGCCGCGCCCCAACACGGTAATCTTCTTCGATAGCTGGCGCGCGGACCGCAGCGATGCCGAGATTCGCAAACACATCCTCGCGGTCCAGAAGCAGACCGACAAGGACAACGCCGAGGAAGCCCGCCGCGCCGAGGACGTGCGCCAGATGTACAAGACGCTCGGGCGGATGTCGGGAATGGATGTCGATGCGATCGAGCGCCAGGCCAACGCCGATCGCGCCGCCGAGGCCAAGGCAAAAGCAAGCGCCGCGGCGGGCGTCGCCGGAGCGCAGGTGCCGGTTGCCAGGCGCTGACACCGGCGATGCACGCTGGCTCGCCGCGGCGGCCGCGCTGGCCGGGCGCGCGCGGCCTGCGGCTTATCCCAACCCCGGCGTCGCCGCGCTGATCGTGCGCGAAGGCCGTGTGATCGCGCGCGGCTGGACCCAGCCCGGCGGACGCCCGCACGCCGAGGCGCTCGCGCTGGCCGCAGCGGGCGCGGCCGCGCGTGGGGCGACGCTCTACACCACGCTCGAACCCTGCGCGCACACCAGCCCGCGCGGCCCGGCATGCGCCGATCTGATCGCGGCGAGCGGGCTGGCGCGCGTGGTCGTGGGCGCGACCGACCCCGACCCGCGCACTGCCGGAGCCGGCGCGGCGCGGATCGGCGCGGCCGGGATCGGCGTGACCCTGGCCGAGTGCGCGGAATGCGCCGCCTCGCTCTCCGGTTATCTCGCCCGTGGCGCGCTGGGCCGACCGCACGTCACGCTCAAGCTCGCGCTCTCACTCGACGGGGCGATCGCGCTGGCCAGCGGCGAGAGCCAGTGGATCACCGGGCCCGAGGCGCGCGCGCACGGCCAGGTCGAGCGCAGCCGTGCCGACGCGGTCCTCGTCGGCGGCGGCACGCTGCGGGCCGACGCCCCGCGGCTGGATGTCCGCCTGCCCGGCCACGGCGGCGTGGGCCCCGCGCGCTGGGTGCTGACCCGCGGCGCCGCGCCCGCGGGCTGGCAAGCCATCGCCGCGCCCGCGGGCATCGCGCAAATTCCTGCGCACCACCTGCTGGTCGAGGGCGGCGCGGGCGCAGCCGCCGCATTCCTCGCTGCCGATCTGGTCGACCGGCTGCTGATCTACCGCGCGCCGATCATCATCGGCGGCGGCCTTGCGGGCATCGGCGATATCGGGCTGATCTTGCTCGCCGACGCTCACGGGCGCTGGCGGATGACCGAGCGCCGCACGCTTGGCAGCGACACGCTCGAAGTGTACGCGCGCACTCGCTGAAGGATTGGTCCCATGTTCACCGGAATAATCACCGCACTCGGCACCGTGCGCGAAGCCGACCAGCGCGGCGACTTGCGCGCCACGATCGCTGCGCCGCTCGACCCTGCAACCATTGCGATCGGAGCTTCGATCGCATGCTCCGGCGTGTGCCTGACCGTGGTGGCACGCGGCGGCACAGCCCCTACTCGTGAAAATGCCGGTGACGCGTGGTTCGCGGTCGACGTCTCGGGAGAAACGATCTCGTGCGTCGCGCCGGGGATGTTTGCGCAAGGTACGCAGCTCAATCTGGAACCCGCGCTCAAGCTCGGCGACGAACTCGGCGGGCACATCGTCACCGGCCACGTCGACGGCATCGGCACCGTGCTCGGCGTCTGCCCCGAAGGCGATTCGCGGCGGATCGGCATTTCGGTCGGACGCGCGCTGGCCCCGTACATCGCTGCCAAGGGCTCGATCACGATCAACGGCGTGTCGCTGACGGTCAACGAAGTCACCGACCAGTCCGACGGCACCACCCACTTCGCGGTCAACATCATCCCGCACACTGCGCAAGTGACCACGCTCGGAACGCTGGCGCAAGGCGACGCGGTCAACCTCGAGATCGACGTTCTCGCGCGCTATCTCCAGCGGATGCAGAGCCTCAGAGGCTGAGCGGACCCCGCGCGAAACTTTCGCGGTCGATCTCGTAGATTACGTGGCGCACGGGCTTGCCGGCCACCTCGACGACTTCGGTGCGGCCGGATAGCCGCCCGCCGATCTTGACCATCGCCCCGCGTGAGCGGACGTTGTCTTCGCCCACGCGAAAGTCGGCGCGGGCGACGCTAGCCAGCGCGTGGGTTAACATGAGGCGCTTGAGTTCGCCGTTGACCCGTCCGCCCCAGTAAGCGCGCGCGACGAAAGTCCAGCCGATCTCGACCGAGCCGCCGTCCGCCGCGTCGAGGCCCTGATAGCGCGACGAACCGATGATCGCCCCGCTGGCCTTGTCGATCACCACCAGGGCGCCGCGGTGGTCCATGGCGTTGGCGAAAAATTCGCGAAATACAGCCTCCTGCCAGCGGTCATGCCCGGGGTGGACGACCCAGATCAGCGGGTCGCTGGCGACCGCGTAGAGCGCGTCCCAATCCTCCCCGCGCAGCGGGCGCAACAGCAGGGTCTCGCCGTCGAGCGTGGGCTGGCGGTCCAGGAACTCCGGGGCGAGCACTACCCGGCCACTGCGGCCAGTGCGGAAAGGAACTTGTCGATGTTGCCCGCGGTCAGCCCGGCGATGTTGAGCCGCCCCGATCCGGCCATGTAGATGCCGTGATCGTCGCGCAGGGCCATGATCTGCGCGCCCGCCAGCGGCAGCACTCCGAACAATCCGTTCTGGTGCGCGAGCGGCGCAAGATCGACGCTACCGACGCGGCCCGCCGCGGCCAGCCGCGCACGCACCTGGTGCATCCGCACGCGCATCGTCTCGAGCTCGTCGAGCCACAACGCGGTGAGCTTGGGATCCTCGAGCACGAGGCGCACCGCGGCGGCGCCGTGATCGGGCGGCATCGACCAGTTGGCCCGCGCCAGCGCGTGGCCGTTGGAGAGCACCGTCGCCATCTGCGCCGGCTCGGCGACCATGATGTACAGCGCGCCGACGCGGTCGCGGTACATCCCGAAGTTCTTGTCGCAGCTATAGGCAACCAGCGCCTCGGGCACCGCGGCGAGCACGGTGCGGACGCCGAAAGCATCATCCTCCATGCCCGCGCCCAATCCCTGATAGGCCAGGTCGAGGATCGGCAGCAGGCCCTTGGCCGCGATCAGCGCGGCGATTTCGGTCCACTGGTCGGGGCTGTAATCGATCCCGGTGGGGTTGTGGCAGCATCCGTGGAGCAGGATTGCCTCGCCTTGTCCGGCACCCGCGATCGCGCCGCGCAGCGCGTCCATGTCGACTTCGCCCGCCGGGGTGGCGTGGGTGAATGCGGCGAGCTCGGTATCGAGGTCGCGGTAGATCTGCGCGTGGTTGGGCCAGCTCGGCAGCCCCATGTGGATGCGGCGAACCCCCGCCTGGCGCGCGAGCGCGACCGCGAGCCGTACCGCGCCGGTGCCGCCAGGGGCCTGCATCCCCTCGATCCGGCCGCTCATGTCGGGGTCTTCGGCACCGAAGATGTACGGCATCAGCGCGTGGACGAAGCCCATGTCGCCCTCGGGGCCCAGGTATGCCTTGCTTTCCTGGGTTTCGTGCAGCCGGTGCTCGGCCGCCTTGATCGCGCCGAACACCGGGGTCGCACCCTGCCCGGTGCGGTAGACCCCGACCCCGAGGTCGATCTTGTCGGCGCGCGGATCGGCGGCGTGGAGCTTGATCAGCGCGAGCAGCGCGTCGGCGGGCTGGGGGGGGAGCGAAGCGAGCATGGCGCGCGCTTACTCGCGCGGGTCAGCCCGGGGCAAGCGAAGATGCGGCGCTATACCCCCGCTAAAAAGGCAACCACCGCTGATGATGCGAAAACTTCATGTAGCCCGCGTTGACCCCGAGCCGCAGGCCAACGCCCGCACGCACCGGGATCAGGACGATGTCGCCGCGGCGCATGTAGCTGACGTTGAACCCGCCAACCAGATAGGCCTGCCCCTCGCCCGCGGGGAACCGCTTGTAGAGATCCTCGCTGTTGTAGAGGTTGTAGACCAGGATGAAGGTGTTGCCGGCGTTGGCACCCGCATCGAAGCCGACCGAGGGCCCGGTCCAGTACACCGGGCGCTGGCCCTCGACCTTGTGGAACAAGGTTCCCGAACCATAGCGCACGCCGACCACCAGCGCCGCGCCGCCCTCGCGCCCGACGATGTAGCCATTGGGCTCGCCCTGTTTGCGCAAGAGATCCTGGATGACCCCCGCCAGCCCTTGCGCGCCTTTGCCGAAGACGCCCTCGGCCGCGCCGATCAGGTCGTCCTGGTGGTAGGTCGCGGACGCCGGCGGCAGCGGCGCGGTGGTGCTGACCGTCACGGCCGGATTTGCCGAAGCGGCCGGATTCGCAAAAGCGGCCGCGGCGGCGGGGATAGGATCGGGTGCCGCGGCGACCGGCACCGGGGTTGCGGTCGCGCTTGCTGCAGGCGCGGGATGGGCGAGATCGCTGTCGATCGCCCGATCGGGATCCACGCTGCGGACTTGCGCCGATGCCGTCGGCGCGAGCGCCAGCGCCATCGCGGCGAGTGCGGCCAGTGCGCCGCTCCCCAGCTTGCTCATCGCTGTAATCATCGTTCCGGTCCCATCCTGCACCCCAAGAGAGGCCAAGCCTGGCGCGGCGGCAATGAACCGGCGATGAGGCGAGTCGGAATTGCGCTCAAGCGAGTCTGCAAGCCGCGCCAGCGGACCCTTGCCGCCCCCGGAACCCCTCGCTATAGCGCGCCCTCGCTGCTGCGATCCGGAGACGTGGGTGAGTGGCTGAAACCAACGGTTTGCTAAACCGTCGTACGGATACATCTGTACCGAGGGTTCGAATCCCTCCGTCTCCGCCACTACGCTTTCAATTATCACGATAATTTTCGAGAACCGTGCTGAGTTCCCATAATCGCTCCCCAAAAGCTTACCCGCTAGGCCGTGGGTTTTCCTGAGCGTTCGCGGGCATCCGCTCATGCTGGTTGCGAACCCTTAAGCACTGCTGCTTGCCTTCCGGCGCATCGATGCCGAACAAACGGCGCCGGTCATGGCCTCTTTCCGCTATCGAGCGACAGGCTTGGACTCGTAACGGTTTTGTGCCGGTGACGTGACCCCCTGATTTCCATCCAAGATTGATTAGAGTCCGGCCCTTGAGAGAAGGACGGACGATGAAGCGACTACGATTCACGGAAGAGCAGATTATCGGGGTGCTGCGGGAAGCGGAGGTAGGCGCGAAGACGGCTGACCTTGCCCGCAAGCATGGC
>JANXSP010000146.1 GCA_025356575.1 Novosphingobium sp.
TGAAATCCAGTCCGATGTCCGCGGCGGGCGCGCTCTGGGTCAGGCGCCCGACCGAGACGTAGTCGATCCCGCTCGCGGCGATCGCGCCGATGGTATCGAGGCGCACGCCGCCCGAAGCTTCGCACTTTACCCGCCCGGCCACGCGGGCAACCGCCTCGGTGAGCTGGGCGACGCTCATGTTGTCGAGGAGCAGGCGGGTCGCCCCGGCGGCAAGCGCGGGCTCGATCTGCTCGATCCGGTCGACCTCGCAGATGATCTCGGTCACCCCCGCAGCGCGGGCGCGGGCAACCGCTTCGGCGACCCCGCCCGCGACCAGGACATGGTTGTCCTTGATCATCGCGGCGTCCCACAGGCCCATCCGGTGGTTGTGCGCGCCGCCCATCCGGGTCGCGTATTTTTCCAGGTGGCGCAGCCCGGGGATGGTCTTGCGCGTGTCGAGCAGGATGCACCGCGCAGCGCCGATCGCGCCGACATATTGGCGGGTCATCGTCGCGATCCCCGAAAGATGCTGGACGGTGTTGAGCGCGCTTCGCTCGGCCGTGAGCATTGCGCGGGCGTTGCCTTCGAGCCGCATGAGATCGCTGCCCGCGGCCACCTGCGCGCCTTCCGCGGCGACGATGTCGATGTGCATTTGCGGATCGAGCGCGCGGAAGAACGCCGCGGCGATCGGCAGCCCGGCGACGACCACGGGATCGCGGCTGTCCATCACGCCCGCGAACCGTGCGGCGGCAGGGATCACGCTCTCGCTGGTAACATCGCGCCCGCCGCCGGGAAGCCCGTTGCCGAGGTCTTCAGCCAGCGTCGCGGCAACGAACGCGTCAAGATCGAAACCGGGGAGATCGAAGCTGGGGAGGGTGAAGTCGCTCATCGCCGCCGACCCTAACCGCTGGAGTGCCGCTGTCGAGGGCTAGTCGGCTAGCCCCGGCAGCAGCAGCCGTTCGCACAGCGCGATGTGCGCGGCGACGAACGCCGGGCTCAGCGCGTCGGTGCCGTCTAGCAGACGGTATTCTGCAGCCAGCACGATCGGCATGACGAACGCGCCCGACAACAGGAACTTGAGATGCACCGGATCGACTGCGGGCAGCAGTCCCTCGGCCTGCGCGCGCGCGATCAGCGCGGTCAGCCGTTCGGTGAACGGCCGCTGGTGGCGCTGGACCAGCCAGGCCAGTCGCAGAGTATCGTGGGTGCCTTCCTGGAACAGCATCCGCATGTATTGCGGGTGCGCGGCGATGGCATTGATGTAGGCGGCAATCTGGCCGCGATAGAACGCCGCGCCGTGGCGGGGTGCGCCGGCCGATCCGGCGGCGAAGTGGGCTTCATAGCGCGCGTAGATCGCGTCGATGGCATCGCGCCAGAGCTGCTCCTTGCCGGTGAAGTGATAGACGATCAGCGGCACGGGCACCCCGCAGGCGGCAGCGATGGCAGCCAGCGACGCCCCCTCGAACCCGCGCGCTGCAAACAGCTCGACCGCCGCGTCGAGAATTTCGCGCCGGCGTTCGAGTCGCTGCACGGCACGTAGCCCACTGGCCGGCCGGTCGGCGACCGGGGCCCGGTCGTACGATGGAGCGAGGATTGCCATACGTCACACAAGTACATTGACAACCTAGTCAGTCAATGCAAATCGTCTGCTCCCGTAGAAACCGGAATGACGCATGGACCTGCTGCACACCATCGCCGGAGCTTTGGCATATACCGCGCGGGCGATGGGCAATGGCGCGGGGCTGCCGATCACCTTCGGCACCTACATGACGATGCTTGCGATCGAGCGGATCAGCTACGTTTTCGCCGAGGGACACATCTGGGACGAGCGTGACGCCTTCGCCGGGGTGCGCGCGGCACTCGCCAATACCGCGATCCAGATCGTCCTGACCGGCGGGCTGTTCCTGGCGGTCTACACCCCGATCTACACGTATTTGCGCGTGTTCGACGTGCCGTTCGTGTGGTGGGGCTGGGTGTTGGCGTTCCTGCTTAACGATCTGGCCTATTACACCGATCACCGCATCGCCCACCGCGTCGGCTTCCTCTGGGCGATCCACACCACGCACCATTCGTCGCAGGAGATGAACCTGGTGGTTTCCAACCGCGGCGCCGCGCTCGACCTTGGCGGGCTGATGTCGCCGTGCTTCCTGCTGCTGGCGTTCGCAGGAGTGCCCCCGGCGATGCTGCTGGCGGTGAAGTTCTTCGGCAACTTGTGGGGCATCTTCAACCACACGCGGCTGATCAAGCGGATGGGCTGGCTCGACGAGGTGCTCGCCACGCCGGCCAACCACCGGGTCCACCACGGCACGCAGCCGCAATACCTCGATCGCAACTACGGGCAGACGCTGATCCTGTGGGACCGCATGTTCGGCTCGTTCCAGCGCGAGGAAGAAGAACCGGTGTTCGGCCTGGTCAAGCAGATGGACAGCTACCGCACATGGGACATCCACACCTGGGGCATCCGCCAGCTCGCCCGGCAATGGCGCAGCGCAGATCGCTGGTCCGATCGCCTGCGCTATCTGCTCAAGCCGCCGGGCTGGGACCACCGCGGCAATCACCAGACCACCGCGGAGATCGTCGCCGAGCACCGCCCGGGCGGGCCGGTGCAGGCTGCGGCGCGATGAAAGGGACCGCCATGATCCGCTTGCTGACCGCCGTGCTGGCGTTCGCCGCGCTGGGACTGGGACTGGGACTGGCACCGGCAGCGGCCAGGCCGCGCGCACACATCGCGGCCCCCACCGAAGTCGCGGCGCGGTTCGTCGCCGATTTCGCCGGCCAGCGCGCCGCGGCGATGAACGAATACGTCGCGGCCGATGCGCCGATGACGGTCCCGTTCTCCGCGCAAGGCCCGCAGACGCTGCGCGGGCGCGCGCAAACGCAGGGCTATTTCACCCAGCTGTTCGCCAAATATGCCCATATCACGCTCAGCGGCGTTCGGCTGACCCCGGCCGCCGACGGCCACACGGTCTTCATCGAGGCACTGGCCCGCTACACCAACCCGGCGGGGCAGTGGCACGAGGTCGGCAACGTCTGGGTCATCGCGGTGACCCGCGGACTGATCACGTCCTCGCGCAGCTATGCGATCCCGGTGACGCCCATCCCGGGCTAATGGACGAACCGCGCGACGACATCGCGGTAGCTGCGCGACACCTTCACGTCGGCGCCGCTTTCGAGCACCAGGAAGCATTCGCCATTGGTATGCGGCTTGACCTCGCGAACGTTGTTGAGGTTGACGATCCACGAGCGGTGCACGCGCTGGAATACGCGCGGATCGAGACGGCGTTCGAGGTCCTTCATCGTCTCGCGCAGGATCAGTGAATTGTCCGCGGTGTAGATGCACATGTAGTCACCCGCGGCCTCGATCCGTTCGATCGAATCGACATCGACGCGGAAAATTTGCCCGCGATCCTTGATGTTGATCAGCTTTTCGAATCGCGCCCCGCCCGCCAGCTCGTTCTCGTCGGGCATCGCCTCCATCGCATCGGGCGCGACTTCGGCGAGCACGGACTTGAGTTTCTCGGCTTCCTCGGCGCCGCGCTTCTCGGTGAGGCGGGTCCGCACCCGGTCGAGCGTATCGGCCAGTTTGTCCTCGTCGACCGGCTTCATCAGATAGTTCACTGCATTGGCCTCGAACGCGCGGACCGCGTGCTCCTGGTAAGCGGTGACGAACACAAACAGCGGCGGCTCGAGCTCCATCACGCCCTTGACCACGCTGAATCCGTCGAACCCCGGCATCTGGATATCGAGAAACACCAGGTCGGGTTTCTCGGTCTTGATCTTGCGGATCGCCTCGCGCCCGTTGGCGCAGGTATCGATGATCTCGACGTCGGGAAACTTCTCGAGCCGCAGCTGGAGCCCCTGGATCGCCAGTTTCTCGTCATCGACGAGGATCGTGCGAATGGTCATGCTGTGGTCCTTATGGCCGGCACTCCGCGGGGTGCGGCGCGGGGCAGGAAATCAGTGTGCCGCCTGAAGGCGCGGCGGAGCGGGTGCGGGGACTGCCTCTTCACGGCGCTCGAACGGAATTTCGATCACGACGCTGAAACCGCCCTCTGGCGAATCCTGAATTTCGAAACGATGTTCTCCGCCATAAGCCTGGCCCAGACGGTCGCGGATGTTGGCCAGGCCCACGCCCGTCGATACCGGGTCTCCGCCATCGAAGGACATTCCGGTCAACCTGTTGTCATGCGCGGGGTTTTGCAATCCCGGACCCGTGTCGGAGACGCTGATGCGAAGGTTCTGGCCGACGAGCTGTGCAGTTATGGTAATCTCGGCCCCCGATTCCTGCGGCGAGACTGCATACTTGATCGCGTTTTCGACCAGCGGCTGGAGCAGGAGCGAGGGCAGCAGCGCGTGGCGGGCGGCATCGTCGATCACGAACCGGGTCCGCAGCCGCTCCTCGAACCGCATCAGCTCGATCCCGAGGTAGAGCTTGAGGGTCTCGACTTCCTGCGCGACCGTGACCCGCCCGGCGGGCTCGTTGACGAGGGTATAGCGCAGGAACGCCGAAAGCCGGCTGAGCATCGCGTTGGCCGGCTCGGTCTGCTTGAGCAGGACCAGCGTCGAGATCGAATTGAGCGTGTTGAACAGAAAGTGCGGGTTGAGCTGATAGCGCAGCATCGCCAGCTGCGCGCTGGTCGCCTGCGCCTCGAGCCTCAGGAGCTGGTCGTTCTGCTCCTCGACCTGAAGGAAGAAGTTGATCGCGTAATACAGCGCCGACCACGCCCCGAGCAGCGTCAAATCGAGGTAGAACACCCCCAGGAACAACTGGGTGAACGTCGTATCGCTCTCGGGCCGGTAAAGCCCGATCACCCAGCTTTCGATGAAGGCGTAGATCCCGACCGCGATCGGCACGACCACCGCGGTAACCCCCCAGGTCACCAACGGGCGCCGCGCGATCAGCTGGCGGAACACGATCGACAGCAGCAGCGAAATCGAAAACCCGGTGATCGTGGCGATCAGGATGATCACCAGAAACGACAGCGGCTGCGCATTGGCCAGGCTCGACATTGCGCGCAGCAGCATCGCGCCGCCCCAGCCCGCGGCCTGGAGACGCCAGAACGCGCGGTTCTTGTTGGCAAAGAAGGGCGTCGGGCGAAACGGAAGCACGGCCATCGCCGCGGTGCTTAGCCCAAAAACGCGCATGCGAGAACTTTTTGCGCCGGGCGCAGCGATGGGTTAGATTTCGTACGCGATCAGGAGAGCGACATGGACATTGCGATGGATAAGCCCGCAGAGGGCTCCGCTGAAATTACTGCCGACGTGGCCCACGGTGCCGACGAGCGCGCCAAGTTCACCGCGATGACCAACGGCACCAAGGAAGACTGGGCGATCATCGCCGGACACTACGGCGCGTTTGCCAAGGATTTGCCCGGCCGGGTGCTCACCCATCTCAAGCTGCTCGAGGGCGATTTCGGTGGGTTCCCGGTGTGCCGCCTCCAGCATTCGCTCCAGACCGCGACTCGCGCGCACCGTGATGGACGCGGCGAACGCTATGTCGTGATGGCGCTGCTCCACGACATCGGCGACACCCTCGGGACCTATAACCACCCCGAAGTCGCCGCGGCGATCATCAAGCCGTTCGTGACCGAGGAGGAACACTTCATCTGCCAGAATCACGGCGCGTTCCAGGGCTACTACTATTTCCACTACCTCGGCATGGACCGCGAGCTACGCGAGAAATTCCGCGGCAGTCCGCACTTCGACGCCTGCGCCGAATTCTGCGAGAAATACGACCAGGCCGCCTTCGATCCGGAATATCAGAGCGAGCCGCTCGAATTCTTCGTGCCGATGCTGCGCCGGGTCATGGCCAAGCCGCTGGCCAGTATCTACGCCAAGGTGGCCGAAGCGGCCTAGGGCTTGCGCGCGAATGTCTGGGCGAGCGCGGCCGGGCTGAACCGCGGACGCCAGTCCCACTTGCCGTTGGCATCGCGCGGGGCTGCGCGGAGCGCGGCAACCTCGCTGTCGATCGTGCCGGCGCGGACTTTCCAGTTGTCATGAGTCCGATCGCCGAAGATGCCGGGGTCGGTGCGCTTGCCGAAGCTGCGCATGAACGCCGCGGTGTTCTCGGGCTCGTACCCGGCATTGGCGAGCAGCCACACCGCCAGCCGATCGGCTTCGCGCTCGGTCGCGCGGATGTTCTGCGCGCTGCGTCCCGCCGCGGAGAGCCGGACGCGGTGATGGAGCAGATTGTGCGCCAGTTCGTGCGCGACGATGACGGCCAGCCCAGGCTCGCTCGCTTCGCGCAGGGCGTCGGGATGAATGATCACGCGTTTGCCCTCGGCCGCCCCGACTTCGATATCGGGCGATAGCTCGAAGCGCGAGGGGCAGGCCGGCTCACCGCGCAGTTCGACCCGGCGCGGTGCGCCCCCGGGCCCGCGACGCACCGAAAGCGAGAGCTTCCCGCTGCGTGCCAGCGCCGCGTCGACCCGGTCCTCGAGGCGGATCAGCCGGTCGTAGTTTCCCGCCGCGACCGGGGGCAGCGCGGTCATTGCATCCCCGTTCACGGCGAGGATTTCGTCGCCCGCGACCAGCGCGGCCTGTTCCGCGGGCGAGCCCGCCGCAACCGCGCCGACCGCGATCGGGCTCTGATGTCCCAACGCGCTGCGGACCTTGTCGCCGGCGCGAAAGTTCATGGCATCCTGAAGCAGCAGCCCGGTCGCGAGCGGCGCGCTTTCGCAAAAGCCGACGTTGGCGCGGGTCAGCTTCCAGCCGATCGATTGCAGCCGGGCATCCTTGCGCGCGTACTCGGCGAGCAGGGCGCGCAGCGGCGCCAGCGGGGCCATCGCTGCCACCCCGGCGGGGTCGTCGGCGGCGGACGCTGCGACGGGAGCCACTATCGATAAAGCCGCGAACGTCACCGCGGCGCGGGCGATGCGGCGCAGCACCGGCAAAACCCTAGCCTGCCGCAGGACGGCGCGCGGCGGCGACCGCTTGCGCCAGACGGGCCTGGCCGACCGCGCCCGCCAGGATCACGTCGCCGGCAATCCAGCTCGGGGTACCCTGGAACCCGAGCTGGCGCGCGAGCTGGAGATTGCGCGTGATTTCAGCGCCCGTCGCAGGCAGCGCGGCGACCCGTTCGGCCCGCGCCAGATCGAGCCCGGCGTCGGCGGCCGCAGCGGCGATCGTCTCCGGATCGGGTCGCCCGCGTGTGAACATCGCTTCGTGGAACGCGGCGTACTTGCCCTGCTCGGCCGCGGCGAGCGCCATTCGCGCGGCGTTTCCGCTAGCGGGTGACAGGATCGGCAGCTCGCGCACGACAACGCGCAGATCGGGGTTGGCGGCAATCAGCGCGTTCACGTCGCTCACGCTGCGGCGGCAATAGGTGCAGGCGTAATCGGTGAATTCGACCAGCGTCACCGTGCCCTGCGGGTTACCCAGCACTGCACCGGGATATACCTGTTCAAGCGCGGCGCGGGCGCTGCCGAGCTGCGCGCCGGTTTCGTTCTGGCGCAGCTTTTCGACTGCCTGGGGGAGGATTTCGGGATGATCGAGGATGTAGTCGTGGACCACTTGTTCGACCGCAGCGCGCTGCATCGGGCTGCCCTGGCGTGCTTCCCACCAGCCTCCGCCGACCACCCCCACGGCCAGCGCGGCAACCGCGAGCGCGGCCCCGGCCAGGCGCGAACGGACAGGCGTGGCGGGAGCAGGCTGGGTCATGGCCGCGGGCCTATCGGCGTTTGCGCTTGTGTTCAATCGCGGCGCGCGCCTGCATCGCGATGTCCTGCGCGCGCAGCCAGTCGGGGGTCCCGGTCGGGAGCCCGGCCTCGGCCGCCTCGGCGCTGCGCAGGGCCTCGTTCATCTGCAGGTTCATGACCTGCTGTTCGGCGCTGGCCAGGCGCGCGCGGGGCAGATCGCCGCGCGCGGCATAGACGACGCCGAGCTGGTACCATGCGAACGGATTTTCCCGGTCCCGCGTCACCGCGTTTTTGAGCACGGTCTCGGCCTCGGCGAAATGCGCCGGATCCTCGGTCGCAATCAGCGCATGGCCGAACGTGGTGGCGATCAGCGGCTGGTTGCCCGACAGCGCGGTGGCGCGGCGCAGCGGGACCAGCGCCTCGGCCGGGTTGCCCTCCTCGAGCAGGACCTGGCCCTTGAGCTCGAGGAAATAGGGATCGTCGGGAGCGCCGGCGAGCAGCGCGTCGACCTCGGTCATCGACTTGTCGAGGTACGATTCCTTGTGCCACGCATAAGCCCGGGCATAGTGCGCGGGCACGTCGTTCACTGTCAGCGGGTAAGCGACCATCGTCGCCTGTGGTTCGGCGATGAAGCCGAACAGCTTGGCCTGCGCGCGGCGAAAGCGGGCCTCGAGCAAAGGGTTGTTCGGCCGGGTCCACGCCGGGTCCTGCCGGTAAGTATCCTCGAGCGTGGCGATGCGGTCGCCGGTCATCGGGTGCGTGCTGTAAAACGCCGCTTCATCGCTTGCCGTATAGCCGTGGCGGTATTCCAGGTTCTGGAGCTTCTTGAAGAAATCGACCGACCCGCGCCCTGAAATCCCGGCCTTCGACAGGAAGCTCGCGCCCGCCGCATCCGCGCTCGATTCCTGGCCGCGACTGAAGGCGAGGTATTTGCCCAGCGCGGCCTGCTGCCCGGCCATGATCACGCCCATCGCGGCATCCCCCGCGCCTGCCACAGCCGCTGCCGCGCCGAGCAGCAGTGAAAGGATCGAAATCCCGGTCGATTCGCGCGAGGCGTCGCCGCCCGCGATGGCATGGCCGCCGGTAATGTGGCCAAGTTCGTGCGCGATCACGCCCTGGACCTCGTTGGCGGTGCTCGCCTCGCCGATCAGCCCGCTGTTGAGGTAGACCGCCTGCCCGCCGACGACGAAGGCGTTGATCGAACTGTCGTTGACCAGCACGACATCGACATTGCGCGGATCGAGACCGGCGGCGACGATCAGCGGCGCGGCCATGTCGTGAAGCAGCGCCTCGGTTTCCGCGTCACGCAGGATCGATTGCGCCGCCGCTCCGTGGATCGTCAGTGCGAGCGCGGCGAGGCACGCGGCGGCCCTGGCGGCAAAGCGGGATAGCGCGCGCATGACGGCGGATTAGCCGCCTTTGCCCTGAACCGCGGCTGAAGGTGCCGTTGCCTGTGCCTGTGCCTGTACGTGTGCCGGTGATTGATTCGGTGCGGCCGCAGGAAACATCGGAACGCTGGTCGGCACGCACTGCGCGCGCAGGAACGTCAGCACCGCGGTCTTGACCCGCAGGTCGCGATCGAACGGATGCGCGAGTTTCATCAGAATCCCTTCGTGGCTCATCCCGTCGAACAGGACCGCTCGGGTCGGCGCGCCTGCATTGGTCAGGGCTTTGGCCAGTGCTACCGCGTTGCGCGCGTGGACCAGCGTATCCGCGGCCCCGTTGGCAAGCAGCATCGGGGGAGCGTCCGCCCGGGCGAAATGGACCGGCTGGGTCAGTTCGGGGTGCGGCGCCATGCCGAAGGTGCGCTTGGTACTGTCCGAAGTGTAGGGATAGAAATCGTAAGGCCCGGCCAGTCCGACCACGCCTTTGATCAGCCCGTCGGGGAGGCCCTCGCGCCCCAGCCACTGGCGGTCGAGCGCCAGCATGGCGGCGTTATACGCGCCCGCCGAATGCCCCATGAGCTGGATCTGTTCGCGGTCGCCGCCGTACTGGCCAATGTGGTCGTAGGTCCAGCGCAGGCTCGCCGCGCCGTCCTCGAGCATCGCGGGGAAGTGGATTTGCGGCCACAGGCGGTAGCCCGACAGGACCACGACGAAACCCTCGCGCGCCAGCATCCGTCCGACGAAGTGGTATTCTTCGGGCACGCCGGAACGCCAGCCGCCGCCATACAGAAACACCACGACCGGATAGGGCCGAGCCGGCGCCGGACCGTCGGGGACAATGACATCGAGGCGCTGGGCGGGGTCTGCCCCGAACTTGGCGCCGCTGACGGCGACCCTGGCGCCCTTGGTCCCGCCGAACAGCGCGTCGGTCTTGTCGAGGATCGAAACGGTGCTGTGGTTTACCGCATAGCGGAATACGCCGAAACCGGCGGCGGCGAGCGCGATGAGGACGATCAGCGTCCACATTAACCAGCGGCGCTGCCTGCGCGTTTGTTCGACTGCCACACTGATGCCTCCGGTTACCGTGGCGGCGAGCGTTAGCGGTTATCGGAGCCAGGCGATAGGCCCGGAGGCGCAGCGGATTAAGGCGTTATCCCAGCAGCTTGCGCGCGGCGCGTTCGAGCAGCGCGGGGTCTTCGGGCACTTCGCCCACGATCATCACACGGCCATCGGGCATCCGCCGCGCGATCAACAGGGCAAATTCTTCGCCTTCGCCGGCCAGGTCGCCGAACGAGGTCGGTGCGACCGCGCGGAGTTTGCGGGCCAGCGCGTCGCGCGGGGCTTCAAGCGCCCCGGGCGCCTTGCCGCTTTCCTCGCGGCGCAGCTTGCGTTCGGCGCCGACAACACCCTTGAGCCCGCCGGGAGCATGCGCGAGGTAATCGGACAGCGCCCCGCGGGGCAGCGCGAGCCGCTGCGCATGGCCGAGCGCGGCGGCGTATTCGGTCAGCCGGGTCTTGTCGTAGAGGGCACCGAACACGAGTTTGACCACGGGGGTCATCGGCGCCCGATCCTGCATCGTCAGGCCCGCATCCTCGAGCAGTTCGGTGAACTCACCCGGAACCTCGGCCGCGGCCAGCGAGAAGTCGTATGCCCGCCCGATCGCGGCATAAAGCGCGTGTCGCGTGCGGTCTTCGGAGCCTTGCGCGGCTTGGGCGAGTTCGCGGGCCGAAGCGAGCCAATCGGCCAGAGCCATGTCTTCGGCAGGGCTGGCGGGCAGTTCGAACGGCGCCGCCAGTTCGAACGCGCCGACGCCCAGTGCGTCATCCGCAGCCGCGGCCGCGGTGCCGAAGCCGGGCTCGGGCCAGTCCATTCCGCCCGCGGGCAGTGCCGCCGAAAGATCGAGGATCGCGGCGCTCTCGTCGACCGGGCCGTCCGCCCATTCGGTCAATGCTTCCTGGCGCGCAACGGGAATATCCGCGATCGGATCGCCGTAGGGCTCGAGCGCGTTCTCGACCTCGAGCAGGAGTTCGTCGGTGGTGTGCTGGTCGGCGATTTCCTTCCAGTTGATCACTCCGTAGATGAAATCGATGGACTCGTCATCGCTCGAGAACGGCAGCAGGATGCCGCGATAGAGCACGGTCTGGCCGCGCTGGTTGACGAACTCTGCTTCGAATCCGATCGGCGCCTGGTTGGCGAGGATCTGCATGTAGTGATCGGTGATCCGCGACAGCAGCGAACGCGTCGGAACATCGCTGAGCTGGCCGATCGGGCCAAGCGCGCCGCATTCTTCGGCCAGAGTCGCGCCCAGGAACGGGACCGCCGGATTGTCGATCCCGCCGGTGAAATCGAGCAGCACACTATACGGGCCGAAATCGGGAAGATCGGCGGGCACCAAGTCTTCGATCGAGGGGAAGCTGCGTTCACCCAGCATGCTCGCCCAGTGATTGTAGGCGCGCACCTGCATGCGGCGTTCGTCCTGGCCGATCGGCGAGGGCGGAGCTTCACGGCGGGCATCGTCGGCGGGCGCATCGTAGTCGCGGAGATCGTCGATGCTCTCGCCGCGATCGATGAAATTTCCCCGAAGCGTATCCATGCCCTGTCCCCGTAGTGTCCCTGTTGCAGCCGTTCTGGCGCAACATGGTAAATTATCGGTTAAGTCGCGCCGGCTTCTTCCGCCGCTTCCGCTATTGGCGGCGCGGCATCGATCCGCCCTTCGTCGCGCCCCGGCATCGGCGCGAACAACCGCATCAGCACCAGCGAGAGCGCTAGCCAAACCGCCGCGGCGTGGATCGCAAACGTCAGGCTGACCGCATCGGCAGCCACTCCCCAGGCCCATGCGCCCAGTGCCATCCCCCCGAACGTCACCGCTTGGTAAAGCGACAGGCAGCGCCCGAGGATCGCCTCGGGCGAGCGCAATTGCATCGCGATGTTGAGCGACGTGAGCGCCGCGACCCAACCGGCCCCGGCCAGGAACGTAGCCACCAGCGCGAGTGGCAGTGCGGTCGCTTGGGCAATCGTCAGCTCGGCCAGGATGAACGCGATCGTCGCAGCCCCGATCACGGTCTCGCTGCCCCACCGTCGGCGCGCCCGGCCCACCACCAGTGCGACGAGGATCGAGCCGATCCCGAATGCGCCGAGCATCAGCCCGTACTCGATCTCGCTGCCGTGGAGCCGGTCGCGCGCCACCGCCGGGAGCAGGGCCTGATACCCGGCGACCCCAAACCCGATCACCAGCCCGCGCGCCAGGATCCGCCGGATCGGGCGCGAGCGTGCCGAATAGGTCACGCCTTCGGCGATCGCGGCGAGCATCGGCTGGCGTTCGCGCTGTCCATTCCCAGGGTTTGGCGCGGGTCGCCAGCGCAGCAGGACGATGATCATCGCGAGGTAACTGGCGGCATTGACCGCGAATGCGGCAGCGGCCGTGGTGATCGAGATCAGGAGGCCGCCCAGCGCCGGTCCGACGCTGCGCGCCAGATTGAAGGCGATGGTGTTGAGCGAGATCGCCTGCGGCAGGTCGCGCGGCCCAACGGTCCTGCGCACCGATGCCTGCCACGCCGGCGCGTTGATCGCGGTGCCTGTGCCGACCCCCAGGGTCATGACCAACAGCAGCGCGGGGGTGATCGCGCCGGCCTGGGTCAGGAGCGCCAGGACGCTCGAGATCGCGAGCATGCCGCATTGCGCGGCGAGCATCACCCGGCGCCGGTCGAAATTGTCGGCGATCGCCCCGGCGAACACCCCGAACAGCATGATCGGGATCGTTGCCGAAGCCTGCACCAGCGCGATCAGGACATGGCTGCGGGTCAGCTCGGTCATCAGCCACGCGGCACCGACCGACTGGATCATCGAGCCGATGCTCGAGGTCAGGTTGGCAATCCAGATCGCGCGGAAGGCGGGATAGCGGAACGGTCCGAGCAGCGGCGCAGAAGCGGCAAGGGCCCGAGTAGGGGCAGGAGCGGCGGCAGGGGCGGGAGCTGGGCCAGGTTCGGGCGCGATCACCAGCGCGCGCTACGCCGCACCGCGCCGCCCTGCAACCGGGCTACATCATATAGCGCACGCGGATCGTCTGACGCTGCGCTTCGGCGCCCACCGCGAAGGCGGCACTGGCAAAGCTGGGCGGGCCGAGACGGACCGCCGCATCGCGCGAGAAGCCGTATCCCTCGCGCGGCATGAACAGCCGCATGTCCATCCTGCCGTTGCCGTTTTCATCATGGATCAGCGCGATCGCATAGCGGCCCGGCGCGATCCCGGTAAAATCGAGCGCCACGGTACCGCGCGCCGGCACTGCCAGCTTGTGCGCGGCGGGATCCTTGGCACAATCGGGAAACGCGCGCGGCAAGGCGGTAATGCAGGCGAGGATTTGCCCGCGCGTATCGCGTAATCCCGTGACGGCGACATGGACCTCGCCCGTCGCGGCAAGCGGAGCGAGAGTTCCGGCGCCGGTCAGGAGCACCGCCCCCGCTGCCACCGCCAGCGCCCCGGCCAACCGGCTCAACGCGGCAGCGCGAGCCCGCGGTCGGTCCCGCACAGGCGGTCCCACACGCGAAAATAGAGCCCGTAGTTGCATCGATAGTCCTCGTGGTGGCGCTGATGATGGCTCGCGGTTATCAGCCATCCGCCCAACCGCGAATGAACAAGCGCGCGGGGGAACAGCTCCCACCCCATGTGGTTGGTGACCCCCATAAGCGTCATCACCGCCAGCACCAGCCCCAGCACCGCGACATGGACGGGAATCGCGAACACCAGCAGCGGGATGACGAACGCTCCGCTCAGCGCCTCGAGCGGGTGGAAGCTCATCGCCGCCCACGCGGTCGGCGGACGGCTGGCGTGGTGGACCGCATGCGCCGCGCGGAACGGGCGCGGACGATGGAGATAGCGGTGGGTCCAGTAGAACCAGGTGTCATGCGCCAGCAGGTAAAGCAGGAGCGAGACCGGCAGGTACCACAGCGGGTAATCGCTCAGCCGCGTGTAGATCAGCGTCCACCCGCGCTGCTGCCAGCCCCACGCAGCAATGCCCGCGGGCACCCCATAGATTGCGGCGGATGCCAGCGACCAGGCGATCTCTCGGCGGATCTGGGGCGCGAGACCGGCATAAGCCCCGGGCCGCGCGAACCGCGTCGCCAGCGCGAAGGCCCCGCTGGTCACGAGATAGCGCGCGGCGACAATCAGCGTCATCGCCGCGGCCGAGATCGCCCAGCCGGTCATCGCTGCGCCCTGGCAGTCGACGGGGTCCAGAACCCAAAAAAAACGGCGCGGCGGGGGGACATCATCACGATGTCCGCCTTATGCCGCGCCGCCGTGATGTAAGACAGCGATTTGCGTGTTCGGGAGTTAACCGATCCAAATGCGCCACCCGTCATCCCCGCGAACGCAGGGACCCAGGGCGAGGGAGTGTGACCTGCTGCTCTGGGTTCCGGCGTGCGCGGGAATGACGAACGTTGGCGCTCAGCTTGCGCGCCGCACCTTGCTGCGGTGTGCGCCGACTGCGTTGCCGCCGCCGCCGCCGTGGTTGTTTCCGCCGCCATGGCCACCGGGACCGCGCGGGGCGTACCGGCGCTGTTCGCCGCGCGGCTCGCCTTCACGCGCCGGATTGGCGACCACGCCGCGCTCGCCTTGCGGGCGGCCGCCTGCGCGATCGTTCTTGGGCGGGCTGGCATGGCCGCCCATCGGGTTGTAGTTGGACTTGCTCGCCCCCGAATGCTGGCTGTCACGCCCCTGACCGCCGCGATGATGGCCCTGGCCCCCGTTACCGCCATGGCCCTGCCCGCCATTCCCGCCATGACCGTTTCCGCTCCCGCGGTTCTGCGTGGCGCGGCCGCTGCGGGCGCCGCCGTATTCGCGCGTCGGTTCGTCGTTGCGCTTGAGCGGCGCGGGGAGCTTGGCGGCCTCGCGCGCAAAGTCCTCGGGCAGCGGTTGCGGCATCAGCTTGACCCCGGTCAGCTTCTCGATGTCGCGGAGATAGGCCTTTTCGTCGGGCGCCACGAAGCTCACCGCGATGCCGTCGGCCCCCGCGCGGGCGGTGCGTCCGATGCGGTGGACGTACTGTTCGGCCACGTTGGGCATCTCGTAGTTGAAGACGTGGCTGACGCCGGTCACGTCGATCCCGCGCGCGGCGATATCGGTCGCGACCAGGACGCGCGTGGCACCGGTCTTGAACCCTTGCAGCGCAGCGGTGCGCTGCGCCTGGCTCTTGTTGCCGTGGATCGCTGCGGCCTGAACCCCGGCGGCGAGCAGATGGCGGACCACGCGATCGGCGCCGTGCTTGGTCCGGCTGAACACCAGCGCGCGTTCGACGCGCTCGTCCTTGAGCCGCATGGTCAGCAGCGCCTGCTTCTCGTTCTGGTTCACATAGGTCAGGAACTGATCGACGCGCTCGGCCGTCGTCGCCTGCGGGGCAACCTCGACGCGCACCGGATCGTTGATGAACTGGCGGCCGAGATCGGCGATCGCCTTGGGCATCGTCGCCGAGAAGAACAGGCTCTGACGCTCCTTGGGGAGCATGTTGGCGACGCGCTTAAGCGGGACGATGAACCCGAGGTCCATCATCTGGTCGGCTTCGTCGAGCACGAAAATCTCGACATTGCGCAGCGTCAGCGCGCGCTGGTCGATCAGGTCGAGCAGGCGGCCGGGGGTGGCGACGAGGACGTCGGTCCCGCCCACCAGCGCGCGCGCCTGCTTGCCCACGGGCACGCCGCCGAAGATGCACTGGACCGAAAGGTTCAGGTACTTGGCGTAGCCGCGCATGTTTTCGGCGATCTGCGCGGCAAGTTCGCGCGTCGGCGACATGACCAGCATGCGGCACGATGCGTTCATCCGCGGCTTGGGATCGGCGGCCAGGCGGTGGAGCGAGGGCAGCGAGAACGCCGCGGTCTTGCCGGTGCCGGTCTGCGCGATTCCGAGCAGATCACGGCCCGCGAGCAACGCCGGGATCGCCTGGCGCTGGATCGGGGTGGGATCGGCATAGCCTTTGGTCTCGAGCGCACGAATGATCGGCTCGGCGAGGCCAAGGTCGGTAAAATAGGACATGGGATTCTTTCAAAATAAAGCGGCGCGGCGCGCGGTTGCTGGATGCAAAGCACGCGCGGCGAAGCGAGGTGTCGTTGGCGACCCTGCGTGAAGAAGGAAGCTTGTTGCGATGTCGGCCATCGTAAGCCGGGGCGGGTCCAGGCGTTGAAACGCCAACCTCACGCTGCCCCGAACTGCGCCGGGACAAGACCCGCGCGCCGATCGCTGGAGGGGCAGTTAGGGTGCATTGCAACAAATAGCAAGATAATTGCGCGGGACTGTTGGTCTGGCCTCGCTTCGTAGGTTTTTCGATTCCCCGCACAGGCGGGGACCTCAGGCCGGATGGGACTACCCCACACCGCCTGAGGCTCCGGCTTGCGTGGGCGCGCGAAAGTTTCATTCGCAAGAAAGCCGGAGCTCTCTAAACGAAAGAATGATCAAGCCCGCTCTCGCTCTCGCCGTCGCTGCGCTCAGCCTCATCCCAGCTTCGGCCCACGCCGCGCGCCGTCCGCGCGTGAGCAGGTCATGCTCACTACGGTCGATGCCGAACAAGCTCGCTCGCTCGCGCTGCTTCAGCGGATGGTCGATCAGAACAGCGGGTCGCGCAATTCGGCCGGGGTGCACGCGGTGTATGAGATGCTGCGGCCCGAGTTCGAGGCGCTGGGCTTTGCCGTGCGCTGGGTCCCGATGGCGCAAACCGGGCGCGCGGGCCACCTGATCGCGGTCCACCACGGTGCCGCGGGGCGCAAGCGGCTGCTGCTGATCGGGCACCTCGACACGGTGTTCGAGGCCGATTCGCCGTTTCAGAAATACATGGTGCTCGATGCGACGCACGTGCGCGGGCCCGGGGTCAGCGACGACAAGGGCGGCGACGTGCTGATGATCGCGGCGCTGCGTGCGATGCAGGCCGCGGGGACATTGGTGCGCGCCAACATCGAAGTCGTCCTCACCGGCGACGAGGAGGATTCGGGCGAGCCGCTGGCGCTGGCCCGCGCCGATCTTGTCGCGGCGGGCAAGCGCGCCGACGCCGCGCTCGATTTCGAGGGACTCGCGCGCGATGGCGGCCTCGACATGGGCTCGGTCGCGCGGCGTTCGGCGACCGACTGGACGATCACCGTCACCGCGCGCAGCAGCCACAGCAGTGGGGTGTTCTCGAGCAGCGCGGGCGACGGCGCGATCTATGCGCTCGCGCGGATCATCGCCGCGTTCCGCACCGAACTGGCCGAACCCAACCTCACCTTTAACGTCGGATTGATCGCGGGCGGGGCGAGCGCGGCCCTTGCCCCCGATCAAGCCCACGCCGCCGCCACGGGCAAGACCAACATTATCGCCGGGCAAGCCGTGGCGCGCGGCGATCTACGCGGGCTGACCCCCGATCAAATCGCGCGTGCGCGGGCCAAAATGGCCGAGATCGTCGCGCGCCCGTATCCCGGGGCAACCGCCACGCTGGCGCTCGACGATGGCTACCCGCCGATGGCCCCGACCCCGGGCAACCGCGCACTGCTCGCGCGGCTCAACGCCGTCAACGCGGCGATGGGCCTGCCCGCGATGGGCGAGCTCGATCCGCTCAAGCGCGGCGCGGGCGACATCAGCTTCGTCGCTGCCGATGTCGACAGCCTCGTCGGGCTCGGCCCGGCAAGTACGGGAGACCACACCGCGAACGAGACCGTCGACCTCCCCAGCATCTGGCGCCAGGCCAAACGCGCGGCGCTGCTGATGAGCCGGCTGGCGGCTGAGAAAGTGGGAGGTTAAGGGCGCAAGCCCCGCGGCATTCTTGCTCTGCCGCGGAGGCGCAGGGCTCAGGCCCTGAACCACCACGCTGCAACCCGAGGTCGCCGCCTTCGCAGGCGCAAAGATTTACCCCTCCCCGCCCCACGGGGCGCAGTGGGGATCGCGGGTAACCAAGTGGCGGCGGAGCGAAGCGCGGGCGAGTCGCTCGATCCCGGCCTTGCGGCGCGCGGCGTTGAGCGCAAGCGAAGGCGCGGGGCGGACGATCTCGGCGTCGTAGCCATCGGCCAGGATCACCCCACAGTGTTCGGGATGAAAGCCCGCGTGATCGAGACAGGCGCGGTCGAGGTGCGGGGGCAGGCCCCAATAGAACCGGTCGCAGTGATCGAGGTAATCGGTCCACTTGGTGTCGCCGAGCAGGTCGGCGCGGTTGACCTTGATCTCGACGATGATGATCCGGCCCTTGGGGTCGATCCCCATCAGATCGGCGCGGCGGTTGCTCCCGCCGGTCTTGGACGGCAGCGTCATTTCGGTGATGCACCACACGTCGTTGCGCGCGAACAATCGGCAAATCCCGCGTGCCACCGCCAGAGCGGCGCGTTCCTCGGCGACTTGGCCGACATGGGCGGGGCCGGCATGGGCGGGGCCGGTATGGGAAGGGCCGGTATGAGCGGGGCCGGACCGGGCCACGCCGGCCTCAGCAAGACCCGGATCCAAGATGCATTGGGAAGACGATTCGGCCATGCTCCGTGTTAGGAACAGAGCGGGAACCGTGCAAGCGTTCAGGCGGTGCGGCGCGGAGTCCGATGCGCGGCGGGCGGGGCCAGCGTCAGCAACGCCGCGCGCGCGATATGAAACTCCTGCCACAGCGCCAGCGCGGGCGCCGCGGGATCGGCACCGCGGGCGTGGACCGCAAGGAGCGCGGTCAGCCCCGGTTCCATCATTGCCGCCAGATCGTCGACGCCCTGTTCGGCCAGCGCGCGGCGCCATCCCCCGGCCTCGCGCATCAGCGCGGGATAGTTGCGCTGCTCGGGACGCTGCGGCTCGGCCGCGATCCCGGCCAGCGTCGCTACGATCGCCGCGGCATCGTGAAGCGCGGACCAGCGCATGCTCATCGAGCTCGCCGAAGCCTGGCCAAACTCGGCGCGCCCGCTACCCGGCAGCGCGGCCTGCGGCGCCGAGCCGGTCATCGAAGGAGGAATTGCGTTCATCGGATCGGCTTAGTGCGTTGCGGTTGCCAAATCGCTAACCCGTGCCGCGCGCGCGACAAGCCGCGCCACGGCAAAATCTCTGGCGCCCCGCGCGGGGCGCTGCTAACCGCGGCCTCGCGCATCCGTAGCTCAGCTGGATAGAGTACTGCCCTCCGAAGGCAGGGGTCACAGGTTCGAATCCTGTCGGGTGCACCAATCCTTAAGCGAAATTGCTGGTCCTCATGCGAATCCGCTGGCCAGGAACCGGGCCGCCAGCCCGGCGAGCAGGGCCGCGCCGCGCGGCAGAGCAGCTTCGTCGACGATCATCCGCGCCGAGTGGATGCCCGGGCAGCGCGCCCAATCGGCATCGGGCGCGGCCACGCCGAGGAAGAACATCGCGCCGGGGACTTTTTCCAGGACATACGAGAAATCCTCCGCACCCATGATCGGGCTGGGCAGGCGGTGGAACGCATCCGCGCCGCCGAACAATGCGCGGGCCACGGTTTCGCCCAGGTCGACCGCGCGCGGATCGCAGACGGTGACGGGAAACCCCGGAGTGATCGTCACCCGCGCGGTCATTTCGTGCGCCGCGGCGATCCCGCCGGCGAGCGTCTCGATCAGCGCAGGCAGCTGGGCGCGGTTTTCGGGCGAGAGCGTGCGCAACGTGCCGCCAATGGTCACCCGGTCGGGAATGACGTTGCTCGCCGGGCCCGCGGCGATCTGGGTGACGCTGGCGACGACCGCATCGGCGGCGTTGAAGCGGCGCGTGATAACCCCCTGCAGCGCGGTCACGAACAGGCACGCCGCGGGTACCGGATCGATCGTATCGTGCGGCATCGAGGCATGACCGCCGCGCCCTTCGAAGATCACCTCGAGCGTGTCGGTGGCGGCCATCAGTGCGCCGGCGCGGCCGACGACCAGCCCGTGCGGGCTGTTGGGCATGATGTGCAGCGCGAACGCGGCATCGGGCAGCGGGTCGAGCAAGCCGTCGTCGATCATGTGGCGGGCGCCGTGAAACCCTTCCTCACCGGGCTGGAACATGAAGCTGACGTCGCCGGCGAGTTCATCGCGGCGCGCGCAGAGGATCTCGGCGGCGCCGGCGAGCATCGCGGTATGGGTGTCGTGGCCGCACGAATGCATGGCGCCGGGAATGCGCGAGGCAAAGTCGAGCCCGGTCTCCTCGCTTATGGGCAGCGCGTCCATGTCGCCGCGCAAGAGGACGTGGCGGCGCGGACCGGTGCCCGCGTCCTGGCCGCCCTTGAGCAGGGCCATGATCCCCGTGGTCGATGGACCTTCGCGCCATTCGAGCGGAAGGTGGGCCAGCGCGGCCCGGACCTTGTCGCGCGTGGCGGGAGTGTGGAGACCCAGTTCGGGCTCGGCGTGGATGGCGCGCCGCAGGGCGACCATCGGTTCGGCGATCGCGCGCGCGGCCTCGAGCAGCGATTCGTGGAGCATCGGGAGGATCCTTGTGCGGAGCGGCGATCATGCCACGCCGCGCGCCGGCCTACGAATCGGAAATGCGCGCGGCGATCCGTTGGGCGGCGGCGTTGTGACGGCGGATGGAGAGCACCAACAGCGCGTTGAGCAATACCGACTGATAGAGGAAATAGTACAGCGGGCTACGCGCCAGCATCGACAGCCCCAGCACGATCGCGCGCGGGTTGGGCCCGAGCAACTTTTCGAGCGCGAGCAAGGGCCCGGCCTCGGCACGGACGGCGGCGCGGATACGTTCAAGAGCGTCGGGCTGATGCTGTGCCGCGGTTACCGCGAGATCGATTCGCTGGGCATGCGGGGTCATCCCGGCAGACAGGCGCAGGTAGAGGTCGGCCAGCCAGCCGAGCCCATGGCGCAGCGCGCGATCGGGCTCGAGCGCGTCTTGCTGGCGGGCATTGTTGAGCCACGGTGTGCCGTAGACCCACCACATGTAAAAGCGCCGCTGGACCTCGACGTGGTTGGACTGGACGATATGGCTGAGCCCGGCGGCCACCATCAGCGCCCAACCCAGCCCGCCCATCGTGCGCGCCAGGAACCAGCCGAGGATCAGGTAGAGGACGATGTGGCTGAGATAGTCGCACAAGCCGTCGACCATCTCGCCCAGCGGGCTCGAGATACGCTTGAGCCGGGCGAGATCGCCATCGGCGCCGTCGACGACGTGCCAGCCCATATGCAGGAGCAGGCCGAGCAGCGCGGACCAGGGCCACGACGGGAGGAACGGCCACAGTTGGGCATAGACGATTGCGGCCATGACGACGAGGCTGCCGCCGGCGACCGAGACCATGTTGGGCGTGACCGGGGTTCGCGCCAGCAGCCGGGCGAGCTGCCAGGCGAGTGGGTGATAGAGATGGAAGTTGAGCGGATCCTGCAACTCGCGCGGGCGCTGGGGTCGCTGCGGGTGGATCGGGGCTGTGCCCAAGGCGCTGGCGGTAGCTTGCGAGCCGGTGCGGCGCGCGCGTTCGGGAGCGGCGATGGCCGGTCGGGAAGCGGGTTCGCTCACGTCGTTCCTACAGATTTTGCGGATTGAAGCGGATAGTCAATTCGGGGGCCTACAGGTTGGTTGGGCCATACGAAAAAGGGGCCGGATCGCTCCGGCCCCCTCCCCATTAGTCGTGTACGGTCGCGCAAGGCGATCCTTACATGCCCGAACCCGGACCGTAAGTGATCTCGACGCGGCGGTTCTGCAGTTCGCGGACACCGTCGGCGGTGGGCACGCGGTTGTTGCTTTCACCAAACGCCTGGCTGGTGATCGCGCCATCGGGCACGCCGTGGGTCGACAGGTACGAACGAACCGAAGCGTTCCGGCGTTCCGAAAGGCCCTGGTTGTAGGTAACGCTACCCGAACGATCGGTGTAACCTGCCAGCATGACCGGAACGTTGGCGCAGCTGCCATAGGCCGTGACTGCGCTGTCGAGGATGGTCGCCGCTTCGGGCGTGATGTTCGACTTATCCCAGTCGAAGAACACGATGTACGGACCCTTGTTGCAAACCGGCGCAACCACGACGGGCGGCGGCGGCGGAGGCGCAACGATAACCGGCGGCGGCGGGGGAGCGACTACCACTTCGACCGGCTCGGGGCCGCCGAAGTTGTAGATGAAGCTGCCCATCAGGCTGTGCGAACGCCAGCGCGTGTTGATCGGACGACCGGCAGTGTCGACGATGTTGACGTTGTTGACGTTGAAGAAGCGGTACTTGATCCCGACGTCCCAGTGGTCGCTGATCGGCGCACGAACGCCGGCGAGTGCCTGGTAAGCGAAACGGGTATCCGAATCGTTGAGGAAGCCAGGTCCCTGCGAGTTGATCGAGTCCTTGATCTCTACGCGGGCAACCCCGACGCCGCCGCCGACAAAGCCTTGGAGGCCATTGTCGCTGCCGAAGTCGAGCAAACCGTTGAGCATGAAGCTGAGCGCAGTGGTATCACCCGCGCCATAGTCGAACGTGCCGGTCTTGCCCGGGACGAGACCGGTAACCGTACCACCGGTGGTGCTCAGAACCTTGGGATCGGCACCGCGGTA
>JANXSP010000164.1 GCA_025356575.1 Novosphingobium sp.
TGTGCCGGCCCGATGCCCGAAAGCTTGAGCAGCTGGACCGAATTGATCGACCCACCCGACAGGATCACCTCACGGTCCGCGTGAGCCTGATGCAGCTTTCCACCGCGCTCGAATTCGACGCCCACGGCACGTTTGCCTTCGAACAGCACCCGCGTGGCCAAGGCGTGCTGGATCACGCGCAAGTTCGCCCGCTTGCGCGCCGGATAGAGATACGCTTTGGCTGCCGAACACCGCGATCCGTTGCGGACAGTCATGTCCATCCGGCCGAACCCTTCCTGGCGGAAGCCGTTGTAATCTTCGGTCAGTCCGTAACCAGCCTCCCCTGCAGCATCGAGCCAGGCTTGGTGAAGCGGATTGCGCAGTGTGCCGTAGGTCGTCGAGAGCGGACCCTCGCTGCCACGATATTCATTGCCGCCCTCCGCCCGTCTTTCGGCCCGTTTGAAATAGGGCAAGACATCGGCATAGCCCCAGCCGCGTGCGCCTTCCTCATTCTGCCAGCGTTCGAAATCGAGTGCATTGCCGCGGACGTACACCAGCCCGTTGATCGAGGACGAGCCGCCCAGTCCCTTGCCCCGCGGACAGTTCAAACGCCGACCGTTGAGGTTCGGTTCGGGCTCGCTTTCGTAGCCCCAGTTCCACCGCCGGGTATTCATTGGATAGGCCAGCGCGGCGGGCATCTGGATGAAGATCGACCGATCACTGCCGCCGAATTCGAGTAACAGGACGCGGTTGGTTCCATCGGCACTGAGCCGCTCGGCCAGCACACAGCCGGCCGATCCCGCGCCGACGATCACGAAGTCATAGCTCTCGCCGGACTCGGCCGTCATTGCTCGGTATCTGACCCGGACGCCGGGCCAGCACGATGCAACGCGAGCAGACCCTTGAGCGTTCCCCAGCACATCAGCAGCAAGATCAGCGCCAAAGGCAGTCCGGTCGCGATCGCCCCGGCCTGAAGCGAGTTGAGCCCGCCGCTCAGCAGCAGGACTACGCCGATCGCGCCGACTGCGAACAGCCAGATCGCCTTTTGGCGCAGCGGCGTATCGGTGCGGCCACCAGCGGTCATCGTGTCGATCACCAATGTGCCCGAATCCCATCCGGTGACGAAAAAGATCAGGATCAGCGCGATTGCCACGAATGATGTAACCTGCGCCCAGGGGAGCGATCCCAGCAGCACGAACAACTGCGTCTCCAGCGTCGCCTTCGCCAGTTTCGGGGCCTGACCGGCAGTTATTTCGGCAATGCTGGCATCGCCGAAGATCGTCAGCCAGATTATCCCGAGCAGGCTTGGCGCAATCATCGCCCCGGCGATGAATTCGCGCACCGTTCGCCCCAGCGAAATGCGCGCCATGAACATGCCGACAAACGGTGCCCAGCTGATCCACCAAGCCCAGTAATAGACCGACCAATCGTCATAGAACCCCGGATCGCGGCGCCCGACCGGGTTCGACAGCGCGGGCAGAAGTTTGAAGTAGTTGGCGATGTTGGTGATGAAATCGCCAAGCAATTGCAGTATCGGCCCGGTCGCCAGAACGAACATCAGCAGGGCCGCGGCGACCCACATATTGGCCTCGCTCAAGATGCGGATCCCGCGATCGATGCCGCCGCGAACCGACAGGAACGTGATCGCGGCCATGATCGCGATCAGCCCAAGGATTGCGATGGGCGAGCTGGCAATCCCATAAAGGTAGGTAATCCCGGCCATCGCCTGCTGCGCGCCGAGCCCGAGCGATGTGGCGAGGCCGAAGATGGTCGCAAGCACGGCCAGCACCTCGATCAGATCGCCCGCCCTGCCCCAAGCCGCCTTGCCGAACATCGGATAGAAGGCCGACCGCATCGACAGCGGCATGGCAAAATCATAGGCAAACACCGCGTATGCCAAACCGGTTGCTGCGAATATCGCCCATGGGTGGAGCGACCAATCGAAAATCGTTGCGGCCATCGCCAAGCTGCGCGCGGCGGCGGGATTGCCCGGTGCGCCGCCCAGCGGGGCACCTGTTCCGCCCCCCAGCGACGAACTAAAATGGGTCACCGGCTCGCCCACCCCGTAGAAAACGAGGCCAATTCCCATGCCCGCGCCGAACAGCATCGAGAACCACGATAGCCGCGAATAATCGGGCGTGGCGCCCTTGCCGCCAATCCTGATTTTGCCCAGCGGCGATAGCGCCAAGCCGACGCAGAAAAGCAGCAGCAGGTTGCCGACCGACATCAGGAACCAGTCGAAGTGCGTCACCACGCCGGTGCGCAGCGCGGCGAAAAAGTCGGCAGAGGATTGCGAAGCAACCAGACTGTATACGATCACCGCGAACGAAATCAGCGCTGTCGGAATGAACACCGCGGGGTTCACGATCATCCCGCCCAGGCGGCGGTTGGACTGACCGAAGGCTCCAGTATCGATATCCGTCGTCCAATCCGCCATTCATTCCCCCTTAGCGCAGCTGTCCCGCCGCTGTTTGCAGTGACGTGTTGAGCCACGGCGCGAAGCTGCGCCATACTTCGACTTCGAACCGTTCCTCGCCAGTCCGGAGCAAGACTATTTCCACCGTCTCGAACACTGTGCGCGTAGCCCGGCCCAGGGCATACCGATCCAGATCGAGCGGACAGACAGCAGCGAGCACTTCGGCGGCGCGCACCCCTTCGACGATCAGGCAGACCGAGCGTTCGCTGACTTCGGTGATCGCCACCGGCAGCCCTGCGGCCGTTGTCAGCGATGTACCCGCAGGTGCGCGCAGCAACCATTCGTCCGGGCCCAAGCATGCCGCGCCGTTCAGGGTTGCACCGATCTGCCGTGACAGCTTGAGCCCGAGCAGCCGTTCAAGCACTTCCGGCTGGCGCGCCCGCAGCGAATACCGGGCCATGGGCGGAGCGAGGCTGATTTTTACACCATCGCCGGCAAAAGCCCGACCTGAAACCGGATCCGTGCGGAGCAGCGCATCAGCCATTGAGCCGCGCTCCTTCTGGATCGTAAAACACCGTGCCGCTGACTTTTGTACTGATCACCGTCCCCGGCATCGGGACATAGAGCACCTCGCCCATCCGCTGCCGCCCGCCCGCCACCAGCGCCAGCGCGATCGAGCGGCCGAGCGCTTCGCTCCAGTATGCCGAGGTGACATGGCCGATCATCGTCATAGGTATCGGCTGGTCGGGATCGGCCACGATCTGCGCACCTTCTTCGAGCACCACTGCGGGATCGTCTGTCAGCAGACCGACCAGCTGCTTGCGCCCCTCCGCAACGATATCCGGCCTCGACAGGCTTCGCTTGCCGACAAAATCGGACTTCTTTTTACCGACCGCCCAGTCGAGCCCTGCGTCATCGGGCGTCACCGTTCCGTCGGTGTCCTGCCCGACAATGACAAAGCCCTTCTCTGCCCGCAGCACGTGCATCGCCTCGGTCCCGTATGGCGTGATGCCAAAGGCCGCCCCCACGTCCATGAGCCGCTCCCACAAGGCCCGGCCATAAGCAGCCGGGACATTTATCTCGAAGCCCAGCTCCCCGGTGAAACTGACCCGGAACAATCGGGTCGGCACGCCGCAGATCGTCCCTTCGCGGATCGCCATGTGCGGGAATGCTTCGGGCGAGAGGTCGATGCCCTCGACCAGCGGCTCGAGCACCTGCCGCGCCAGTGGCCCCTGCAGCGCTATGACCGCCCATTGCTCGGTTGTGCTGGTCAGCCAGACATCGAGTTCTGGCCACTCGGTCTGGAGGTAGTCTTCCATCATGTTCAGGACCCGCGCCGCGCCACCGGTGGTCGTGGTCAGATGAAACCGGTCCCGGGCCAGCCGCGCCGAAACCCCGTCGTCGGTGATGAACCCGTCTTCTCTCAGCAGCAGGCCATAGCGGCACCGGCCCGGCTCGAGCGCCTTCCACGGGTTGGTGTACATCCGGTTGAGGAACTCGGCGGCGTCGGGGCCGACCACTTCGATCTTGCCCAGCGTCGAAGCATCGAAGATTCCCACCGCCGAACGGACCGCGCGACATTCGCGGTTGACCGCGGCGTGCATGTCTTCCCCGGCTTGCGGGAAATATCGCGCCCGCCGCCACTGCGCGACCAGTTCGAACACCGCGCCGTTTTCCTCTGCCCAGCCATCGATGGGCGTCTTGCGGATGGGCTGAAACAATGCGCCTTGGGCATGTCCCGCCAGGGCTCCGAAGGTTTGCGGGGTATAGGGCGGGCGAAACGTGGTGAGACCCACCTCGGTCGCGTGGCGGCCTAGCGCCTTCGAGGCGATCTGCAGGCCGTTGAGGTTCGAGGTCTTGCCCTGATCGGTGGCCATGCCGGTGGTGGTATAGCGCTTTATGTGTTCGATCGATTTGAAGCCCTCGCGCACGGCGAGATCGATGTCCTTGGCGGTCACGTCGTTCTGGAAATCGACGAACGCCTTGATCTTGGCCTGGTTACGCGGCGTGGGCAGCCTGTCGATCACCATACCGCTACCGAAATTCCATGTGCCCGAGCAGGCTCCAACGCAGCGGACATTTTCGTTGGCCCGGTCGGGGACATAGGCGCCCAGCGCCTCGTCCCAGGCGAGTGTGCCCTTGCTGTGCGACCACAAGTGCACGCTGGGGGTCCACCCGCCGGCCATCAGCAGTGCGTCGCAGGTAAGCCGGTTAACTGCGGTACCGTCGTTGCGAGCCGTGGTAACATCCTTGACGGCGTGGCGGCCATGCACCTCGATCACGCTGTGCCCCAGTTGCACGGCGATCCCCAAGGCTTGCGCCTCATCGAGCAGCGCCGGAGTTACTGTCTCCCGCACCTCGACAATTGCCGCAATGTTCACGCCGGCACGGGCGTGGGCGAAAGCATCGCGCCAGCCGCTGTCTTGTGCCGCCATCACTGCGACCGATCGGCCGACTGCAACCGCGTAGCGGTGCAGATAGGTGCGCGCGGCCGAGGCCAGCATGACTCCGGGCACGTCGTTTCCGGCGAACACCAAAGGGCGCTCGATCGCGCCTTGTGCCAGGATCACTTCGGCTGCCCTGATCCGCCACAGCTTTTCGCGCGGGCCGCTGCCGATCTCGGCCGAGTGGTCGGTCAGCCGCTCGACCGCGCCAATGAAGTTGTCATGATAATATCCGAATGCCGTCGTCCGGCTGAGCATGGTCACGTTGGGCGCGGCGGCAAGGTCCTTCAGGCTCTCTGAAAGCCACGACCATAGCGCCGGATCGTCCAGCGCCCCGCCACCGGGCTCGTCCTGCTCGTCGATCAGGATCACCCGTTTCGCGGTTCCGCTCGCTTCCAGCGCGGCATCGATCCCTGCCGGGCCGGCGCCCACGATCAGCAAGTCACAGTGCGCGTAGGTTGCGCCGTAGTGATCCGGATCTTCTTCGCTCGGGGCCTCCCCCAGTCCCGCCGCGCGCCGGATCAGCGGTTCGTAAAGCTTGTCCCAGAACGAGCGCGGCCACATGAAGGTCTTGTTGTAGAAGCCCGCTGGCAGGAACATGCCGAGCCGGTCGTTGATCGCCCCCAAATCGGTCTTGAGCGAGGGCCAGCGATTCTGGCTGGTCGCGGTCAGCCCTTCGTAAATCTCGATCGCGGTGGCGCGCTGGTTGGGCGTGTGCCGGCCCGGCCCGCGACTGACCGAGATCAGCGCATTGGGCTCTTCGCTGCCCGCACCGAGCAGCCCGCGCGGCCGGTGGTACTTGAACGAGCGCCCGAACAGCATCACGCCGTTGGCGAGGAGAGCGGAGGCAAGCGTATCACCGGCGAACCCCCGATATGTCGCTCCATCGAAGCTGAAACCGATCGGTCGGGTGCGATCGACGCGCCCCCCCCGGTCAAGCCGGAACCCGCTCATCGGCGCGGTTCCCCGGCCTTGTAAGTCGCTTCGAACGTGTCGGTAACGGTATCGCGCACCGCGTTGAAAAAGCGCCCGCAGCCGTGGATATGGCGCCAGCGCTCATGATGGCGGCCGCGCGGGTTGGAGCGGATGAACAGGTAACGCGACCAGTCTTCATCGCTCAACGCAGAAGGGTCCGGCGGGCGGGCGATGTGCGCTTCGCCAGCATAGGCGAATTCGATTTCAGCGCGCTGTTCATCGCAATAAGGGCAATGGATCAGCAACACCTCAGTGCGCCACAGCGGCAGCCGCCGCCTCGTCGATCAGCCGGCCAGTGCGGAAGCGGTCGAGGTTGTACGGCGCATTGATCGGGTGCGGTTCGTCTTTCGCCATCGTATAAGCCAGCAGGTCGGCCGCACCGGGCGTCGCCTTGAAACCTCCAGTACCCCAACCGCAGTTTACATAGAGCCCGGGCACCGGCGTCTTGCCAAGGATCGGCGATCGGTCGGGCGTGACGTCGACGATCCCGCCCCAGCTGCGCAGCATTCGCATCCGCCGGAAAATCGGGAAAATCTCGCAAATCGCCGCCAACGTATGCTCGACAATATGCAGTGCGCCGCGCTGCGAATAGCTGACGTATTGATCGGTCCCCGCGCCGATCACCAGCTCACCCTTGTCCGACTGGCTCATGTACGCGTGGACGGTGTTGGACATGACCACACAGGGAAACACCGGCTTGACCGGCTCGGACACCAGTGCCTGCAGCGGATAGCTTTCGAGCGGGAAGTCGAGCCCGGCCATCTGCATAATCACCGAGCTGTGCCCCGCAGCCGAAACCCCCACCCGCTTCGAAGCGATGAACCCGCGTTCGGTTTCGACCCCTTCGACCGCCCCGTTGGCACCGCGTCGAATCCCCGTAGCGGCGCAGTTCTGAATGATATCGACCCCCAGCGCCGCCGCAGCGCGAGCATAGCCCCAAGCGACCGAATCATGCCGTGCGGTTCCGCCGCGCCGTTGCAATGCCGCGCCCAGCACCGGATGCCGTGCATCGGGTGAAATGCTGAGCGGCGGACAGTATTCCTTGGCCTGCTCTGCCGTGAGCCACTCATTATCGACACCGTTCAGCCGGTTGGCATGGATGTGGCGCTTGAAGCTCTGCACGTCGTGGACGTTGTGCGCGAGCATCATCACACCGCGCTTGGAATACATCGTGTTGTAGTTGAGTTCCTGACTCAGCCCGTCCCACAGCTTCAGCGCGTGGTCGTAGAGGTGCGCACTTTCATCATAGAGATAGTTCGAGCGGATGATGGTGGTATTACGCCCAGTGTTGCCGCCACCCAACCAGCCTTTTTCGATCACAGCGACATTGGTGATGCCGTATTTCTTCGCCAAGTAATACGCCGCGCCCAGTCCATGCCCGCCGGCGCCGACGATGATTGCGTCATACCCCGGCTTGGGGCTGGCATCGGGCCATTGTTCTGGCCAGGACTGATGCCCGCCGAGCGCCTTGGCGAACAGGCTGAAGGCGCTGAACCGCGTCATGCCGTGGCTAGGGCGATGGCCGCGCGGGCTCGGTCGACATAGAAATCCTTGAACGCCTCGACCAGCTTCTCTTCCACCGCATAGGGGCCTTGGCGGTATCCGTCGGTGGCGATTCCGAGGTGGTTGGTCTGCGAAAAGTGGCCGTCCTGCTTGTTGGTCGCGCGCCACAGCGCGGCGATGTTAATGGCATCGTAGTCCACCCCTTCGACCGCGTCTTCATGCACCAGCCAGCTGGTGCGCAGCAGCGTCCGGTCTGCTGACAAGGGCGTGAGCGAGAACGTCACGACATGATCGCAGCAGAAGTGATGCCAGCTGTTGGGTTGGGTCCAGACCGACAGGCTAGAACTTTCCGGCTCCGCAAACGGTCCGATCAGCTTCTTGCAGGCGAGCTTGCCGTCTATCGATTGCGTGACCGCGCCGTTCGCCAGCGGCAGCCGCGCGATGCGGTGCCACCAGCCACCTGGAAATTCGATCAGGTCACGGTCGATCCGCAAAGCTTTCCACTCGTCGCGCTTGCCCGCGACCAAAGCGTCATAGCCGCGGTCATCGATCATGTCGCCGTCACCATCATCGCGCAGGCCCTTCCCAAAACCGTAGGTACCGAGGACGCCGACCAGTTCGGGATGTCCAACTTCGCAGTGATAGCACTCGCGATTGTTTTCCATCACGAGCTTCCAGTTAGCGTGCTCGATCAGCTCGTCCTGAACCGCAACCTTGCACTTATCCAGGTCGTAGATCGCAATCTGGTCCGCTATATCGGCCTTGACCCGGTCGATCGGCGGGGGATCGTCAGCCATGCAGATGAAGATCAGACCGCCGATGTTTTCGAGCGCGACCGGCACCAAGCCGTGGTCCGCCTTGTCGAAGTCCTCCGCCATGCTTCGGGCGGCCAGCAAGGTGCCATCGAGGCCGTAAGTCCATTGGTGGTAGGGGCAGGTCAGGCGCGGGGCGCGGCCGCGCTGCTGCTCGCAAATGCGTGAACCGCGGTGGCGGCAGGAATTCCAGAACGCCCGCACCTGCCCGTCGCGCCCACGCACCACGATGATCGAGTTGCTCGCGAGTTCGAAGACGAAATAATCGCCCGGCTGCTTCACATGGGCGACGGTGCACGCATAAAGCCAGACTGATTTGAGCATGACGTGTGCGTCGAACTGGAACGCCGCTGCGCTCACGTAGAGTTCGCGCGGGAGCGTATGCCCGGGGCGATCCTGGTCCAGCCAATCGGCGATGGATTCGTGGCGAGACACGCGCCTAGCTCCTCAATGCAGCGTTATCAGGATCGAACGGCGAATCGGCGATGACCGTTGCTTTGTGACGTTCGCCCAGGATAAGCACTTCGAGTTCCGTGCCAGCCCCGCTCAGCGCGGGCGCCACCATCGCCAGTGCGAGGCTCTTGCCGCAGCGCCAGCCATATCCGCCCGAAGTCACCCGGCCGATCAGCGTTTCACCCTGGTAGATCGCTTCGGAGCCGCGCGCGTCAGCGTCGGTAACGCCATGAACTTCAAGCGTGACCAGACGGTTCGCGAGCCCTGTGTCGCGCCAGGCGAGCAAGGCGTCTTTGCCGAAAAAGCCAGGCTTCTTGAGGCTGATAAACCGATCAAGGCCGCTTTCGTGCGCCGAATACTCGATCGACAATTCGCGCGGGATCAGCTTGTAGCTCTTTTCAAGCGCCATCGCGGTCATCGCCCGGATGCCGAATGGCTTGATGCCAAATTCTGCGCCCGCTTCCATCAACTTATCGAAGATGTAGTTCTGCAGCTCGATCGGGTGGTGAATTTCCCAGCCCAGCTCGCCGATAAAGTTGACCCGCAGGGCATCGACCGGCGCCGCGCCAATGCTGATCCGCTGCCCGGTCAGCCAGGGAAACGCTTCGTTCGACAGGTCGGCGTCGGTCAGCTTGGCCAGCACATTGCGGCTGCGCGGCCCGGCCAGCACCAGCACGCCCATTGCGGTGGTCAGCCGTTCCATCGTCACCGACCCATCGCGCGGCAAAGCCTTGCGCAGATAGTCGTGATCGTGCCGTTCATAAGCGCCTGCCGACACGAGGTAATAGCGCTGCGGTGCGATCTTGTAGACGGTGAACTCGGCGCGCACTCCGCCTTTCGCCGTCAGCAGGTACGACAGCGAGACCCGGCCGAGCTTCTTCGGCACCGCATTGGTCAGCAGGCCATCGAGCCAGGCCTCGGCCCCGGGCCCCGCGATCTCGCACTTGGCGAAAGCGCTCATGTCTTGCAGCCCGACCTTTTCGTGCACTTGGCGGCATTCGTTACCGACGTGCTCGAAATAGTTCGAGCGGCGGAACGACCACTTTTCGCGAACCAGTCCATCTTCGCCGGTCGCCGGGTGATTGCGGTTGAGGAGCACGTCGGGCCGGTCCAGGTCAGCGTCGCTTAACGCATAACCTTCGGGCGCAAACCAGTTCGGACGCTCCCAGCCGAACACCGAACCGAACACCGCGCCGAGACTCTTCATCCGGTCGTAGCAGGGCGTTCGCCGCAGAGCCCGTGCCGCCTCGCGCTCCTCGTCCGGGTAGTGCACGGTAAAGACCTTGGCGTAGGCTTCCTCGTTCTTTTCGATCAGGTAGCCGCGCCCGGCATAGTCGCCGAAGCGCCGCGGATCGACTCCCATCATGTCGATCGTCGGTTCGCCATCGACGATCCACTGCGCCAGCTGCCAGCCCGCGCCTCCCGCCGCGGTGACCCCGAAGCTGTGGCCTAAGTTGAGCCAGAAATTCTTGAGGCCCCAAGCCGGACCGACAATCGGCGATCCGTCCGGCGTGTAAGCGATCGCGCCATTATAAACCCGCTTGATGCCAACCTCACCGAAGGCCGGAACGCGCTTCATCGCCGCCAGAATGTATGGTTCGAGCCGCTCGATCGCATCGGGAAAAAGCTCGTATTCGCTGGCCGCGTCGGGACCATCGACGTAGCAGGCCGGTGCGCCGGCCTCGTACGGGCCGAGCAGCAGCCCGCCGGCTTCCTCGCGCATGTAATAGCTGGCATCCGATTCGCGCAGCACGCCCAGTTCGGGCAGTCCCTGACGCTTGCGCTCCATGATCGCAGGGTGCTGCTCGGTAACGATGTACTGATGCTCGACCGGGATGACCGGAATGTCGAGCCCGACCATCGCGCCGGTCCGGCGGGCAAAATTGCCCGAACACGAAATGACGTGTTCGCAGGTGATCTCCCCCCGCACGCCGTTGGATTCGGTCGAGACCAGCCATTCGCCCGAAGGCAGCCGGGTGATCCCGGTCACCGCCGTGTTGCGATGGATCGTCGCCCCACGCTGGCGTGCGCCCTTGGCCAAGGCCTGGGTCAGATCGGCAGGCTGGATGTAACCGTCATCGGGGTGCTGGATTGCGCCGATGATCCCATCGGTATTGCACAGCGGCCAGATCTCCTTGACCTCGGCAGCGGTCAGGAAATTGACCTCGACCCCGATCGTTTTCGCGACCCCGGCGTAATAGTGATACTCGTCCAGCCGGTCCCGGCTGGTGGCGAGGCGGATGTTCGAAACTTGCGAGAACCCGACGCTTAACCCGGTCTCCGCCTCTAGACTGGGGTAGAGTCCGACCGAATACTGATGCAATTTGCTGACCGAATAGCTTAGATTGAACAGTGGCAGCAGCCCCGCGGCATGCCAGGTCGAGCCCGAGGTCAGTTCCTTGCGTTCGAGCAGGACCGCGTCGGACCAGCCGAGCTTGGCCAGATGATACAGCGTGCTCACCCCGACCACACCGCCGCCGATCACTACTGCCCTGGCCGTCGATTTCATCTAGCGCACTCAGTAATTTTCGATCCAGGATCGCTATGTCAGCCAAACGGACTGAGCCACAACTGCTGAAACTCAGCCAAGGCCTGACATGTTTCAATCTTATATCTAGAATTAGCCTATTCGCATATGGGGGCACATTTGCTGAGGAATCCGCCGGTAGATTGAAGACCTGCGCCAGCGAAATTTTCCGATCGCGACAATCTTTTCAATCGCAAGGCCCAAGCGGATCGGTGAAGGGTACAAAGCGGCCAGAGCCGTGGGGAGCCGAGGCGTGGTACTTGAAAACGATCCCCTAGCGGCGTTCTGGATGCCCTTCACTTCCAACCGCGCATTCAAGGCAAGCCCCCGTCTGCTGTCCGCGGCAAAGGACATGCATTACACCAGCAGCGACGGTCGCCAGATCCTCGACGGCACCGCTGGCCTGTGGTGCGTCAATGCCGGACACTGCCGCGCGCCGATCGTCGAGGCGATCCGCAAGACGGCCGGCGAACTGGATTTCAGCCCGACTTTCCAGCTGGCCCATCCGCTGGCCTTCGAGCTGGCCTCGCGCGTTGCCGCGCTGATGCCCGAGGGTCTCGACCGGATTTTCTTCACCAATTCGGGTTCGGAATCGGTCGATACCGCGCTGAAGATCGCACTCGCCTATCAGCGGGCGCGCGGCGAAGGCACCCGGACGCGGCTGATCGGGCGCGAACGGGGCTATCACGGGGTTGGCTTCGGCGGGATTTCGGTGGGCGGGATCGTCAACAACCGCCGCCAGTTCGGTACGCTATTGGCCGGGGTCGATCACTTGCCGCACACGCATGACCTCGCGGCAAACGCCTTCACCAAGGGCCGTCCGCAGCACGGCGCGCAACTCGCCGATGAGCTTGAGCGGATCGTGTCGCTGCACGGTGTAGAGACCATCGCGGCGGTGATAGTCGAGCCGATGGCCGGATCGACCGGCGTCCTGATCCCGCCGCTTGGCTACCTTGAGCGGCTGCGCGAGATTTGCACCAGGCACGGGATTGTACTGATCTTCGACGAAGTGATCACCGCCTTCGGCCGCCTGGGCGGGGCAACGGCAGCGGGGGTGCTGGGTGTGACCCCCGATATCATCACGTTGGCCAAGGGGCTGACCAATGCCGCCGTGCCGATGGGCGCGGTC
>JANXSP010000169.1 GCA_025356575.1 Novosphingobium sp.
GAGGCGACGTGGTCGCCGTTGTAGTTTGGGAAATCCGGCTCCCCCTCAATACAGCCGCGAATGCTCGCCGTCATCTGCGCGACTTCCTAATCGTGTTGCTGCCCGAGGGTGCGGGCCCACACGGACGTTACGGAAGCGCTGTCATAATTCTGTCGTAAGCCCGTTCCATCCGCGGTCTGGCAAGGGAGCGGCGCAGCAATGGACATCACGATCTATCACAACCCCGCCTGCGGCACATCGCGCAACACGCTGGCGATGATCCGTGCCGCGGGGATCGAACCCACGGTGATCGAGTATTTGAAGTCTCCGCCAAGCCGCGCGGTGCTCAGCGATCTGCTCGCCCGCGCCGGGGTGGCACCGCGCGCCTGGCTGCGCGAAAAGGGGACGCCCTACGCCGAACTCGGGCTCGGCAATGCGGACCTGAGCGACGGCGCGATCCTCGATGCGATGGTCGCGCAGCCGATCCTGATCAACCGCCCCATCGTCGCCTCTCCGCTCGGCGTGGCGCTGTGCCGGCCTTCCGAAAAGGTGCTGGCGCTGCTGCCCGCGCAAGCTGGCACGTTCGTCAAGGAAGACGGCGAGCGGGTTGCGCTTGGCGGCGGATCACCCGGTGCCTGATACTCCGCCACTCGCTCGGCGGCTGATGGCCGAGGGAGTTGGCGCGTTCCTGCTGTTCGCGTGCGTGATCGGATCGGGGATCATGGCCGCCAACCTTTCGGCGGGGAACGACGGAGTCGCGCTGCTCGGCAACACGCTGGCCACCGCGGCGATGCTGTTCGTATTGATAACAATGCTCGGACCGATCTCGGGCGCGCACTTCAACCCGGCAGTGAGCGCGGTGTTTGCCGGGCGCGGCGCGCTGGGCTGGGGCGATGCCGCCGCGTACATCGCGGTCCAGCTGGCGTGCGGCATCCTCGGCGCGTGGGCCGCGCACGTCATGTTCGGTCTGCCCACGCTGTAATTGTCGGTCAAGGCGCGCACCGGACTGGGCCAGTGGACGGGCGAGGCGATCGCCACCTTTGGTCTGATCCTGACCATCATCGGCACCATCAAACACCGCCCGAGCTGGGTGCCGGTCAGCGTCGCGGCCTATATCACCGCGGCGTACTGGTTCACCTCGTCGACCAGTTTCGCCAACCCCGCGATCACCATCGCGCGCAGCCTGACCAATACGTTCGCCGGGATAGCGCCGCACGATGCGCCCCTGTTCATCGTCGCCCAGATGGTCGGTGCGGGCTGCGGCGCACTGGCCGGCAAGGCGCTGTTTCCTGCGCAGTAACCGCCGAAAACGGCGCCGCACATAAAGAAAAGGCGGCAGAATGAACTGCCGCCTTTCCTCCAGGATTGGTAGAATTCGATCAGGCTGGGATTAACCGGCCATCTTGGTCGAAGTCGTGTTGAACGTGGTCGCAAGCTGCTTGCCGAGGCCCTGCATCGCGGTGATCGCGGCGACGGCGATCAGAGCGGCGATCAGGCCATATTCGATGGCAGTCGCGCCGGCGTTGTTACGGATCAGTTTCTTGATGAAGCGCATGATGTGTCTCCTGGTTGGTGGTCTAGTTACCCGGCTCATCCCCAGAACCCCCCGGTTCGAGCAAGTTTTCAATTAGGACCGGACTGTGAAGAATTGTTTAATGGCGGCGCGTGGTTTTTTGCGCGCTGGGAACAGTTCTTGTCCGGGTGGCAGGGTGCCGGCTGCTTAAAGACACGCTCTGCCCATTACCGGTTCAAATCCCCCGCGCATTCCCCTACCCCCCGCGCACGATGACGCCGTCCGCCCCGATCACTGCGCTGGCCAACCTGATCGACCGTGCGCGCGCGCCGCGGATCGTGATCAAGGTCGGCTCATCGCTGCTTGTCGCCGGCGGCACAGCGCGGCGCGATTGGCTGGCGACGCTGGTGGCGGAGATTGCCGCGGCGCGGGAGCGCGGGCAGGACGTGATCGTGGTCTCGTCGGGCGCGATTGCGCTGGGCGCGGCGACGCTGGGGCTCGAGAAGGGCGGGCGCGGAAGCCTGGCCGATGCGCAGGCCGCGGCCGCAGTCGGCCAGATCGCGCTGGCGGGCCTGTGGGCCGAGCTGCTCGGCGCGCACGGGCTCAACGCGGCGCAGCTGCTCCTGACGCTCGAGGATCTCGAGGACCGGCGCCGCTACCTCAACGCCACCGCCACGCTGGCGCGGCTGCTCGATGCCGGCGCGGTGCCCGTGATCAACGAGAACGACAGCGTCGCCACGCAGGAAATCCGCTTCGGCGACAACGACCGGCTCGCCGCGCGGGTGGCGCAGGCGGCAGGGGCCAGCGCGGTGCTGCTCCTGTCCGACGTAGACGGGCTTTATGACCGCAACCCGAGGGACCCGGCGGCGCGGCTCCTGCCCGAAGTGCGCGGGGTTTCCGCGGCGGTCCGCGCCATGGCCGATGGCGGTTCGGCCTCGGGGCTCGGTTCGGGCGGGATGACCTCGAAACTTCAGGCGGCCGAGATCGCCGACCGCGCAGGGATTGCGCTCGGGATCGTCAACGGCACCCACGATGCGCCGATCGCACGCGCGGTGGCGAGCGGCGTCGGCACGCTGTTTCTGCCGCGGGGCAGGGCCGGCGCGCGCAAGGCATGGCTCGGCGGACGGCTGCGCACGCGCGGCGCGCTGGTGATCGACGCGGGTGCAGCCACCGCGCTGGCGCGAGGGAGCAGCCTGCTCGCCAAGGGCGTCACCGCGGTCGAGGGCACTTTCGCGCGCGGCGATGCCGTGGCGATCCGCGATGCCGCCGGGGCCACGCTCGCCAACGGGCTCAGCGAATATTCGGCCGCGGAATGCATGACGCTGATGGGCCGGCATTCGAGCGAACACGCCGCGCTACTCGGCTATGCGCCGCGCTCGGCGATCGTCCACCGCGATCAGCTGGCGATCCTGTAATGCTCGCGATCACGGGGGCGACCGGGTTCGTCGGGCAGGCCGTGCTCGATGCCGCGGCGGCGGCGCGGCTTAACGTCCGCGCGCTCGCCCGCCAGCCGCAGGACAAGCGCAAGGGTGTCACCTGGGTCCAGGGCGATCTGGCCGACCAGCGCGCGCTCACCAAGCTCGTGCGCGGCGCGGAGGCGGTGATCCACATTGCCGGGGTCGTCAACGCCCCCGATGCGGCCGGGTTCGAAGCGGGCAACGTCGCAGGGACGATGGCGCTGGTCGAGGCGGCGGTCGCCGCGGGGGTGCCGCGCTTCGTCCATGTCTCGTCGCTCTCGGCGCGCGAACCGCGGCTGTCGGCCTACGGCGCGTCGAAGGCCCGCGGCGAGAAAGTCGTCATGGCCAGCGGGCTCGACTGGACGATCGTGCGCCCCCCCGCGATCTACGGCCCGCGCGACCGCGACATCTTCGAACTGTTCCGCATGGCCAAATGGGGCGTGGTCCCGGTGCCGCGCATCGGCCGGGCCTCGATGCTCCACGTCGGCGATCTGGCGCGGCTGCTGCTCGCGCTCGTGCCCGGGGGCGAGGACGTGACGCATCGGGTGTTCGAACCCGACGATGGCAAGCTTGGCGGGTGGAGCCACGACGAGCTCGCCCGCGCGATCGGCTGGGCGGTGGGCAAGCGCCCGCTGGTGCTGCCGCTGGGCCGCCGCGTCCTCGATCTCGCCGCGCGGGCAGACCGGATGCTGCGCGGCGCGGGGGCCAGGCTTACTGCCGACCGGGTCGGCTACATAACCCATCCCGACTGGGTGGTTTCGAGCGCGGCCCGCGTCCCGGCAGCGCGTTGGCGGGCACAAGAGGGCACGCGCGAGGGGCTCAAGGCCACCGCGACGTGGTACAGGGAGGCGGGTTGGTTGTGAGGCGCTAAAACGCCGGTTCGTAGCCCGGGGGCAGGTCGACGGCGCCGGGCACATGGATGCCGCACTCGGTCTTGTCCCAGCCCTTCCACCGGCCCGAGCGTGAGTCTGCGCCGACCTCGACCTTGCTCGTGCACGGCGAGCAGCCGATCGACGGATAGCCCTGTTCGACCAGCGGGTGTGCGGGAAGATCGTGCGCTGCGACATAGGCGGCGATGCGCGCGGCGTCCCAATCGGCGAGCGGATTGAACTTGAGCCGACCCGCGGCGTCGCTGCGATCAAGCTCGAACCGCGCCAGCCCCGCGCGGGTGGCGGACTGGAAACCCTTGCGCCCGGTGATCGTCGCGTCGAATTCGGGCATCGCCGCGGCCAGCGGGGCAACCTTGCGGATCGCGCAGCAACCGTCGGGATCGTACGACCAGCGCAGCCCGCTTTCATCCCTTGCGGCCAGATCGGCGGTATCGGGAGACAGGATGCGCAGGTCGGTGAGCCCGAGCCGCTGCGCCAGCAGATCGCGATAGGCGAGCGTTTCGGCAAAGTGCTTGCCGGTGTCGAGAAACATCACCGGGGTCGCGGGATCGGCCGTGGCCACGAGGTGGAGCAATACCGCGCTTTCCGCGCCGAAGCTGGATACGAGCGCGACGCGCCCGAGGAGCCGTTCGTTCAGAACGGTGCGGACGACTGCCGCGGTGTCCGCGCCGGCAAACCGCGTATTGAGGCGGACGACATCCTGCGCGGTGAAGCGCGCGGAAGTTTCCAGCCGGTCGGGGGTGCGTAAAGCCGGCTCAGCCATGCACCGCGCCCGGATGGCGCTTGGCCCAGATCGGCGCGCGGCGATCGGCCGCGGTCTGATAGACGTCGGCCCAGCGGGCGAGTGCGGCTTGTGCGTCGGCTGGGTCGAACGCGATGTCGGGGGCGAAGGCATCGAACCCGCAGCGGCGCATCGCGGCAAGCTGATCGACCAGGACATCGCCGACCGCGCGCAATTCGCCGGTATAGCCGTGTTCGCGCAGGATCCGCGCTGCGGAGTATCCCCGACCGTCGCCGAACCCGGGAAAGTTGATTTCGACCAGGCGCAGGCGGCCCAGGCACGGCAGCAAGTCGCGCGCATCGTCGCCGGGCTCGAGGCGGACCGCGGCGGCGTTGGTCTGATCGCCGAACGAATCGACTGTCACCGCCGGATCGGCGACCGCCTCGTCATCGCGAAAACGCAGCGGCTCAACCATAGATCGCCTCCTTGAACGGCTCCATCCCGAGCCGGCGATAGGTATCGAGGAAGCGCTCGCCGTCCGCGCGCCGGGTGAGGTAGAGGTCGGTCGCGCGCTCGATCGCATCGACGATCCCGTCCTCGTCGAAGCCCGGCCCGGTGATTTTGCCGAGCGAGGTATCCGCCGCTTCGGACCCGCCGAGCAGCAACTGGTAATTCTCGGTGCCGCGCTTATCGACCCCGAGGATGCCGATGTGTCCCGCGTGATGGTGACCGCAGGCGTTGATGCAGCCCGAAATCTTGAGCTTGAGTTCGCCGATTTCCTCCTGCCTGGCCGCGAAGCGCTGCGAAATCTTCTGTGCCAGCGGGATCGAGCGCGCGTTTGCGAGGCTGCAGTAATCGAGCCCCGGGCAGGCAATGATATCGCCGATCGTGTCGAGGTTGGGGGTGCTCAGCCCCGCGCCGTCGAGCGCAGTCCACAGCGCGTGGAGATCGGCCTTGCGGACGTGCGGCAGAACGATGTTCTGGGCGTGGGTCACGCGCAATTCGTCGAAGCTGTAGTCGCGCGCAAGGTCCGCCATAAGGCGGATCTGGTCGGCGCTGGCATCGCCGGGGATGCCGCCCACGGGCTTGAGGCTAATCGTCACGATCGCATAGCCCGGCGCCTTGTGCGCGTGGGTGTTGCGATCAAGCCAGAGCGCGAAGTCGGGGTCCGAACGGTCCACATCGCCCGGCGCCCCGACCTCGAAGGCCATATCCGCAAAGTTTTCGCTGATCCGCGCCAGTTCGGCCAGCGGGGGTTCGATCCCCTGTGCGAGCAGGTGGGCGAACTCGGCCTCGACCAGGCGGGTGTATTCCGCCGCGCCGATCTCATGGACGAGGATCTTGATCCGCGCCTTGTACTTGTTGTCGCGCCGGCCAAACCGGTTATAAACGCGAAGACAAGCCTCCGAATAGGTTATCAACTGGTCGAGCGGGACGAAGCCGTTGATCAGCGGTCCGATCATCGGGGTGCGCCCCATGCCCCCGCCGACGTAAAATGCCGCGCCGAATTCGCCCGCGTCGTTCCGGACGATCTCGATCCCGATATCGTGGAGGCGCATGGCCGCGCGGTCGATTTTGGACGCGATCACCGCGATCTTGAACTTGCGCGGCAGCGTCGTGAATTCGGGGTGGAAGCTCGACCACTGGCGCAGCAGTTCGGCATATGGGCGCGGGTCGGTGACCTCGTCCGCGGCGGCCCCGGCGAACTGGTCCGAACTGATGTTGCGGATGCAGTTTCCGCTGGTCTGGATCGCGTGCATCTCGACCTTCGCCAGCTCGCCAAGGAGGTCGGGCGTGTCTTCCAGCTTGATCCAGTTGTACTGGATGTTCTGGCGCGTGGTGAAGTGGCCATAACCGCGGTCGTACCGGTCGGCGATATCGCCGAGCACGCGCATCTGCGCCGAACTGAGCGTGCCGTAGGGGATCGCCACGCGCAGCATATAGGCGTGGAGCTGGAGATAGAGCCCGTTCATCAGCCGCAGCGGCTTGAACTGGTCCTCGGTCAGGTGCCCGTCGATCCGGCGGCGAACCTGGTCGCGGAATTCCTCGACGCGGGTGTCGACCATGGCCTGGTCGTAGGTGTCGTACTTGTACATCAGATCACCCAGTTGCCGGCGTCGGGATCGGCCGGCTTGAGAGTAAGGTCGGGGCGCACGGTCGGGCCGAGCGCGCGGATGCGGTCCTTGATGTGCGCGGGGCGCACGCCCTGAGCGTCGCGGGTCGCCTCGATCGCATAGGCGGCGTTGACGCGGCGCGCGGCCTGCTCGCGCGCGAGGATGGTATCGGCCTGGTCGAACACGTCGACCGCATCGACGACATGGCGCGACCACGCCGCGCCGTCCCACCAGACGACGTCGCCGCTCTTGAGATCGTTGCCCGTCAGTACTTTCATCGGGCTGCCTCCAACGCCAGTTCGCGGAGTGAATGTGCCGGCGCCGCGGCAACCGAGCCGACCACGATCACCGCGGGGCTGCGCACGCGTTCGTGCGCGACCAGCGCGCCGAGCCCGGCGATCGGCGCACGCAACACGCGCATTTCGGCGCGGGTGGCGTTTTCGATCACGGCCACGGGCGTCTCCGGCGAAAGCCCGTCGGCGATCAGCTTTTCGGCGATGGCGTCGGCGCTGGCCACGCCCATGTAGATCACCAGCGTGCGCCCCTGCCCGGCAAGGCCCGACCAGTCCTGATCGGTCAGGCCCTTGCACTGCCCGGCGACGAAGCTGACGATGCTGCTGTGCGCGCGGTGGGTGAGCGGGATCTGCGCGGCGGCAGCCGCGCCGAGTGCGGCGCTGACTCCGGGGACGATCTCGACCGGGATCCCGGCAGCGCGGCACGCCTCGGCCTCTTCTCCGCCGCGGCCGAAGACGAACGGATCGCCGCCCTTGAGCCGGACGACATCGTTACCGGCCAGCGCCTCGCGCACCAGCAGCGCGTCGATGTCGTGCTGCGGCATGGTGTGCTTGGAGCGCCGCTTGGCCACCGAGATCAGCCGCGTCCCGCCGCGCGCGAGCGCCAGGATCGCAGGCTCGACCAGCCCGTCGTGGACGATCAGGCGGGCGTTCATGATCAGCCGCGCCGCACGCAGCGTGAGCAGATCGGGATCGCCGGGGCCCGCGCCGACCAGATAGACGGTGCCGGGAAGTTGGGGTGAGCGTGTCATCGGGCTGCGATGCGCGCGGCGCGGCGCCGTTGCCAGCGATAATGCCTTGGCCCGCGCTAAGCCGAGCTATCAGGCAGGCGTATCCCTTCCGGTGCCCCAAGCGGCCAAGGCGCGCTCGAGATCCGCGATCAGATCGCGCGGGTCCTCGAGCCCGATCGACAGGCGCACGCCGAAGCGGTCCTGGGCCGCGCAGCCGGGCGGCGGCCAGCGGGTTACGCTGCGCAGCGGCGCCGGGTCGATCGGCACGACCAGGCTCTCGAACCCGCCCCAGCTATAGCCGATCCCGAACAGTTCGAGGGTATCGATGAACCGGCCGCGCGCCCGATCGTCGCTGCCGCGAAAGACGATGCTGAACAAGCCGCATCCGCCGGTGAAGTCCTTGGTCCATTGCGCATGGCCGGGAGCGCCGGGGAGCATCGGGCACAGGACCTTTGCGATTTCGGGGCGCTGGGCGAGCCAGCGGGCAATTTCCAGCGCGCTTGCGGTTTCGCGCTCGAGCCGGACGCCGAGCGTGCGCAGACCGCGGGCGGCGAGCGCGGCATCGTCGGGCGAGACCACGAGGCCGAGCGCCTGCGAAGTCTTGCGCAACCTGGCATAGAACACCTTGCCCGCCGAGGCGCTGCCCATCATCAGGTCCGAATGCCCGCCGACGTGCTTGGTCAGCGCCATCACCGAAATGTCGACGCCGCGCTCCAGCGCCGGGAACCCGAGTGCGCTGGCCCAGGTATTGTCGAGCACCGAGACCACCCCGCGCGCGCGCGCCGCGGCGGCGAAGGCGGGGATATCGCCAACTTCCATGGTCAGGCTGCCCGGCGCTTCGAACAGGACGGCGCGCGTGTGCTCGCAGATCGCGGCCTCGAACGCGGGCAGTTCGAGCGGGTCGAACCAGCGGGTTTCGATCCCGAAATCCGCGAGCAGCCCGGTGCCCAACGCGCGGCTTGGCTCATAGGCGTTGTCGCTCATCAGCAGTACGTCGCCAGGGCGCAGCACCGCCATCAGCGCCCCGACGATCGCGGAAACGCCCGAGGGATACAGCACCGTCCCGAACGCGCCCGGCTCGATCTCGGTCAGCGCCGCGGCCAATGCCCACTGCGTCGGCGCGCCGCGGCGGCCGTAGAAGAACCGCCCGTCGGCATTGCCCTTGGGCCCGGCCTTGAGCGCGGCGTAATTCTCGTAGAGGTGGGTCGAGGCGCGCCAGACGGGCGGATTGACCACCGCGCCGGTCCATTCGGCGCGGCGTCCGCCGGTGATCAGCCTGGTCGCGCTAGCGGTATCGCGCGGCTTGCCCGACTTGGCCACGCAGATGCAAGCTCAGGCCGCGCCGGTGGCCTTGGGGGTATCGGGATCGGCGCCCCACTCGCTCCAGCTTCCGTCATACAGCGCGACGTCTTCCTTGCCGACGAGGTGCATCGCAAAGGCGACGACGCTGGCGGTGATCCCGCTGCCGCAAGTGGTCACGACCGGCTTGGTCAGATCGATCCCGGCATCGGCGAACGTCGCAGTCAGCGCGGCCTTGTCCTTGAACGTGCCGTCGGCGTTGTAGAGCGCGGTGTAGGGCAGGTTGCGCGAACCGGGAATGTGACCCTTGGCAATGTTCGGGCGCGGATCGGCTTCGTCGCCGGTGAAGCGCGCGGCGCCGCGTGCGTCGACGACTTGTTCGGCCTTGGAGTGGAGGTTGCCGAGCATGTCGGCCTTGCTCCGCACGTTCTTGTCATCCTGCCACGCGGTGAAATGGCGGTGGCGCAGCGTTTCCTTGCCCTGCTTGAGCGCGCGGCCTTCGGCCTTCCACTTGGCGATCCCGCCGTCGAGGATCGCGACATCGTGCGCGCCGAACATCGTCAGCATGAACCACGCCCGCGCCGAGGTCTTGACCGCGCTGTCATCGTACAGGACGATCCGGCTGCCATCGCCAAGCCCCAGGCTCTGCATCCGGCTGGCGAACTTTTCCGCGGGCGGTAGCGTGTTTTCAACGGGCGACGAGGCATCGACGAGATCGGACAGGTCCATGAACACCGCGCCCGGGATGTGCCCGGCTTCGTATTCCGCCGCGGCGTCGCGGCCACTGGCGGGCAAATGCCTGGTGCAATCGACCACACGCAGATCGCTGGCGCCGAGCTCTCCGGCGAGCCATTCGGTCGAAACCAGACTGTCCATGTCGCCTTGTCCTTCTTTACAGATTGCCGGGTTCGCTTAGCCAGCCCGGCAAGGACGCGCCAGCCCTTTGATAATCGAACCGGCCCACGCCGATCAGCCGAGCGCGGGGATCAGCTCGCGCTGGCCGAGCGGGGCGTAAAGCCGCGGCCCCAGGTCGAGGCGGAACGGGAGCAGCGCGGTGCCCCCCGCGACCGGTGGCTGGCCGATCACGAAGCTGCGGACCATGGCGCTGCTTCGCGTCAGCCCGATCTCGATGCGGAAGCGCGCCAGCGGGATGAACAACGCCGCCTCGCCCTGGCGGATCGGGGTAATCGCGGCGAGCGGCAGGCGCAATTGACCCTCCAGCTCGGCGGTTTCTCCCGGAGCGAGCGCAGCCATGCGGTGGAGCGGAGCGAGCGGCTGGCCATCGAGCGCGAGCTGGCCGCGCACATCGCGTGAGGCGTGCGCGGCGATCATGTCGCCCGACACCGCCAGATCCTCGAGCGTGCGGCCCGAGGTATTGGTCAGCGCGATCCGGTACGACAACGCCGTGTTGACCAGCGTCGCGCTCATCCGCGTGGCGACGAGCGCCAGTGCCAGCGGTTCGGCCTCGCGCGGCTCGGCCAAGCTTGGCTTGGGCGACAAAGCTGGTGCGGGAAGCGGCGGGGCGGGCGGCATGCTGGCCGCGGGCACGGGATCGGCGAGTACGGGAACGGCGAGTACAGGAACGGCGAGTACAGGATCGGCGAGTACGGGATCGGCAAGTACGGGGCGCTCGATCTCCGGCGCGACATATTCCCGCGGCGCGCGGCGGCGCAGCGCGAACAGGCCGACAGCCGCGGCAGCAGCCAGCGCCGCCAGCCCGGCGAGCCACGGCCACCACGACGAACTTTCGGGAACCGCGGCGGGGTTGGTCGCGGTAACGGCGGTGGAGGCGGCGGGCGGCGCGTTCGCCGGAATCTCCGCTGAAGGCACCAGTACCTCGGATCCGGGCCGGACCGCCGCGTCCGGGGCATCGGCGGCCTGAGACGCGCCCGCGGTGACGGCGGGAAGATCGCGCGGCGCGGGGGTGATCCGGCGCCCGATCAGCGAGGGTGAGCCCGGCGCGGGACGATCGCCCGATCGCAGCACGATCGGCGCGGCGGGGGCCGCTGTCACCGCAGGGGCGGGCGCAGGTCCGGGGTTGGGCGGCGCCGGCGTGGGCCGATTGTCGCGCGGGCGCGAGGCGTAGGGATTGTCGGGATCGACCGGCCCCTGCGCGCGCGAGGTCGGGGTCGGCGACGCGCTCGGCAAGCGGAAATCTCCGACTTGCCCGGTGGTCTGCGCGGTGGTCTGCGCCAACACCGGATTCGCCGCCGCGATCAGCGCAAAAGCCAGCGCGCTTGCCCGCGCAGCCCCCGCCAATCCGCCGCTCCGATCCGTCCGCACGTCCTTCATCATCCCCTGCATCGCCATCCCCGGTCCGTTTGCCGGGCGGGCTGAATAGCCCGTGAATTCTCCCCGGCCAACCGGCGACTTGTGCGCGGCGCGCGATAGCGGCATGGCGCGGGCATGTCCGACACCCCGTTTCAGCCGCGCCATCTTGGCCAGACGAGCGCACTGCCCGCCTCACCGGCCGAGGCCGCGCTCGATTACGTGCCCAATCCCCGCACCGGCGCACTGTATCTGGTGCGCTTCGCCGCGCCCGAGTTCACTTCGCTCTGCCCGGTCACCGGCCAGCCCGATTTCGCGCATCTCGTGATCGATTATGCCCCGGGCGAGACGATCGTCGAATCGAAAAGCCTCAAGCTGTTCCTCGGCGCGTTCCGCAATCACGCGGGGTTCCACGAAGACGTTACCGTCGGCATCGGCCAGCGCCTGTGCGCCGAGATGCGCCCCGTCTGGCTGCGGATCGGCGGTTACTGGTACCCGCGCGGGGGCATCCCGATCGACGTGTTCTGGCAGAGCGCCGCGCCGCCTGCGGGGCTGTGGATGCCCGACCAGGGCGTTGCGTCGTATCGCGGGCGGGGGTGAGCCACATGAAGCTGATCATCGGCAACAAGAACTATTCGAGCTGGAGCCTGCGCGGCTGGCTCGCCGCCAAGCAATCGGGGCTGGCATTCGAGGAAATCACCGTCCCGCTCTACGGCGAGGACTGGGGCGAGGCCAAAAAGCAGGACGACCTGGCCCCGTCCTCGGGCAAAGTCCCCGTGTTGTGGGATGGCGAGGCGGTGGTGTGGGACAGCCTCGCGATCATCGAATACCTCTCGGACAAGGTCGGGCGCGACCGCTTCTGGCCCAAGGACGACGGCGCGCGGGCGATGGCGCGATCGATGGTGGCGGAAATGCACTCGTCGTACCTGCCGCTGCGCCGCCAGTGCCCGATGAACGTGCGCCGCCGCGTGGCCGATGCCAAGATCGGCGACGACGCCAAGGAAAACATCGTTCGTATCCTCACGCTCTGGGCCGAAGCGCGGGCGCGTTACGGTGCGGGCGGTCCGTTCCTGTTCGGCAGCTTCGGCGCCGCGGACATCATCTACGCCCCCGTCGTCAGCCGGTTCATGACGTATGGCATCGCGGTGCCCGGCTTCGCGCTGACCTATATGCAGGCGGTGTGGGAGCACGAATGGATGCGTGCCTGGGTCGCGGCCTCCGAAAGCGAGGACTGGGTGATCGAGCAGTTCGAGGGGCCGGTGAAGGCCTGAGTTTCATTGTGGAGCCGACGTCCGCCACCAAACCTGGGTGTTGGCGCTAAAACTCCGAGCCGTCCTTGCGCTTCTGCCGGTCGGAACCCGCAAACAGGTGCATATCGATATCGGGATAGTGGCACGCGCTGTCGCCATCGATGCCGATCGCGACGAATACGCAGTCGGCGGCGCTGCGGTTGTGAAGGACGTGGCCGTTCCCGTCGTTCTTGGGAAACGCCGCGATATCGCCCGCGCGCATCGCGGTCTCGCCGCTGTCGTCGACCAGCACCGCTTCGCCGCTGATCACCACCACCAGTTCGTCCTCGCCCTCGTGCCAGTGGCGCTGCGACGACCACGCGCCGGGCCTCAGCACGACATGGCTCGCACCGAAATCGGTGACGCCCGACGCGGGAGCGAGGCGGCGGTAATATCGCCCCTCGACCTTGTCCGCATGGATCGGCGGATAGCCGGTCCGGTTGGTCTGGGGGATCGCGGATAGATCGAGTTTGGGCATCGGCGCAGGCTCCGGCTTGTCGGCGTGCACGCTAACCCATATGCCGGTCCGCGACCATGCCCCAAGCCCGACCCACAACCGTCACCCAGCTTGCCGAGGCGCTGATTGCCTGCCCCAGTGTGACCCCCGCGGCGGGGCTGGTGTTCGATTGCCTGGAAAGCCAGCTTGCCCCGCTCGGCTTCGCGGTCCACCGCTTTCATGCGGGCGAGGCGCCCGATGGGCCGGTCGAGAACTTGTTCGCGCTCCGCGCCGGGCCACCGGGATCGCGCCACTTCGCTTTTGCCGGACATGTCGATGTCGTCCCGCCGGGGGAAGGGTGGACCAGCGCACCGTTCACGCCCGAAATACGTTCGGTTCCGGGGGCAAATCTCCTTTACGGGCGCGGTGCGGTCGACATGAAGGGAGCGATCGCGGCGATGGTCGCGGCGGCGTCTCGTGTTCCCCCCGAGGCCGGGACGCTGAGTTTCATCATCACCGGCGACGAGGAAGGACCCGCGCGGTTCGGGACGGTCGCGCTGATCGACCATATGCGAACGCGCGGCGCCATCCCCGATCTGTGCCTGGTGGGCGAGCCGACCAGCGTCGCCCGGCTCGGCGACATGATGAAGATCGGCCGGCGCGGTTCGCTCAACGTCTGGCTCAGCGTCGAAGGGAAGGAAGGCCACGTCGCCTACCCCCACCTCGCGGACAACCCGCTGCCGCGGCTGGTGGCGATGCTGGCGGAGCTGAGCGCGCTCGAACTCGACGGCGGGACCGACTGGTTCCAGGCCTCCAACCTCGAGCTGACCGATCTGGCGGTTGGCAACCCGGCGACCAACGTGATCCCCCCGCGCGCCGCCGCGCGGCTGTCGATCCGCTTCAACGACCGCCATACCGGCGCAGCCCTCGCCCAGAGGGTGAGCGAAATCGCTGCGCGCCACGGCGGCAGCGCCCGCCCGGTCATCTCGGGCGAGGCGTTCCTGACCCCGCCGGGCGCGTTTTCCGCGCTCGTCGCGGCGGCGGTGGAAGCGGAAACCGGGCTCGTCCCCGAAGCCTCGACCACGGGCGGAACTTCGGACGCGCGGTTCCTCAAGGACTTGTGCCCGGTGATCGAATTCGGCCTGTGCAACGCGACGATGCACAAGCGCGACGAGGCGGTGGCGGTCGAGGACCTGGACGCCCTGGCGCGGATTTACGAACGCATCGCGCGGGCGGCGCTGGCGGGGGACTGACACTCTGAAGGATTCAAAGCCCTTGCTTCCCCGCGAAGGCGGGGACCTCGGGCGACATGACCCTACCCCGCCAGAGACCCCCGCCTTCGCGGGGGAGCAGGAACTTTCAGCCTGAGACCGCTGCCTTCGCGGGGGAGCAGGGACCAAGCCACCTTGCCACCGCGCCCCCCGCTGTTAGGCTCCGGGTAACGAACACTCGTCCGGGGGACACGATGGGCAAGCGCCTGACTCTATTCATAATCGCGGGCATGATCCTGGGGCTGATCGTCGGTGCGGTGCTGCATTCGATGTATCCGGCCAAGGACCCGCAGCTTCTCGCCATCGCCGATTATCTCAAGCTGCTTCCCGATGTGTTCCTGCGCCTGATCAAGATGATCATCGCGCCGCTGGTGCTCGCGACGATCGTCACCGGGATCGCCGGGATGGGCGATACCGCGGCTCTGGGCCGGATCGGAGGGCGCGCGCTGGCGTGGTTCGTCACTGCCAGCGTGCTGTCGCTGTCGCTTGGTCTCGTGCTGGTCAACCTGTTCCGCCCCGGGGTCGGGCTCGCGCTCCAGCAGGGCGCGGACGTCGGCGAACTGGCGGTCAAGGATTTCACCTTCCGCCACTTCGTCCTCGAAATATTCCCGACCAGCGCGCTCGATGCGATGGCAACCAACAACATCCTCCAGATCTTGGTGTTCTCGCTGTTCGCGGGGATCGCGCTCACCGCCATCGGCGCGCGCGGGGCGCCGCTGGTCCGCGCTGCCGATGCGCTGGCCGAGCTGATGCTGCGGATCACCGACTATGTCATGCGCTTTGCCCCGTTCGCCGTGTTCGGCGCGCTGGCCAGCGTGATTGCGACCAAGGGCCTGGGGATTGTTGTCACCTACGGAGTCCTCGTCAGCGAGTTCTACTTCGGACTGGCGCTGCTGTGGACGCTGCTGCTGGGCATCGGCGCGCTGTTCCTGGGGCGGCGCATTTTCACCCTTATCCGCTATATCCGCGAGCCCGCGCTGATCACGTTCTCCACCGCGAGCTCGGAAGCCGGGCTGCCCAAGCTGTTCGAACAGCTCGACCGGTTCGGCGTCCCCCGGCGGATCTCGGGGTTCGTCCTGCCGCTCGGCTACAGCTTCAACCTCGACGGCAGCATGATGTACATGAGCTTCGCGACCATCTTCGTGGCGCAGGCTTACGGCATCCATCTGTCGCTGCAGCAGCAGGTGTTGATGCTGCTGACGCTGATGATCAGTTCCAAGGGCATCGCCGGGGTCCCCCGCGCCAGCCTGGTGGTGATCGCCGCGACGCTGACCCAGTTCGGGCTGCCGGTCGAAGGGATCGGCCTGCTGCTGGGGATCGATGTGTTCCTCGACATGGGCCGTTCGGCCACCAACATCGTCGGCAATTCGGTGGCGACGAGCGTGATCACCAAGTGGGAGGGATTGCTGGGCGAGCCGATCGGCGCCGATGCGGATTTGCTGAGCAAGCCCGAGGACGGGGACGCATACGCGGCCGGTCGCGGAGTACATTAACCGTCGTCATCCTCGCGAAAGCGGGGACCCAGGGCGAGATCGTGCCCAGCTCTCCGGGACTACCGCGTGCGCGGGGTTGGCGGCTTGTTCGGTGCGGGCGTCTTCGGCTTGAACGCGCACAGCTCCGCGACCGGGCAGCGCCAGCACTCGGGGGTGCGCGCCTTGCAGGTGTAGCGACCGTGGAGGATCAGCCAGTGGTGCGCGCCGTGGCGGAACGGCTCGGGCACTTTTTTCTCGAGCCCTGCCTCGACCGCATCGGGGGTCTTGCCGCGCGCCAGTCCGGTCCGGTTGCAGACCCGGAAGACGTGGGTGTCGACCGCGAAGGTAACCTCGCCCCAGGCGTTGCTCATCACGACATTGGCGGTCTTGCGGCCGACCCCGGGCAGCGCGGTCAGCGCCTCGCGCCCGCGGGGGACTTCGCCGCCATGATCGCGGATCAGGATTTCGCTCAACGCGACAACGTTCTTGGCCTTGGTGTTCAGCAGTCCGATCGTGCGGATGTGGTGGCGCAGGGCATTGACGCCGAGCGCGACCATCTGCGCCGGCGTGGTCACCTCGGCAAACAGTGCGCGGGTCGCCTTGTTGACCCCGACGTCGGTCGACTGCGCGGAAAGCACCACCGCGACCAGCAGCTGAAAGGTATTGGCGTATTCGAGCTCGGTGACCGGGTCGGGATTGTCCTCGGCCAGCCGGCGGAAGAATTCGAAGGTCTGCGCCCGGTTCACGCCTTCCCGGTGACCTGTGCGACGTGGAGTGTATTGGCATACTGCTGGAAGCGAACGGCCTTCCCGCCCTCCATGCGCCAGACATGGGTGAACTGGGTGTGCTGGGCCTTGCCCGTCGCCTTGTAGGTGCCGCCGTAATGACCCAGCGCGACGACCGTGTCGCCGGCGTCGAGGATTTCATCGGGCACCGCTGCAAACCCGTCCCACTCGCTTCCGCAGCGCGCGAATACGCCTTCGGCGATCGCTTGCGGGCCGACGTAGGGGTTGCCATCGGCGTAGGGAAAATCGTCGGCCTCGTTCCAGACCATCGCCGGGCTCATCAGGCCAAGCACGCCGGGGACATCGCCCACGGCAAAGGCATCGTAAAGCTGGCGGATAATGGCAGTGTTTTCGGCAGACATGGTTGTTCCTCTCGCGTCGCTCAATCGAGCCCTAAAACTTGCGCCATGGTGTAGCGCCCCGGCGCCTGCGCGGTGAGCCAGTCGGCCGCGCGGACCGCGCCGCGGGCGAAGACCATGCGGTTTTCGGCGACGTGGCCCAGCACGATGCGCTCGTCGTCGCCCGCCAGGATTACGCTGTGCTCGCCCGCGACGGTCCCGCCGCGCAGGCTGGCGAAGCCGATCGCGCCGCGCACGCGCGCGCCCGTGATCCCGCCGCCTTGATGTCCGCGGCCGCGCTCGCTGGCCTCGTTCAGGCGCACTTCGCGCGCGTCGGCCGCCGCCGCGCCGAGCATCAGCGCGGTGCCCGAAGGCGCATCGACTTTGCGCCGGTGGTGCAGCTCGACGATCTCGACGTCCCAGTCGGGCCCGAGCCGCAGCGCGGCCTCGTGGACCAGGTGGACCAACAGGTTGACCCCGAGCGAGGTATTGCCCGTCTGCAGAACCGGGACGATGTTCGCCGCGTGATCGCAGAGCCAGAGGTGCCGTTCCGCCAGCCCGGTGGTACCGACCACGATCGGAATGCCCGCGCCGACCGCCGCATCGAGATTGGCCTCGAGCGCATCGGGGTGCGAGAAATCGACGAGCACGTCGGACACCGCCGCCAGCGCTGCCAGATCATCGCCCTTATCGGCCCCTCCGGCATGAACCTCTCCCGCATCCGCGATCGCTGCGACCAGCGCCGCGCCCATTGCGCCCTTGCTGCCGATGATCCCGATGCGTGCCACGCCCATCCCTAACAAAATTCGTTATGCTGAACTTGTTTCAGCATCCATCGTGCTCCAATCGGAACGGCGTGCGCCCGCTTTTCTTGGGGCACGATGGACCCTGAAACAAGTTCAGGGTGACGGCAAGTAGGCGCGACGACGAACGATGGCTCAGGTCCGCAACATCGTCATTCTCACCGGCGCGGGGGTCAGCGCGGAGAGCGGGATCGATACCTTTCGCGCCGGGGCCAACGGCGGGCCGAGCCTGTGGGAACAGCACCGGGTGGACGATGTCGCGACCCCCGAGGGCTTCGCCCGCGATCCCGATCTGGTCCTGCGTTTCTACGACATGCGCCGCGCCGCGATCCAGACCAAGGCGCCTAATGCGGCGCACGAGGCGCTGGCGCGGCTCGATGCGGAGTGGCCCAAAGACGCAAACCATGAACTGCTGATCGTCACCCAGAACGTCGACGATCTGCACGAACGCGCGGGAGCGAAGCGCGTGCTCCACATGCACGGCGAGCATCTCAACGCGTGGTGCACTGCCTGCGATGCACGCAGCCGGTGGACCGGGCCGCTGATCGAGCGTCCACCGTGCCCCCGCTGCGGCGAACGCGCGCTGCGCCCCGATGTCGTTTGGTTCGGGGAGATGCCCTACGAAATGGACCGCATCTACGAAGCATTGCGCGGGGCCGACCTGTTCGTCTCGATCGGCACTTCGGGCGCGGTTTATCCTGCCGCCGGATTGGTCCGCAACGCGCGCGACCTGGGCATCGCCACGCTCGAACTCAACCTCGAGCGCAGCCAGGGCTCGGCCTGGTTTGGCGAGACGCGGCTCGGCCCGGCGAGCGTGCTGGTCCCGGCGTGGGTGGACGAAGTGCTAGCCGCTCTGTGAACATCCTCGGCATTCGGGATCCTTGGCCACGGTGAAGCTGCGCAAGCCCGGGACCAGCCCCTCGAGCAGGTGCAACCGCCCCCACTGGGGATCGCCGAGCGCGGCGCGGCCTTCGAGCAGCACGCGGATTGCGGACAGCGCGGCAAGGCTCCCGGTCATGCCCGCCATCGCGCCGAGCATGCCGTCGGCGGCACAATTGTCGCAGTCCTCTGCATCGAATGCGTCGCCGACGTAGCAGCGGTAGCAGGCGCGGCCCGGCAGATGCCCGGCGAAGTTGCCGACCTGGCCCTGGAACCGCCCGACCGCGGCGCTGGTCAGCGGGACACCCAGCCCGACGCAGGCGTCCGATACCGCGAGCCGGGTGGCAAAGTTGTCGCAGCCATCCACAACGACGTCGGCGCCGGCGAGCAGCACGGCGGCGTTGTCCGCGCCGATCCGCGCGCCGACGCTGCGCACCTCGAGCGCCGGGTCGAAGGCGGAGACCCACGCAGCAGCGGCAACGGCCTTGCGCCGGCCGATGTCGGCGGCAGCGAAGATCGTCTGGCGCTGGAGGTTGGAGAGCTCGACCACATCATCGTCGATCAGGGTCAGGCGGCCCACTCCGGCGCCGGCCAAATATTGCAGCGCCGGCGACCCGATCCCGCCCACCCCGATCAGCGCGACGTGCCCCGCCGCCAGCGCAACCTGCCCCGCGCCGCCCACTTCGGGCAGCACGATGTGGCGGGCAAAGCGTTCGAGCCGGTCGGGGGGGAGGGCCACCGCGCGCGCCTCAGGCCAGCGCGACCAGCACCGCGCCCGCGGCGATCATCGCGATGCCCAGCCACCCGCGCAACGACAGCGTTTCGCCCAGGACCAGCGCCGCGATCACCGCCACGAACACCACGCTGAGCTTGTCGATCGGCGCAACGCGCGAAGCGTCGCCAAGCTTGAGCGCGCGAAAATAACACAGCCACGATGCCCCCGTCGCCAGACCCGAGAGCCCAAGGAAAAGCCATGTCCGGCCGCCGATCTGGCCGATCCCCGCGAATTTGCCCGCCGCCGCCAGAATCAGCGCCAGGACGAAGCCGATGACGATCGTGCGGATGAACGTCGCCAGATCCGAATCGACCCCGTCGACGCCGATCTTGGCGAATATCGCGGTGAGCGCGGCGAACGCTGCCGAAAGCAGTGCCCAGAACAGCCAGGTGGGGACCGCCGTCGTCACGCCAGACGCTCAAGCCAGGCCCTGGCCTGCTTTGGCTCGCCGGGTGCCTGGGCCGAGACCGGGCCGCGCGCCGATTCGAATTCGCGGTGGAGTTCGAACGGGTCGAGGCCGAGCGCCGCGCGCAGTTCGGCGATCTCCGCGCCGATTTCGCGCAGCGCGATCACCGCGGGCGGCGCAGGGCGCTTTGGCCCGGAGTGTTCCTTATGTCCGAACAGGCCCGGCTTGCCGCTCGCGGTGTGCTCGAGCGCGGCAATCAGCGCGCCGCGGTAGGTGTTCTCGAGCTCGCCGCGGCGCTCGTCCATCCGGGCAAGGCGGTCTGCCCGCGCCATGCGCCGCCCGCGCCCTCAGCTTTCCAGCTGGCGCAGCAGGCTGCGGACGTCGCCGTCCATGTCGGCGTCGCGGGTGCGCAGGTCTTCGATCAGGCGGACGGCGTGGATCACGGTCGAATGATCGCGCCCGCCGAACTTGCGCCCGATCTCGGGATAGCTGCGCGGGGTGAGGACCTTGGCGAGATACATCGCGACCTGGCGCGGACGCACGACTGCGCGGGCGCGGCGCTTTGACGACATTTCGGTCCGATCGACCCGGTAGAACTGGCAGACGGTGCGCTGGATTTCGTCGATCGTGATCCGCCGGCGGTTGGCCGAAAGGATATCGGTAAGCTGTTCCTCGGCGAGCTGGAGCGAAACAGCCTGGCCGGTGAGCTGGGCATAAGCGATCAGCTTGTTGAGCCCGCCGACCAGCTCGCGGACGTTGCGGTTGATCGTGCGGGCGAGGAACTCGATCACGTCCGACGGCACCGCGGTGGGCGAGAACCGCGCGAGGCGGTGTTCGAGAATCTGGCGGCGCAGCTCGATATCGGCGGGCGAAATGTCCGCGACCAGCCCCATGCTGAGCCGCGAGAGCAGGCGCTGTTCGACCCCGTCCAGGGCCTGCGGCGCGCGATCGGCGGCGAACACCAGGCGCTTGCCCTCGGCCAGCAGCGCATCGATCGTGTACAGCAGCTCTTCCTGCGCGCTCGCCTTGCCGATGATGAACTGAATGTCGTCGACCAGCAGCAGATCGAACCCGCGGAGCCGCGATTTGAACTCGATCATCTGGTTCTGGCGCAGCGCCTGGACGAATTCGACCATGAAACGCTCGGCCGAGCAGTAGAAAATGCGGCTTCGCGGGTGCGCGGCGAGGAACGAGTGGCCGATCGCGTGGAGCAGGTGGGTCTTGCCCTGGCCGGTTGCAGCCTTGAGGTAGAGCGGGGAAAACTGCGGCGCCTCGATTGCGGCCATGCGCTGTGCGGCGTTGGCGGCGAGCACGTTGCCCGCACCGGTGACGAAGCTGGTGAACGTCAGCGACGGATCGAGCCCGATCGAGCCCATGCCGAGCTCGCTCATCCCGATCGCACCGACCCCGAGCGGACCGTCCAGCGAGGAATCGCCGTCGTTCCCGCCCAGCGCGTGGCCGGACCCGTTCGCCGGGTTGCCGCGCCCGCGGGGATCGCCATTGAGGCGCAGTTCGGGCATCTGGCGGCGCCCGGGATGGACCGCGATGCGCACATGACGCACGTCCTGCTTGGCGATCTTCCACGCCAGCGACAGCCGGTCGGCAAAACGATCGGCAACCCAGTTGGCGGAAAATTCGGTGGGCAGATACAGATCGAGCGTGCCGGTTTCCTTGCAGAAACTGCCGAGCTGGATCGGGCGGATCCACTGGCCGTGGAGCTGCTGCCCGAGATCCTTGCGAAGCCCCTGACTGATGTCCGACCAATCGGCGGCAAGATTCATGGCTTCCTGATCTTCGAGCACTACCGCCACATCCGCCCTTCCAAGCTGCCGCTGCGCGCACGCACCGGCTATCCCCACTGGGCCGTAATCGGCTCCAGCCTCATGGTATCAAAGATCGATTTACCGCCCCCGTGCGAACCGCACGAAAATGCTCAGCTCGTAACCCCCCGGTGCGAGCGCCCCTTACGATCCTCATATGTGATGCCGGCAACCGAAGCGGCCGACTGCCCTTTCTATGAAGCACGCAGGAGCGAGGGCAAGGCGCGTGGTGTAAATTATTTGAAATATATCGCCTTGACTCTCCCGGACCGGTGCAAATCTCCCTAGTGCTGCGGGAATGCGCTGAATTCGTTGAAGTTTTGCATTCAAGCAAATGCGAATCGTATAGAAACCGTTGGTTGCTCGCGATTAACTATCCGCCCGCCGGACCAAACAAAAAGGCCGGCGGTTGCCCCGCCGGCCATGTTCGCTTTTCGTCCCCAAACAGTTCGGCAAAGCAACTGGAAATTGCCTGGCCGAGGACGCGAATCGCTTGCGAATCGCGTACCGGTTCGCGCGCTGCTTAGGAGAGCGCGGCGACCCGCTTGGTCAGGCGCGAGATCTTGCGCGCGACGGTGTTCTTGTGAAGCACGCCCCGGGCGATGCCGCGCTGCATTTCGGGCTGCGCGGCGGCCAGTGCGGTCGCGGCGTCGGCCTTGTTGCCGCCTTCGAGCGCGGCTTCGACTTTCTTGACGAACCCGCGGATGCGGCTGACGCGCGCGGTGTTGATCGTCGCGCGCTTGTCATTGCGACGGATGCGCTTCTTGGCTTGCGGCGTATTGGCCATGTCTGTCCTCTGTCGGGCCGCCTGAACCGGGGGCCGGAATGCTTGCTAAAATGAATGACAGGCGAGGGGTGACCCGCCGGAAAGCGCGGCCCTTAACCGCGAGGGGGTAAAAGGTCAACCGCGCGAAGCCGGGGGCGGGCTACTTCTGGCATTTGGGGCAGTACCAGGTGCTGCGCCCGCCCTGGACGATCCGCTTGACCGTCCCGCCGCACCGGCACGGCTCGCCTTCGCGCCCATAGACGTCGAAATGCTTGGAGAAGTAGCCGAGCTGCCCGCTGGGCTGGGCATAATCGCGCAACGACGACCCCCCCGCGGCGATCGCTTCCTCGAGCACCGCGCGGATTGCCGGAACCAGACGTCCCAGCGCGGCGAGCGTAACTTTGCCTGCCGCCTTGCGCGGATCGATCCGTGCCCGGAACAGTGCCTCGCAGACATAGATGTTGCCGAGCCCCGCGACGATCCGCTGGTCGAGCAGGAGCAGCTTGACCGCGGCGATGCGCCCCGCAAACGCGGCCTTGAGGCGGGGCGCGGTCAGCCCGGGGCCGAGCGGCTCGGGCCCGAGCGCGGCGAACGGCGGCCACGCGTCCAGCGCATCGGTGGCGACCAGATCGACCGAGCCGAACCGCCGCGGATCGCACAGCGCAAACACGCCGCCCGCGTCGGTTTCGAGCACCAGGTGATCGTGCTTGCCGATTTCTTCGGGCGCGATCCGCCAGCGCCCCGACATGCCGAGGTGGAAGATCATCGTCTGCGCGCGATCGGTGTGGATCAGTCCGTATTTGGCGCGGCGGCCCATGCCGGTGACCGTCGCCCCGGTCATCACCTGGACAAGGTCGGGGGGAAAGGCGCGGCGCAAGTCCGCGCGATTGACCGAGACCCGCTTCAAACGCTGCCCGTCGAGGTACATCGCCAGCCCGCGCACGGTGGTCTCGACTTCGGGAAGCTCGGGCATGGCGCGCTGCTAACAGCCTTTGCGGCTTCCACAAACACCTCTAAAGCCCGCGCGATGATCGACCCCGCCAGCACTGAATCAGCCAGCATCCCGTCCGCCCCGGCAAGCAGCGTCTCGTTCGGCTACGAGGACGTCGCGCCCGAGGAAAAGACCCAGCGCGTGGGCGCGGTGTTCTCGAACGTCGCGGCCAAATACGACGTGATGAACGATGCGATGTCCGCCGGGATGCACCGCTTGTGGAAGGACCGCTTCGTGCGCCGGGTCAAGCCGCGGGCGGGCGAGGCGATCCTCGACATGGCCGGCGGCACCGGCGACATCGCCTTTCGCCTCGCTGCTGCGGGGGCCGAAGTCACGGTTGCCGATATCAATCAGGAAATGCTCGATGTCGGGATCGAGCGCGCGCTGGACCGGGGTATCGACGGCTTGGTCTGGAGCCGCCAGAACGCCGAAACGCTGAGCTATCCGGACCGGTTGTTCGATGCCTACACGATCGCGTTCGGGATCAGGAACGTGACCCGGATCGACGCCGCGCTGGCTGAAGCGCACCGCGTCCTCAAGTTCGGCGGGCGGTTTTTCTGCCTTGAATTCTCGACCACCGAATGGCCGGGGTTCAAGGAAGCCTACGACGTCTATTCGCACAAGATCGTGCCGCGGCTGGGCCAGGCGATCGCGGGTGACGGCGAATCGTACCGCTACCTGATCGAATCGATCCGCCGGTTTCCGCCGATGCCCGAATTCGAAAGCATGATCCGCGCCGCCGGCTTCACGCGCACGCATGTCGAGCCGATCCTGGGCGGGCTGGTCGCGATCCATTCGGGGTGGAAGGTGTGATCGGCTTGCCCGGTGGTGACAGCCCCCACCCCCAACCCCCTCCTCCTAAGGAGCGGGGGCTTTACGCATGACCCGCCCCGCCACGCATATCTTCCGCCTGCTCAAATGGGGCCGCACGCTGGCCCGGCACGGAGCATTGCGCGGGATCGAGGGCGATCCCAACACCCCGCCGCAAGTCCGCCGGCTGGCGCGGATCGCGCGGTTCGGCGCGCGCCAGCCGCGGGTTCCCGACTATGCCGGGGCGTTCACCGATATCGGCCCCGCCGCTATCAAGCTCGGCCAGACGCTCGCTACCCGCCCCGATCTGGTCGGCGACGAGGCCGCGCACAATCTGCTGGCGCTGCAGGACAACCTCCCGCCCGTGGATTTCGCGCTGATCCGCGCCGAGATCGAGACCAGCTTCGCCCGCCCGCTCGAACAGCTTTATGCCTCGTTCGATCCGGTCGCGGTCGGCGCAGCGTCGATCGCCCAGGTTCACCGCGCGGTGACGGCCGAGGGCCGCGACGTCGCGGTCAAGGTGTTGCGCCCGGGGGTCCGCGAGAAATTCGCGCGCGACATCGACACCTACGAATGGTCGGCCGCGCATCTCGAAGCTTTGGGCGGCGAAGCCACGCGCCTGCGCCCGCGCCTGACCATTGCCAACTTCAAGCGCTGGACCGTGCGCGAACTCGACCTGCGGCGCGAGGCGGCGTCCTCGTCCGAGCTGGCCGAGGCGATGAAGGGGTTCGCCGGATACCGCGTCCCCGGGATCGACTGGGACCGCACCAACGGCCGCGTCCTGACGATCGACTGGGTCGACGGGATCAAGATTTCGGACCACGCCGCGCTTATCGCCGCGGGGCACGATCTGCCCGAACTGGCACAGCGGCTGGTGCTCGCGTTCCTGACCCAGGCGATCAGTGCGGGTTATTTCCACGCCGACATGCACCAGGGCAACCTGTTCGTCGAACCCGACGGGACGATCGCGGCGATCGATTTCGGGATCATGGGGCGGATCGACCGGCGCGCGCGTTCATGGCTGGCGGAGATCCTCTATGGCTTGACCACGGGCAATTACCGCCGCGTCGCCGAGATCCATTTCGAGGCGCAGTACGTGCCCAGCTATCACTCGGTCGACGAGTTCGCGACGGCCCTGCGCGCGGTGGGCGAGCCGATGCGCGGCAAGCCGGTCAGCGAACTCAGCGTCGGCCAGATGCTCGACGGTCTGTTCGCGATCACCCGCGATTTCGACATGCAGACGCAGCCGCACCTGCTCCTGCTCCAGAAGACGATGGTGATGGTCGAGGGGCTGGCGACCAGCCTCGATCCCACGATCAACATGTGGGATGTCTCGGCGCCGTTCGTGCGCAGCTGGATCCGCGACGAGCTCGGCCCCGAGGCGGCGATTGCCGAGCGGGTCAAGGACGACCTCGAAACGCTGTTGCGGCTGCCTGCGCTGGTCCGCCGGATCGAAGACAAGTACCCGGCCAAGGGCGGTGCGCCCGAGCAGCCGCCGCTGCCCGAGATTGAGCTGATGTGGGAGCGGCGCCGCCGGTCGGCGGGCGAGGGCAGGGGCGGACCCGGCTGGTGGCAGCTGCCCCTGGCGGCGCTGACCGGGGCGGCGCTGACTTATCTCGCGGTCCATTTCGGCTGGGCGCGGTGACCGCAGCGGTCCGGTCGCGGTTCGCCGGGATCGGACGCGGCGCGGCGCGGCTGATCCTGCTGCTGGCCGCGGTACTGCTGGTCGCTGCCGCGCTGGTCCCGATCGAGCGCGGCGATGGCCGCGGAAGCCCGCGCCCCGCGCTCAGCGGCAATGCACCGCTTGCCGCCAAGGTCCAGGACGACGATCTGGCGGTCTACGATGCAGTGATCGTCCGGCTGCGGCGGGGAGAGGGGTATTATCCTGCCGCCGCGGCCGAGCACCGCCGGATCGGCTTCCCGCTCAAGCCGGGGCTGGCGGTGCGCATGCCCACGCTCGCCCGGATCGAGGCGGTCCTGGGTGACAGCGGCACGCAGCTTGCGGCGATCGCACTGTTTATCGCGGTGCTGGCGGCATGGTGGCGGCGACTGGGCGAGGATGCGCCGGACCAGCGGCTGCTGGCGATGGGGCTGCTCGCAGTCAACGCCGCGCTCGGGCTCAACGCCTATTTCTTCGCGCTCCACGAACTGTGGGCGGGAATGCTGCTGGCGCTGTCGCTGGCGCTCCACCGGCGGGGCAAGTGGGCGGGCGCGCTGGCCGCGGCGGCGCTGGCGCTGGCGATCCGCGAACTGGCGCTGCCGTTCGCGGCGCTTATGGCGGCGCTGGCGCTGTTCCGCCGCGATTGGCGCGAGGGCGCGGCATGGAGCGCGCTGATCGCATTGTTCGCCGTAGGCCTCGCCTGGCACCTGGCGCTGGTCGCGGCGCAAACGCTGCCCGGTGATGCGCACTCGGCCTCGTGGCTGGCGCTGCGCGGGCTTTCGGGGTGGCTTTCGGACTTCACGCTGTCGAGCAACCTGCGTTATCTGCCGCACTGGCTCGCGGGGCCGGCGATCATCGCCGCGCTGGTCGGCTGGGCCGGATGGAACACACGCGCGGGGGCAGAGGGGTTCCTGCTCTACGTCGGCTACGGGCTCGCGTTCATGATCGCGGGGCGCAACGAGAACTATTATTGGGGCGCGGTGGTCATCCCCGCGTTCCTGATCGGTCTGGCGTTTGTGCCTGGGGCGGTGCGCGATTTGGTCGGGGCTGCGCGCGGGGGACCCGATAGCTCCGGTCATGCTACTTGTCCCTCCGCCTGAAGGGAGAGGCCGGGTGGCGGTGTGCTTCGCTCTCGATCGAGCGATCCTCGCCGCGCAGAGCCCCCACCCCCGGCCCGTCCCCGGCGGGGAGGGGAGAAGGCGTGCGCTACTCTCCCGCCGGCTCCAGCTTGTCCTGCGTCCGCAGTTCGAAGTCGCTGGCGTCGTGGCGTTCGCGGAGTTGGCTTTCGGGCTTGCCTTGCGCGCGGTTGACCATGCGTCCGCGCTTGGCCGCGGGGCGTGCGCCGATTTCGTCGCACCAGCGCTTGATCTGGGTGTATTCGGCCAGCGCGAGGAAGTCGTAGGCGTCTTCGTAGGCGCCGCCGCCCATCAGTGCCGAGAACCACGGCCATGCGGCCATGTCGGCGATGGTATAGTCGTCGCCCGCCAGATAGCGGGCCTCGCCCAGCCGCTGGTCGAGCACGCTGCACAGCCGCTTGGTCTCCATCGAATAGCGGTCGATCGCGTATTCGATCTTGATCGGGGCATAGGCATAGAAATGCCCGAACCCGCCGCCGATGAACGGGGCCGAGCCCATCTGCCACATCAGCCAGCTCAGGCACTCGGCGCGCGCCTTGCCGCCCGTCGGCAGGAAGGCGCCGAACTTTTCGGCCAGGTGCATCAGGATCGCGCCGCTTTCGAACACGCGGATCGGTTCGGGGCCGGAACGGTCGAGCAGCGCGGGGATCTTGCTGTTGGGATTGATCGCGACGAACCCGCTGGAGAACTGGTCGCCTTCGCCGATGTTGATGATCCACGCGTCGTATTCCGCGCCGGTGTGCCCCGCAGCGAGCAGCTCCTCGAACATCAGCGTGGCCTTGACCCCGTTGGGCGTCGCCAGCGAATAGAGCTGGAACGGGTGCTTGCCCACGGGCAGCTCCTTGTCGTGCGTTGCGCCCGCAATCGGGCGGTTGATCGCGGCAAACCGCCCGCCGTTCTCCTTGTTCCACTGCCAGACCTTGGGGGGGACATACGGGGTATCGGTCATGGGCGGTTCCTTCGTGAACGGGTTGTCCAGGGTGATGAGCGGGTAGCCGCGGAACCGCAAGTCATGTCCGTCCGTTCGCAGATTTATGACAGCACCCCAAGTCATTCGCGCCGGCAAGTCCCGGCTCATCTTCGTGGACGATGGCCTGCCCGGGTTGACCCGGCGCCGGGCGGGCAAGGGCTGGGGCTATTGGGATGCCAAGGGGCAGCGCGTCACCGACCGCGACGAGATCGACCGGCTCAACAAGATCGCCTTGCCGCCCGCCTATGGCGATGCGTGGTTCTGCCCTGCGGACAACGGCCACATCCTTGCCACCGGGATCGATGCCAAGGGGCGCAAACAATACCGCTACCATCCCGACTTCCGCAATCACCGCGAAAGCGAGAAGTTCGATGGCTGCGCAGCGTTCGGGCGCTTGCTGCCGCTCGTGCGCAAACGGGTCGAGGACGATCTCAAATCGCCCAGGCTGACCCGCGAACGCGCGATCGCCAGCGTCGTCCGCCTGCTCGATACGGGCGGCATCCGGATCGGCAACGAGGCGTATGCCAAAGCCAATGCCAGCTTCGGCGCGACCACGCTGCGGATGAAGCACGCCGCGGTCAGCGGCAGCGTCCTCAAGCTGCGGTTCAAGGCCAAATCGGGCCAGCTGCGCGAAATGAAGATCACCGACAAGAGCCTCGCCCGGTTCGTGCGCAAGATGCAGGATCTGCCCGGGCAAAACCTGTTCCAGTACCTCGCCGACGATGGCCAGCCGTGCCCGGTGGGATCGAGCGACGTGAACGACTACCTGTGCGAAACGATGGGCGAGCATTTCACGGCCAAGAATTTTCGCACCTGGCATGCCAGCGCGCTGGCGCTCGAACTGCTGTTCGAAGCCGATGGACAGTTGCCGGTCAAGGAGTTGGCGACCGGCGTGTCCGAGCGGCTCGGCAACACCCCGACGATCGCGCGCAAGAGCTACATCCACCCAGCCGCGCTGGCGTTGGTCGATCGCCAGGCGAAGTGGCGCGCATCGGTAAATTTGCCGCGCGCGACGCAGTGGCTGTCGCGCTATGAGCGCGCGTTGATCGCGATGCTCGAAAGCGGGCCGAGCGCGGCGAAAGTCATGGCCGCGGCGGCCTGACCAGCAGACGCGGCCAGCGGCGCGAAACGATCAGGAGAACGGTCGGCAGCGCCATTGTCAGGACCACGTCCTTGGTCGATTCGCCCAGTTGCATCCCCAGGTCGGGCCAGTGATCGACGTGGAAGTCGCTCCATTCGTTGAGCAGCTCGAGCGCCAGGACGATCAGCCACGGCCGCCAGCGCCCGACCGAACTGCGGAGCAGCGCCGCGGCGATAAGCTGGATGAACACCCCCGCCAGGACATGAAGCACGTCGTCGCTGAACGCGACGCTGCGCTCGATGTAGGTCTTGACGTCGAACCATTGCCCCGCGGCGGTCTGGATGCCATCGAGCAAGGCGTGGCCGGCTTGCTTCAGCTGAGCGGGGATCAACCGATCCGCACCACCCAGCCGTGGGGATCGGGCGCCTCGCCGCGCTGGATCGCGACCAGCCGCTGGCGCAACCGCTGGGTGAGCTGGCCGGGCCCGCCCGATCCGATGGTGAATTCGCCCTCGGCGCTGGCCACCTTGCCGATCGAGGTGACGACCGCCGCCGTCCCGCAGGCAAATGCCTCGAGCAGCTTGCCCGAGGCCGCATCGCCGCGCCACTGATCGATGCCATAGCGTTCCTCGCGCACGGTGAGCCCTTCGTCGCGGGCCAGCGCGAGCAGGCTCTCGCGGGTGATGCCCGGCAGGATCGTACCCGACAGCGGCGGAGTCATGAGCGAGCCATCGGCGAAGGCGAAGAACACGTTCATCCCGCCGAGTTCCTCGATCCAGCGGCGTTCGGCTGCATCGAGGAACACCACCTGATCGTGGCCGCGCGCAATCGCCTCGGCCTGGGGGACGAGGCTGGCGGCATAGTTGCCCCCGCACTTGGCCGCGCCGGTGCCGCCGGGGGCCGCGCGGGTATAGTCCTCGCTGACCCAGATCGACACCGCCGGAGCGCCCGATTTGAAGTAGTTACCCGCCGGACTTGCGATCACCAGGAAAGTGTATTCCTTCGCCGGGCGGACCCCGAGGAACGCTTCCGAAGCGAACATGAACGGACGCAGATAGAGCGAGCCGCCATCGACCGGGGGGAACCATTCGCCGTCCGCGGCGACGAGCTCGCGGATCGCGCCGATGAACAGCGCCTCGGGCAGTTCGGGCATCGCGAGGCGGCGGGCGGAGGCATTGAACCGCGCGGCATTCGCCTCGGGGCGGAACAGCGCGGTTCCGCCGTCGGCAAGGCGGTAGGCCTTGAGCCCCTCGAAGATTTCTTGCGCATAATGAAGCACAGCGGCCGCGGGATCGAGCATGATCGGCCCGCGCGGGCCGATTTCGGCGTCGCCCCAGCCTTCGCCTTCGCGCCACACGATCCGCACCATGTGATCGGAGAAAACCTTGCCGAAGCCGGGATCGGCCAGCAACGCGCGGCGCGCCTCGGGCGGCGTCGGCGCGGGATGAGGGATGCGAGTGAATGCGGGCATGTCCATCCGCGCGGCTTCGGCGAGCGTCGCCATGAGGTCAATCCTGCTGTTGAATGTGAGCGAAGCATGTGGCGTAATGTTGCGTGCGGAGCAAGGCTCACGACATAATATATCTAGACAGTGCTTCCGCCGCCGTTTCGTGGGTCAAGCGAGAACCGCAGTGCTTCGACAAGCTCGCAGGGACGGGACTGCAATCGGGGAACACGCAACTGGTAGCGGAGAGGAACACCCCGGACATGAGAAGGGCCGCCCCGGTCAAACCGGTAGCGGCCCTTCACATGGTCAGCGGCCGGAAGTGCCGCCCACGAAGCCTTTATCGACTAGCGATAATGCCTCGCGCGGGACTGTACCGACCTCTGTGCTGAACCATGAGACATCGGATCACCTCCTTTCGCGCTGTTGAGCCAAGCGCCGCTTTTTCTGCGGCTCGGGCGGGTCAATCGGGGTTCCCAAATCGCCGTCCTTGAGGGGGAATGTGAATCATCGCGGGCCCCGCGACAAGACTTGCAATGAAATATTTTTACGTCAGAATCGCGCGCTTGCGCTGCACTTGCGAAAAGTGCGGCGCAGTTATCGACAGTCTTCGATCACGCGGCTGATTTCGGGCCACGAGGGGACATAAAGCGTCGCCAGCCCCGGCACCGATACCGCGAACCGCCCGCGACTGAACGCGATCATGTCGAGCAACGGATCGCGCCCGGCAAACTCTGCAGCGAGCACCGGCAGCGGACCGGCGACCGGCGCCGCGTTCACGGTGCGGCTGCCATTGGTGGTGACGATCGTCATCGCTATGCTGGTCGGTGCAGTTCCGGCGCGGGCGAGCGTCACTTGCCCGGCGCTACAGGCGAACGACAGCTCGGTCGCCGCCGGGGTCACGCCGAACCGCGCCACCGACCGCGTGCCCTCGCGCGTCCAGGTCCAGGTTCCCGGCGTGATTCCAGCGTCGCGCCAATCGGCGGCCGGGGCGATCTGCGGCGGCGGGGCGGGGCGCACGACCGGGACCGGCCGCGTGGGCAGCGGTGCCGGCTCGCGCGGCTGGCACGCGGCCAGCGCCAGCAGGCCGAGCGCGGCGGCGGGCCACCGCATGAAAATCGCCAGGTCCGAAGCGTTTGCCATCGCCGCCGTGCTATGCGACCCCGCCCGCCACCTCAACCCCCAAGAGCGTTTGCCTGGGTCCGCGTGCGAGCCGACAATGATCAATCCCCCCAAACCCGCCAAGATCCGCGCCGACCAGCTCGTGACCGAGCGCGGGTTGGCCGAAAGCCGCGCCCGCGCCCAGGCTTTGATCCTGGCCGGGTTGGTCTTTGCGGGCGAGAGCAAGATCGCCAAGGCCGGCCAGCTGCTCGCCGCCGGTACCGCGATCGAAGTCCGCGGGCGCGACCACCCGTGGGTTTCGCGCGGCGGGATCAAGCTTGCCCATGCGCTCGATCACTTCGGGCTCGATCCCGTGGGCGCCACCGCGATGGACATCGGCAGTTCGACCGGCGGGTTCACCGATGTCCTCCTCAGTCGGGGCGCGGCGCGCGTGTTCGCGGTCGATTCGGGGACCAACCAGCTGGCGTGGAAGCTGCGTCAGGACCCCCGCGTCACCGTACTCGAGCAGACCAGCGCGCGTATCCTCACCCCCGCGCAGATCGATGCGCCGTGCAACTGGGTGGTCTGCGATGCGAGTTTCATCGGGCTGGCCAAGGTGCTCGAGGTACCGCTCCGGCTGGCCGCGCCTCGCGCCACCCTGGTCGCGTTGATCAAACCGCAGTTCGAGGTCGGGCGCGGCGAAGTCGGCAAGGGCGGAGTGGTGCGCGATCCGGCGCTGCATGCGCGGGTCTGCGGCGAAGTGCGCGATTGGCTCGAAACCGTCGGCTGGGACGTGCTCGGCATCGCGCCCAGCCCGATCACCGGGCCCGAGGGCAATGTCGAGTTCCTGATCGCTGCCACGCGCGGAGCGCGGCGGCGAGCCCGGCGAGAGGGGCGACCTGCGCTGTCCCGCAACGGGATTGCGCCGGGTCAGCTAACGCGCGAACGTTGCGCCGCGCGCCGCGCGCGGCCACAACGGCGAGACGTCTTCCGCCGTATTCGAGGATTGCCATGTCCGAACTCGCCTCTCCCGGCCAGCTGCGCGCAAGTTTCCTGCGCTGGGCGCTGTTCCTGGTCCCCGCGGTCCTGCTGCTCGGCTTCCTCAGCGGCGTGCTGGCGGGCAGCGGCCCAGGCAACCCGTGGTTCGATAGCCTGGCCAAACCCACGATCTATCCGCCGCCCGCCGCTTTCGGGATCGTCTGGTCGATCCTTTATGTCATGATCGGGCTGGCGGTGTCGCTGGTTGCGGCGGCGCGCGGGGCACGAGGGCGGGGGATCGCTCTGGCGTTCTTCGCCCTCCAACTGGTCCTCAACCTGGCGTGGACCCCCTTGTTTTTCGGCGCCCACCAAATCGATGGCGCGCTGATCCTGATCGCGGCGCTCGATCTGGTTGTCCTGGTAACCATCGTTCTGTTCGCCCGGGTGCGCCCGGTGGCGGCGTGGCTGATGGTGCCGTATCTGCTGTGGATCCTGTTCGCGACCGCGCTCAACTATGAATTCATGCGGCTCAATCCGGCCAGTTCTGCACGCGAGGGGCAGCCCGTCCAGCGGATCCAGCTTTAGGGCGCGTCGCTGCCCTTGGCATAGCCCGGCAGCGCCAGTCCGCGCGAAATCGCCGCACCGCGCAGCGCAAATCCGGCCAGCGCGGCAAGCGGCCAGCCCAGTGCATCGGGCACTCCGGCAGAGCGCGCGCCCGCGCACAGGCTGGCCGCAAGCGCGGCGGCGGTGACGTAAAGCTCCGGCCGCATCAGGATCGACGGGCGCCCGGCCAGAACATCGCGGATGATCCCGCCGACGCAGCCGGTGATCACGCCCATCAGCACCGCGGGTACGGGCGAGACTCCGTAGCCCAGCGCCTTGGCCGTGCCGAGGACCGCGTAGGCCGCGAGCCCCGCGGCGTCCGCCCATTCGAGCAGCACCCCGTTCCACCACCGCCGCGGGGTCAGCCAGGCGATCGCCGCGACACCCAGGCAGACGGGCGCGATCCACGGGTCGTGGACCCAGAACACCGGCGCGCCGATCAGCAAATCGCGCACCGATCCGCCGCCCACCCCGGTGACCAGCGCAAAGAAGCTCATCGTCACGATCGTCTGGCGCAGCCGCGCCGCAAGCAGCGCCCCGGTCAGCGCGAACACCGCGACCCCGGCGAGGTCCAGCGCGCCGATGATGTGCGGGAGGGCGGGCGGAAGCGTCGCGGGCAGCAAAGCGGGAAGCGCCGCGGGCAGGGCGAGCGGCGCCATCCTCTCAGCCGGTCGCGAACAATTGCGCAGGATCGGCAAACGCCTTCATCTCGATCGCGTTGCCAGCCGGATCGCGGAAGAACATCGTCGCCTGCTCGCCGACCTCGCCGGCAAAGCGGATGTGCGGCGGGATCGCGAAGTGCGTGCCAGCGGCTGCCAGCCGCGCGGCGAGCGCGTGCCACTCGTCCATCGCCAGCACGATGCCGAAGTGCGGCACCGGGACGTGATGACCGTCGACGGCGTTGGCCCCAGCATCGGCGGCATCGGCGGTATCCCTGCGCGCGTGTGGCACAAGATGTGCGACGATCTGGTGGCCGTAGAAGTCGAAATCGATCCACTCTGCGCTGCTGCGCCCCTCGCGGCAGCCGATGGCCCCACCCCAGAACGCGCGCGCCGCGGCGAGATCGTCGACCGGGAAGGCCAAGTGGAACGGGTGCAGGAGGGATGCGCTGGCGGCTGCGGGACAATGCGTCATCGGCGGGCCTTTCTGCGGCGGAACAGCAGCGCGGTGCCCAGGATGCTCCCGATGAGTGCGAGCGCCG
>JANXSP010000014.1 GCA_025356575.1 Novosphingobium sp.
CTTCGTGGCCCTGCATCCGCTTGGCCCGCGCGATCACGTCGCCCATCGTGTAGTTGCGGACGTGGCCAACGTGGATCCGCCCCGAGGGGTAGGGAAACATCTCGAGGATGAAACTGCGCGGGCGGCTTGCGGCGTCGGCACGCGCATCATCGGCACGGAACGTCTCGCGCTCGTCCCAGATGCGCTGCCAGCGGCCGTCCGCCTGCGACGGATCGAACCGCTCGGTCATCGCGCTCTCCGTGGGCTAGCGCAGCGCGCTGCGGCGCAGTTCGCGGGCCTTGGTGAGGATGATATCCTCGAGCCGCTGGACGGTCGCCGCCTGGACCGGGGCATCGGCCCAGCCGCCCCCGGCCGCAACCTGGCGGCTGGCGGCAACGCGAACCGCGTCGGCGCGCAGATCCTGGTCGAGGATGGTGACGGTCAGCTTGACCCGTTCCCCCGGATTGGCCGGGTTTGCATACCAGTCGGTCACGATCACGCCGCCGGAACTGTCGGTCTGCAGCAGCGGCATGAACGAGACGGTATCGAGCGCGGCCCGCCACAGATAGCTGTTGACCCCGATCGTGGTCACTCGTGAAGCCGCCATATCGGCCTTGGGCCGCGCGTTCTTGCGGCCGCACGCGGCGAGCGGCAGGCTCAGACCCGCGCTAAGCCCGATCACCAGGGCGACACGCAGGGCCCGCCGCAGCGGACCGTTGGCAGTGGAGGTGTGGCCGTTCATGGTCGCTGAAATTCCTGTTTTGGGGCGCCGACCGGATGCCGCGCTCGCCGCGAACCCGCCTCTATGCTACCGCCGCGAATGCGGCAAGAGCGGGCGGGAAGGCGCTGCCATGGTAAGGGCGCCCGGCGCGTGAACCGCGGATTAATATCGCGCCATCGCACTTCTCAGTGACGTATCGATGCCACACTCGGCAGCGGTGCACGGCAAATCTACACGCGATCGTACGATTATGCTTGGAATCGTTCGAGGAAGGCCCAAGTCTTTGGAGCAATCTTGCGGTCCGCGCGTATTCACGGCGAGTCGCGGGATCGAGAGTGGTTAGAGGAAGTGACCAGCGTGAGTATCGGTGCGGGGCAAAAGCGTAAACGGGGTGGTCCTTCCGCCGCGTTGCTGCTTGCCGGCGCGGTCCTTGCGCTCGGCGTCCCCAGCGCGGTGCTCGCGGTCACGGGTTCGCTCGATTCGCGTCAGGTGAGCCTTGCGGCGCGTGGCGGGATCGGCTCGTTCACCCCCGCATCGGTCGATCCGCGGCTCGCGCGCGCGATCAATCTCGGGGTGCTGTCGCGCAGCCCGATGTTCCGGTTCACGCCCGCTGGCACCAACCTGCGCCCCGATCGCTCGGTGACCGTTGCGGTGCGGGTCGATCAGGATGCGGCACGCGCCATTTCGATCCGCCCGGCTATCGCCACGTTAACCCCGGGCGCCGCGCAAGTGGCGCTGCGGATCGCGCCGACCGCGTATAATCTCGGCGTCGCACGCGGCTATCAGGGCTTTGCGCCGAGTTTGGCAGTACCGATCGAGGGCAAGCGAGCCAAGCTGCTGCAGATCGACATGCCCGATCTCAAGAGCTTCCGCCCGGCAACCGAGGCCAAGGGCGCGCCTTCGCGGTTCGGCGCGCGGATTGCGCTGGACGAGCGTGAGAAAGTCGGACGTTCGCCGCGCACGCTCGAAGCGCTGGGCGAGCAGACGCTCGACGTCGGCGGCAGCTACCGGCTTGGCCGCAACCTCAATGTCACCGCCGGGGTCCGCTATTCGCAGGACCGGGACCGGATCGTGCCGTTGACCGATGGCAAGCAGGATAGCCAGGCCGTCTATCTCGGAACACAGTTCCGCTTCTAGATGCGCATGCGGGGTGCGGGGTGCGGGCCAATCGCCCGCCCGCCGATCGTTTCGTCTCTTTCGAACTCAGGATATTTCGCACCGTCGCGCGCGTGGTTTGCTTGCCCGCGGTCGCTGCGTTCCGTAACGTCATCGCTTCATGAACGGCCGCAACGGTCGGCAGGTTAGGATGGCTTATGGCACGCGTCGCAATCGTTACCGGTGGGACCCGCGGGATTGGCGAGGCGATCAGCCTGGCCCTGCGCGAAGCCGGGTTCACCGTCGCCGCGAACTATGCCGGCAACGCCGAAAAAGCCCGCGCCTTTGCCGCCAAGACCGGGATCGCTACGTACCAGTGGGACGTCGGCGATCACCAGGCCTGCCTCGACGGCTGCGCCCGCGTTGCCACCGATCTCGGTCCGGTCGACGCGGTGATCAACAACGCGGGCATCACTCGCGACGGAACGCTCCACAAGATGAGCTTCGATGACTGGAACGAGGTCATGCGGATCAATTTGGGCGGGTGTTTCAACATGGCCAAGGCGACTTTCCCGGGCATGCGCGACCGCGGCTGGGGGCGGATCGTCAACATCGGCTCGATCAACGGCCAGGCCGGCCAATACGGTCAGGTCAATTACGCCGCGGCCAAATCGGGGATCCACGGCTTTACCAAGGCGCTGGCGCAGGAAGGCGCCAAGTTCGGCATCACCGTCAACGCGATCGCCCCGGGATACATCGATACCGACATGGTCGCCGCGGTGCCCGCGCCGGTGCTTGAAAAGATCGTCGCCAAGATCCCCGTCGGACGGCTCGGCCAAGCCAGCGAAATTGCGCGCGGAGTGGCGTTCTTCGCGAGCGAGGAAGGGGGGTTCGTCACCGGTTCGACCCTGAGTATCAACGGCGGCCAGCACATGTATTGAGGGGTCGCCGTGACCGATCCCTATCATCCGCCGGTCAAACGCTCGGTCGAGATCGCGGGACACAAGACCTCGATCAGTCTCGAACCGCTGTTCTGGGACATGCTGAAAGCGGCAGCCCTGCGCGAAGGACTGCCGCTCAGCGCGCTGGTAGCGCGGATAGATTCCGAGCGGATCGCTGCCGCTACCCCGCCCGGCCTGGCCGGTGCGGTGCGTCTGTGGCTTGCCGCGAACGCGCGTTAATACGTCGCGGGCGGATCGCTGGCGGGGAAACTTTCATCCATAGCCTGATCGGTCTTGTCCCAGTCGTCGAGGTTGGAGCGCATCGCGTCGGGCCCGGCATTTCGGACTTTGGCAAAATTGGGACCGCTGGTTTCGCCCGAAGCGAATGCCACGCGGCCATCGTGCGCGGCCTGCTGGCCGGTGGCGTACTTGTAGAATGCATATCCGGCGGCACCGACCGCCGCGAGGCGCAGAAGACCCATGTCTGATTTCCTTTGCTGAACAGTCGCGCGATTGGCGCGGCTCGCCTCCAAAACGCGGCGCCCGTCGATTCGGTTCACGCTTCACCGAAATAATTTTACGCCGATTTCCGGGCGCTTGAGGCGGGTTGCGCCCCGTTGTTGGACGTTCATGCAACCATCCCAACAATTGCGCGTTCCAAACCCGACACTTCAGGAGAGTAATATGCGTAACCTTTTTCTCGCTCTTGCCGCCACGTCGCTGGCTATCCCCGTCTCGTTCGCGCTGCCCGGCGGCTCGACCAGCGCCGAAGCGCGCACTCGTCATTATTCCAGCCGCGCCTATTACCGTTCGTGCCGCCATTCGAGCGGGACAACCGGCCTCGTTGCGGGCGGCGTGGCTGGTGCCGTAGTCGGGTCAAAAGTTATCGGCGGCGGACTGCTCGGTACCGCGATCGGTGCCGGCGCGGGTGCTCTGGGCGGCCGCGCGGTCGACCGCACGATCAGCGCGCCCAAGCGCTGCCGCTACGTTCGCAGATAAACGGTCCTAGCGTGTGAGCGCGCGCGCTTATCAGCCGAACCAAGGGTCGTCGCGCATCTTCGCGGCGGCCCTTTCGCTTGTGCTCCAGATTGGTGTGATCGCGCTGCTGGTCTACGGGCTCGCGCCGAAGTTCGTGGCGCACGCGGCCGAGATGTTCACCACGGTTTCGCTCGATCCGCCGCCTCAACCCCCGCCCCCGTCGTCGCCGCCGCCCAAGACGAGCGCTCACGCCGCAGCGGGCAAGGCGGCCCCCGCCAATACGCGCGCTAAGGCGGCCGAGGTTGTCGCCGCGCGCCAGCCGGTCCCCGTGCCGGTGCCGATCCGCGCCGCGGTAATCCCCGCGATCGGCAGCGCCGACCACAGCGGCGCCGCGCCGATCCCCGGTTCCGGCACGGGCGCGGGCGGCGCGGGCACTGGCACCGGCTCGGGCAATTCGGGGAACGGCGAAGGCGATGGCGGCGACGATGCCGAGTGGGTCGGCGGCAAGATCACCGATCGCGACGTTCCCAAGAGCGCCCGGGACGCGCTGCGCCAGGGCGGAACCACGTCGGTCCTCATCGCGGTATCGGCTGCCGGACAGCCCACCAATTGCCGCCTCACACGCTCGAGCGGCAGCGGCGAGCTCGACGCCACGGCATGCCGCCTGATCATGCAGCGCTTCCGCTTTCGCCCCGCCACCGACCGCAGCGGCAACCGCATTGCGGGGCAAATCGAGTACGATCAGGAGTGGGTTCGCTCGGGCGAATGGAACGGCCGGGGCGACCCTCCGCCCGACTGATTTGCGTTGGCTTACTCTAGGGAACTAGTCGCCGCCGACCCGTTCGACCGCGGCCCCGACCAGCGCGAGCTTCTCCTCGAGCCGCTCATAGCCGCGGTCGAGGTGATAAAGGCGGTGGACCTGGGTTTCGCCTTCCGCAGCCAGCCCGGCGATCACCAGGCTCATCGACGCGCGCAAATCGGTCGCCATGACTTCGGCGCCGGTCATCCGGCTGACCCCGTGGACAATCGCGGTGCGCCCCGAAGTCTCGATATTGGCACCCATCCGTCCCAGTTCG
>JANXSP010000080.1 GCA_025356575.1 Novosphingobium sp.
GCGGTGCATCCGGCTCATCGTCACCGCCTGTTCGGCGTGACGATGGTCGAGCAAGGCGTGAGCCGGTTGGTCAGCGTCGATCTGGGCGGCGCGGAGGAATTGCTCGCGGCGGAGTAGAGCCGGCGCGCACCTTCGTGCAGCCGCCGTGCCGGTTCAAACCAGCACATACCTTGGCCCCGGACCGGCGACGCCGGCGCGGTCCTTGGGGTTGTAGAGCTGGCACCGCGTCAGGCTCAGGCAGCCGCAGCCGATGCATTCGTCGAGCTTGTTCTTGGTCAACATCAGCAGGTTGATCTTGGCGTCGAGCTGGCCGCGCAGGCTGCGGCTGATCCGCTGCCAGTCGGCCACCGTGGGCGTGCGGCCCTGCGGCAATGTGGCAAGCTCGGCCTCGATCTCGGTCAGCCCCAGCCCGAGCCGCTGGGCGATCAGGATGAAGCTGAGCCGGCGGATGTCCGACCGCAGGAAACGTCGCTGGTTGCCCGCGGTGCGCAGCGAGGTGAGCAGACCCTTGGCCTCGTAGAACCGCACTGCCGAGACCGCCAGGCCAGTGCGCGCCGCCAACGCGCCGATCGGGATGAGATCGTCCTTGTCCATCGCGGTTTCCTCTTTTCGTTTGACCTCAACCTAACTTGAGGTTGCATGATGGGCAAGCGCTGCGATTCGGTGCATTGAAAATCAACGACTTGGACAAGGATGTAAGCATCATGCCGCAGGGTTTTCTCGAACACGCCAATCTCACGGTAAGCGATCCGGATCGCTCGGCAGCTTTGTTCATCGACCTGTGCGGTTGGCACCAACGCTGGCGCGGTCCCGCGCAGAATGGCGGATGGACGATCCACGTCGGCAGCGAGCGCGATTATCTCGCGCTGTTCTCGCCCACCGCGCAAACCGGCGAAGCGCAGCCGCTCGGCTTTGCCAAGGGCGCGCCGCTCAACCATGTCGGACTGGTGGTGGATGATCTCGATGCCGCCGAGCAGGTCGTCGTCGCAGCAGGACTAAAACCGTTCAGCCACATGGACTACGAGCCCGGGCGGCGGTTCTATTTCATCGACTGGGACGGGATCGAGTTCGAGGTGGTGAGCTACACCTAAAGCAGCGCGCCCTGGGCGGGTACCTCCACCACCGCGTTGCCCGCACTCCCCGCCCAGCGCTCGCCGGTGCGATCCACCATGAGTTCGCCGGGCCAAATGCGGCAGACTTCGCGGGCCTCATCGGGCGAGCCGCCGAGCCACGTCGCCCAGTCGCTGCGCGCCAGGATGATCGGCATGCGGTCGTGGACCTGCGCCATCTGGACGCAGGCGTCGGTCATCACCATCGCGTAGGCATCGCCCCACTCCGCGGTCGGGCGCCATACCCCGGCGACCGCGAACGGTGCGTCCTCCGACCCTCCCTCGCCGCGCGGAAGCCGGTACCAGGTCCGCGTCATCGCGCCCCTCTCGCCCTCGGCCTCGGCCCAGGCGCTGACCGGGATCAAGCAGCGGCGGCGCGCAAAGCTATCGCGCCAGAACGGGGTGGTCAGCTTGTCCTCGCGGGCGTTGTTGACCGGCTTGGGCTTGAGCCTGCGGCCCGCCTTGCCGGTCAGCACCAGCGGCAGCCCCCACGCCATGCTCCGCGCCCGGCCTTCGGCGACGACCAGCCCGGGATAGCCGGGGTACACCTCGCCCGCGAAGTTGGCGCCGATTTCGGCCACCGCGTCGAACAAGTGCGCGATTTCGTCGACCCCCTTGGTCATGCGGTAAAGATTGCACATCAGCCCGCGCCTCCCACGACGAGACAGGCGAGCGCCATCAGCAGCCCGGCACTACGATTGGCGCGGAACCGCGCGAGCGGGTTGGCGGGGTCGGCCTCGTTCAGCGTGACGACTTGCCAGGCGAGGTGCGCAGTGACGGGCAGCAGCGCGAGCAGCGCGAACGGATCGGGGCGAACCACCCACAACGCCGCGCTCCAGCATAAAACCGCCGCGCCGTAGAATGCGGCGACGCCGCCGCGGACGTGGCGGCCCAGGCGCAGCGCGCTCGAGCGGATGCCGACCAGCGCGTCGTCCTCGCGGTCCTGCAGCGCGTAGATCGTGTCGTAGCCGATAACCCAGGCGATGCTCCCGGCGTAAAGCAGGGCGAGCACTTCCAGCCGGGCGGGGCGGATCGCCAGCCAGCCGACCAGCGCGCCCCACGAGAAGACGATCCCCAGCCACGCCTGCGGCCACCAGGTGATGCGCTTCATGAACGGGTACGCCGCCACCGGGAGGATACTGAGCAGCGCGGCGATCTGCGCGGGGCGCGGCAGGCGCAGCAGCACCGCCAGCCCGACCAGACACAGCACGCCGAGCCACAGCCAGGCGGCGCGGGGGGTGATTGCCCCGCTCGCCACGGGGCGCGCGGCGGTGCGCGCGACCTGCCGGTCGAGGTCGGCGTCGACGATATCGTTATAGACGCACCCCGCCCCGCGCATCGCGATCGCGCCGACGAGGAACCATGCCAGCAGGCGCCACTGCGGCGCTCCGCCCGCGAGCAGGAGCCCCCAGGCGCAGGGCCAGAACAATAGCCACCAGCCGATCGGCCGGTCGAACCGCGCGAGCAACGCATAGCCGCGCAGCCGGGCGGGGAGCGCAGCGATCAGCCCGCGGTGCTGGCTGTCGGGGACGATGCTGGGGGCGGCCATGGTTATGGCCCTAGCGGATTTCGCGGGGGATGCGAAAGTGGGCTGGGCGGGGTGCGCCAGGCCCTAGGTCCCCAGAGCGCCGAGTGGATCCGCCCGATCAATCCTGAAACAAGTTCAGGATGACGTAACCCGGGAGAGGAGCTAACCAGTCCCATGCCCGCCGTCCCCGCCTGGCCCCCGAAAAGCGCGCCGCGGCTGTTCTTGGCGGGGCCGTTGGCGCTCGGCAACACGGTCGTGCTGGAGGGCGCGCAGGTGCATTATCTCGGCAACGTAATGCGCGCTGCGCCGGGCGATGCGGTGGTGCTGTGCGACGACCTCACCGGCGAATGGGCGGCGCGCGTGGTGGCTGCGGGCAAGCGCGCGGTGACGCTCGAGGTCGCGGCCCTGCTTCGCCCGCGCGAGGACGTGCCCGATTTTACGCTCATCGCCGCGCTGCTCAAGAAGCCGCAATTCGACATGGTGCTGGAAAAGGCGACCGAGCTCGGCGTGCGGCGCATCCAGCCGGTGGTGACGCGGCGGTGCGTGGCCGATGCGCTCAACCCCGACCGCGCGCGCGCGGTCGTCACCGAAGCTGCCGAGCAATGCGCGCGCACCGCGCTGCCCGCGATCGCGGCGCCGCTGAAGCTCGACGCCTTGCTCCGCGCGTGGGAGCCTGACCGCGCACTGTTCTTTGCCGACGAGGCAGGGGGCGAACCGGCGGCGCCCGCATTTGCCGCGCGTAGGGGGCCTGCAGCAATCCTGATCGGACCCGAGGGCGGGTTCGACGCTGCCGAGCGCGCCGCGATCCGTGCGCTGCCGCAAGCGGCCGCGATCACGCTCGGGCCGCGGATACTGCGCGCCGAAACCGCGGCGCTGGCCGCCACCGCGCTGTGGATGGCACTCGCCGGGGACTGGACGAAATAGAGCTAGCGCGCATCCCCGAGCGCATCTAACGCGAAGCCATGAGCACGCGGCAAGTTTCAAAACGCAACGATCCTGTAGTGGAATCGATAGCCCAGCTTGCCGCGCCGATGGCCGCGGGCGAGAAGCCCGAAAGCGCATGGCGGATCGGCACCGAACACGAGAAATTCGTCTATTCCACGCGCGATCACCACGCGCCAAGCTATGACGAACCCGGCGGCATCCGCGATCTGCTCATGGCGCTGACCGACTATGGCTGGACCCCCGTAGAGGAGGGCGGCATGGTCATCGCCTTGTCCGGCCCCGATGGGGCGGTCAGCCTGGAGCCGGCCGGCCAGCTCGAACTGTCGGGCGCGCCGCTCGAAAACCTCCACGAGACGTGCGCCGAAACCGGCCGCCACCTGACCCAGGTCAAGCAGATCGGCGACAAGACCGGGACCGCGTTCATGGGGCTCGGCATGTGGCCCGACAAACGCCGCGACGAGCTGCCGATCATGCCCAAAGGGCGCTACGCGATCATGCTGCGGCACATGCCGCGCGTCGGCTCGATGGGCCTCGACATGATGCTGCGGACCTGCACGATCCAGACCAACCTCGATTATTCGAGCGAGGCCGATATGGTGAAGAAGTTCCGGGTGTCGCTGGCGCTGCAGCCGCTGGCGACCGCGCTGTTCGCCAATTCGCCGTTCACCGAAGGCAAGCCCAACGGCATGCTCAGCTATCGCAGCCACATCTGGTCGGACACCG
>JANXSP010000105.1 GCA_025356575.1 Novosphingobium sp.
ACAGCATGGCCCAGAACCTGCCCGGCCTTTCCTTGATCGGTCGCCATGCCGAGCGTCGTGTAGCGTTTCATGTGTTCGACCGAACGATAGCCCTCCCGGTCGGCAAGTAGCAGGTCGTCGACCGTCACATCATGCTGGAAATCGACGAAGGACTTCTGACCGCCACCGCTGACCACGTGCGGCGATACTTGCGATGATTTTGGCCCCGGCTGTGCCGCAGATACATTATCGCGTTGGTGGTCAGCCGCCATCTCGCCGCTTGCGACCGCATCCTCAAGCGACAGGGCGCCGTCGGCCGCACCCGCAAACATTATTCCCTCGGGCAAAGCATCCTGACGGAAAGCCTGAAGGGCGTCGCACCAGGCGGGGCGCTTGCCCAAATGACTCGCAAAGCCGATATTAGGGTTCCAGCCACCAGCCATGCCAAGAAGATCGACGCGGATGCGCTCGATCCGACCGTCGAAGTGGCGCACCTCGATGGCTTTCAGGCTTTTGCCGAAAGTCCGCACCACTTCGCCAGCGATGACCGTCGCAAACGGCACCTGGCGAGGCGGCTGACGCCGCGCATCGATGATCGCCACAACATGGACGCCAGCAGCCGCCAGATCTGCCGCAACCTCATACCCACTATCGCAAACAGTAAAAATTGCGGCACGCTGGCCGGGTGCAACTGCATAGCGATTGACATAGGTCTGGATTGCCGACGCCATCATGACGCCGGGACGGTCATTGCCACCAAAGGCGATCGGTCTTTCGGTCGCGCCAGTCGCGAAAACTGCCTGTGCTGCTACAATCTTCCAGTAACGCTGACGCGGTCGTCCTGCCGCAGTTGCCGACAGGTGATCGCTCACACGTTCGACTGCAGCAAAGCTTTTGCCGTCATACGCGCCGAACAGTGATGTTCGCGTCAGGATGGTCACCTGTTCGTTCGCCGCAAGTTCACGCTGAGCCGCTGCCACCCAGGCCGCCCCCGACTGCCCTTCGACCTCATGCCGTTCGGAAAGCAATCGACCCCCGAGCCGCTCGTCGTTTTCGACCAGAAGCACCCGGCGTCCACGCCGCGCAGCCGTCAGTGCCGCAGACAGCCCGGCCACACCCGAACCTACGACCAACAGATCGGCGAAAGCATGGCTGCGATCATATGTGTCGGGATCGGGCAGGCCGCTCAAGCGTCCCAGCCCCGCTGCGCGCCGGATCAGCGGCTCGTAAATGCGCTCCCAGAAAGCCGCAGGCCACATGAATGTCTTATAGTAAAAGCCCGCAACGAATATTTTCGAGAACAGCCCGTTTACCGCCATCAAATCAAAGTGAGGGCTTGGCCAGCAGTTCTGGCTATGCGCCTCCAGGCCGTCGAACAGCGCAACCGACGGCGCCCGACAGTTGGGATCGGTTCGCGCGCCGTTGTGCAAGGTCACCAGCGCATTGGGCTCGTCAATCCCATCGGTCAGAATGCCGCGCGCGCGATGGTACTTAAATGACCGCCCGACAATCCTGACGCCGTTCGCCAGCAGCGCCGATGCCAGGCTGTCGCCCGCCAGCCCCGTCAACGTCCGGCCGTCGAAACGAAAACGGATCTGCTGATCACGATCGATCAGGCCACCAGTCAGCAAACGAGTCATCGTTTTTGCTCCGATGCCAATGTCACCGACAAAAAGGCATGAGTACGCGTGTCGCGTTTCACCAGCAGCCAGGTGCGGCAACCCGCAGCATGATACCAATGCTCGACCTGCGCCCCTGCATTGTTCACGCGTTCATAAACATGGTCGACGAACGCGTCTGAGCCGTCTTCATACTGAGGGCGCTGCGGCCGCGCCTCGCCCCGAAAAAAGAATTCGCTGGTATCGCGAGGCCCGCAATACGGACACGGAATAATCATCGCGCCGCCCTCACTGCAGATTGGCCTGAGCGCCCGCGCCCTTTTCATCGATCACCCGCCCGGACGCAAAGCGATCAAGCCGATAGCCAGTCGCAACCGGATGCGGCTCATCTCGAGCAAGCAGATGCGCAAAGCACCAGCCCGATGCCGGCGTCGCCTTGAAGCCGCCGTAGCACCAGCCGCCGTTGAGATAGAGACCTGGCACCGGCGTGCGGTCTATTATCGGGGAGCCGTCGAGCGTCATGTCCATGATCCCGCCCCACGACCGAAGCACGCGGGCGCGACCGACCATCGGCATGAGAGCCATCGCCTCTTCGCAGACATCCTCGACGATCGGCAGATTGCCGCGCTGAGCATAGCTATTGTAGCCGTCGAGATCACCGCCGAACACCAGCCCGCCTTTGTCTGACTGGCTGATATAGAAGTGCCCCGCGCCGAATGTGATCACACCGGGAATGACAGGTTTCAGACCTTCGCTGACGAAAGCCTGAAGCACATGGCTTTCAATCGGCAGACGCAGCCCGGCGAACGACGCCACCCGCGAACTATTGCCCGCAACCGCCATGCCGACCTTATCCGCCAGAATGGTGCCGCGGCTCGTTTCGACCCCCGTTACCTGCCCGCCCGTGTCGCGGACGAACCCCGTTACCTCGCAATTCTGGATGATATCGACGCCCCGGTCGGACGCTGCACGCGCAAAGCCCCAGACGACGCCGTCGTGCCGTGCTGTCCCTGCGCGTTTCTGCAACAGCCCCCCGAAAATCGGAAAACGCGCATTATCAAAATCCAGAAACGGTGCCATTTTGCGGACGCCGGCTGAGTCGAGCAAATCCGCATCGACCCCATGCAAGCGCATCGCGTTGCCGCGCCGCTCGAAAGAATCGCGTTGCTCGTCCGAATGACACAGGTTGAGAATGCCGCGCTGACTGACCATCGCGTTAAAATTCAGGTCCTGCTCCAGACCTTCCCACAGTTTCAGCGAATGTTCGTAAAACGGAGTGTTTTCGGGAAGCAGATAGTTGGACCGGATGATCGTGGTGTTCCGTCCCGCGTTACCGCCGCCGATCCAGCCCTTTTCGATGACCGCCACCTTGGTGATCCCAAAATTTCTCGCGAGATAATAGGCAGTTGCGAGGCCATGGCCGCCACCGCCGATGACGATCACGTCATAGCGTTCCTTCGGCGCGGCATCACGCCACGCGGGCTTCCAGCCGCGATGCCCGGCGAACGCCTGGCACGCGAGTGCGAACAAGGAATAGGGCTGTCGTTCCATAGACGGGCAAGCTACACATTGCGCAGACGCTGCGCGTGTCCTATGGCGACACTATCTATCCTATCAGCGACATGGGGACCAGAATTTGCCAATCAGGCTGGGCTATCTGCTGATCGACGGTTTTGCCCTGATGTCCTATGCCCCGGTCCTTGAACCGTTTCGTGCTGCGAACCGCCTGTCGGGCCACGACCATTACAACTGGTGCCATTATTCGGTCGATGGAAGCCCCGCGCGGGCATCTAACGGCGTTGCCTTGGCGGTGGACGGCTCGGTCGCGGACATCGGCGATATTGACATCCTGTTTGTATGTGCAGGCGGTAATCCCGCCCTGTTCGACGATGCCAACACCTTTGCCCGATTGCGCCGGGCCGCGCGTTTCGGAATACGGCTGGCAGGCGTGTCGGGCGGCCCGTTCATTCTGGCCAGCGCGGGCTTGCTGGATGGCTATCGTTGCACCGTCCACTGGGAACATGAAGCCGCCTTCGTCGAAACCTTCACCGCACCGCGGCTCGAACGTGAGCTTTTCGTCATTGATCGCGATCGTATCACCTGTGCAGGAGGGCTGGCCGGCCTCGATCTCGCGGCCGCCCTGATTTCGCTGGAACTGGGGTACGACATTGCGCGCCAGGTCAGCGACTGGTTTATCCAAGCTGAACAGCGCCAGGGCAGCGGGCCCCAGCGCCCCGCGCCCGGCCAGCGTTACCGCGTGTCCCATGCAAGTCTAGCTCGCGTGCTATCGGCAATGGAGGAGCATCTTGGCGAGCCCCTTGACCGCATGTCGCTCGCCTTAATCGGCGGCGTATCCATCCGGCAGATCGAACGCTTGTTTGCCAGCCAACTGGGAACGACACTTTCTGCCCATTATCAGGTCATAAGGCTGAACCATGCCCGAAGGTTGTTGACCGAAACAACCATGACCATCGCCGAGACTGGCGCGGCATCGGGTTTTCCAAATGCGAGTCATTTTTCGCGAGAATTCAAACGTCATTTTTCCATGCCGCCCTCGACTTTCAGACTCCCTATCGGTTAGGCCATCGTCGTACAAATAGGGGCCTGGAACTCGGAAGCCGGGGTTGTCCGAACCTCGATCCGGGCCGCGACCGGCACGCCGGAAAAGCCAAAATAAAACGGCATCATGGTCCCTAATCGTTATCGGTCTTTTCACTCACCTTTGCCTTCCGTTGTCCGGTGGGGATTGCTGTGGAACATCGACGTTTGCAGATGAAACTGATCGTTTCAGTCGATTTTCATGGTGCGCAGCAAAAACTGCGGGCGTGGCGTTCATTCCCCGACGCTTGTCGAGGAAGGCGCGAACATCGCTCGCAAGATCGCGATCATCCGCAGTCCCGGTCGCCTCCAGCGCATCGGCGGATTGTTCATATGCAAGACGTATCTCTCGCCAACGGAAGTTGCCGGCGGCGATGAACGGCGGCAATTTGGCCTGCCCCCGTGCAACAGCGATAGCATGTTCGTTGGTGCTGCGGTCAGCATTCGTCATCTGGCGGCTCCCTTCGGTTCGTAGCCGTGCCCGCAATTTGACCAGTGCCATGCTCGATCCGGCAATGCCTTGCCCCCGTGCCCGCCTTGGTGTGGCTTCGGCAGCCACGCCACGCGCGCGCAGTTCACGGGCAAATCGTTCGCGGAAGCGATTGAGCTGAACCGGACGTGGGTTGAACCGGGTCCGGTCAAGCCCTTCGGCCTGAACCGTCAGATGGACATGGGGGCGTGGCGTGTTAGTGTGGAGCGCCAGGACATAATCGTGATTGTCGCTGAGTTCGGCATGGGCCAGCGCACGGACAGCATCCAGAACTTTATCTGGGTCGGTGCCTTCGGGCATCGAGAAGATCAGCGACACCGACGACACCGTTGGCCGCGACCGCCACTGGAGCGTGTCACTCCACTCGGCGGCACGCTCGGCAATATCTTCCTTGGCTGTCAGGATTTCGCCATCGCGGGTTTCGATCTCGACCTCACCCTTGCGCCCGATATATTGAAGGTGGGCTTTGACATGGTTGCCGACCCGCTGGCGCCCCGTAACCTTGACGACCACCTCGGGCGCCTTGCGCACGATCCGCGCTAGCTTTGCCCGCGCCGTCGGGCCGGTGGCAAAGCCGTAACTGGCATAGAGCGGAACGCGCGGCGTGCTGGTGGGGTCATGGATATAGCGCACCCGAAATGCCGGTCGGGTAGCTTCCCACAAGGCCGATTCCAGGCCCATCAGTCCGGCATGGTCCAGTAGCTGGCATCGCCGCGCATGGCATCGCCAACGGCTGTCACCTGCTCGGAAATCTCCATCCGCATGTCGGCGATCCGTCGCAGCTCGAGTTCGATCTGCTTGTCGCCGGTTTCGAGCATGGCCGCATTGGCGGCCTTCATTGCCTGATTGAGATTTCGGCCGATGCGCAGCAATTGCATTCTGATCGGTGCGAGTTCGGCCAGCAGGCCGTCATCGACCCGCGATTTCAAGGCGAGGTGACGGCGCACCAATGCCTTGATCCACCCGGCGCGATCGGTCGAACGCTGCGACGCGCGGACCTCGATCACGGCAATCTCGACATCGGCAAATCGCAGCGAAACACGATTGCGCGCTGTTCCTTCGGGGCGGTCAATGAACGGGCGACTGGCGCTCGCCAACACCGTCTGTTCGATCATCTGCCGCAACAA
>JANXSP010000042.1 GCA_025356575.1 Novosphingobium sp.
ACGCCGAGCGATCTGGCGATTGCATTGCCCTGCGCTCTGGTTGTGATCCCTGCCGTCTGGCTTATAAGGTCCGGGCGCGGGATCGGGGTCAAGATCGTATCGAGCTGGCTTATCGCAATTGCGTTGTTGTCCGCGGCGCTCCCGCTTACGCCCACCCCTGGCTATGTCCCTGATCACATGGAGTAAAGCGCACGCTTGCGTGCCCTGACCTGCTCCCTTCACCGCACCCATCCAGTTTGGGAAAAGTCCTCATAACTCTGCCGTGCATGAATTTGCTTTGGGTAGTTTCCGACCCTGTCGCGCCCGTAGAAATACGTGGAGGCCAGCCAACATGTTCGGAGAAGGAGGAACTCATGTCCGACGACTGGAGCCGTGAACTCGTCACTCGGACAGGTTTTGCTTTTCATGTGAGACCGGCGCAAACTTCTGACGAAGTGGCGCTAGGCGAATTCTACACCCACGTAACGCCGGAGGATCTGAGTTTCCGGTTTCTGACCGGCTTAACGAAGGTCGGCCACGACCGGCTTGTCGAAATGACGACCATCGATCACCGCAAGACTGAGAATTTTCTCGCGTTCGAGAAAGGCCGGCCAGGCATTCTGGCGACTGCGATGCTGGCCTGCGACGATGCCATGCAAATCGGTGAAATCGCGATCGCGATCCGGTCCGACTACAAGGCACGCGGGATCAGTTGGGAGCTGCTCGGGCACGTCGCGGATTATGCCCGGGCTAAGGGCTTGACGACAATCCAGTCCATCGAATCTTCGGCCAACCATGCCGCTATCGAGATGGAACGGCAGATGGGTTTCGTCGCTCAGTCTTATCCGGGGGATGCCACGCTGATGCTGGTCAAGCGAGAATTGAAGCACCTTTGAAAGCGCTCCACAATTGGCACGTGGCAATTGTCGTCGCGGCGATGCTGATCGGTCCACCTTCCGCCGCCGCGCAATCGGGTCCGCCCGCGTTTGCCGATGGTGCGATCGAGCAGCTGCGACCGGGCGGATATCTGTGGGCCCCGCAAATCGCGCCGCTCGGCCCCGTGACGATCGTCATCAGCCTGACAACGCAGCGTGCCTACGTCTATCGCAACGGCGTGCCGATCGGTGTTTCGACAGTGTCGACCGGAGCGCCGGGCCGCGAGACGCCGACGGGCGTGTTCGTGATCCTGCAAAAGGCCGTCTTCCACCGCTCGAATCGCTACAGCAACGCGCCGATGCCGTACATGCAGCGCCTGACCTGGACCGGGATCGCGATGCATGCGGGCAATCTACCGGGGTATCCTGCGTCGCATGGCTGCATCCGGCTTCCGCGGGAATTTGCCCGGCTGCTGTTCGGGATCACCAGCCGCGGATTGACCGTGGTCATCACGAACGAAGCCCTTGCGCCCGAAGTAGTGGCGTCGCCGGGTATTCTGGAAGCTTCGACCCCCGGTGAACCGGCGGCGTCGGGTGGCTACAGCTGGCACCCGGCAAGGGCACCAACTGGTCCGATCGCGATTGTCGTCAGCGGCCGTGACCGGCGCATGGTCGTGCTGCGCAACGGAGTCGAGATCGGGTCGAGCGCTGTCACGATCGACGGACCGGTGGCCGACACCCAAGCCTTCACACTGCGCGCGATGGATGCATCGGGTGTCCACTGGATGCGCCTGCCGCTGCCCAGCCAGCCATCCGGGTCTACCACCGAGATGCCCAACTCTGGAATGCCCGCCTCTCGAATGCCCGCCTCTGGAATGCCCACTTCCGAGATGACTGCGGCCGAGCATGGCCGGGTGCATTTTCCCGCTGCCTTTCGCGCACGGATCATCTCGGCAATCGGCCCGGGCACCACGCTGCTGATTACCCGGGATTCGCTCAAAAGTGCAGGAACCGGTACGAGATTGACGGTTATCGCGGCGGATTCGAAATGACCTTGACAGAACAGAGCACGGACCAGCACCAACCCGTAACCCCAGTCGGATCAAGGATCCGGTCTGCGGGATGACGGTCGATCCCGCGACGGCAAAGCATCACGCCGAGCACGGCGGCGCAATGTTCCATTTCTGCAGCGCGGGCTGCGCGGCCAAGTTCACCGCCGATCCCGGAAAGTATCTGGCCGATACGCCCGCCAGCATGGCAGCGGCTGCAGCACCGGCGGGGGCGATCTGGACGTGCCCGATGCATTCGCAAATACGCCGCGACGGGCCGGGAAGCTGCCCGATCTGCGGGATGGCGCTCGAACCAGAGGCGCCTTCGCTCGACGATGCGCCAAATCCCGAGCTGATCGATTTCACCCGCCGCCTGTGGGTGTCGACGATCCTGGCGATACCGCTGCTGATCGTGTCGATGGGCGCCGACCTGTTCGGCTTGCGGCTGCTCGACCCCGCGGTTTCGCCGTGGGTCCAGTTCGCGCTGGCCGCGCCGATCGTGGTGTGGGGCGGATGGCCGTTCTTTCAGCGCGGCTGGACCTCGCTCGTCACGCGCCAGCTCAACATGTTCACACTGATCGCCATCGGCGTGGGTGCCGCGTTCATCTATTCGCTGGTCGCCACCTTTGCGCCGGGGTTATTTCCCGCGGCGGTCCGCATGCACGGCATGGTCCCGGTCTATTACGAGGCGGCGGGCGTCGTCGTGACGCTGGTGCTGCTGGGCCAGGTGCTCGAACTGCGCGCCCGCGCCGCGACTGGAAAGGCGATCCGCGCGCTGCTTGGGCTTGCCCCCAAGACCGCGCGGAGGATTGCCGCCGACGGTAGCGAAGCCGAAGTGCCGCTGGCCGAGATCGCGCCGGGCGACCGCCTGCGCGTGCGCCCGGGCGAAGCCGTTCCGGTCGACGGCACAGTCGTCGAAGGGCGCTCTGCGGTAGACGAGGCGATGCTCACCGGCGAGCCCGCACCCGTGCCCAAGGCGACCGGCGATACCGTCACCGGCGGCACCGTCAACGGCACCGGCAGCCTGGTGATGACAGCGGTTGCGGTCGGCAGCGACACGATGCTCGCGAGGATCGTCCGCATGGTCGCCGAAGCGCAGCGCAGCCGTGCCCCGGTCCAGGCGGTTGCCGACCGCATTTCCGGCTGGTTCGTGCCGCTGGTCATCGCCATCGCGATCGCCGCGTTCGTCGTCTGGTACGCCGCCGGACCCGAGCCGCGGCTGAGCCACGCGCTGCTCAACGCGATCGCCGTGCTGATTATCGCCTGTCCGTGCGCGCTCGGGCTGGCGACGCCGATGTCGATCATGGTCGGCACCGGCCGCGGAGCGCACGCCGGCGTGCTGATCAAGAACGCCGAGGCGCTGCAGGCTTTCGAAAAGGTCGACACGCTGCTGATCGACAAGACCGGGACGCTAACCGAGGGCAAGCCCAAGCTGGTCGGGATCGAGACCGTGGGCGGGATTTCCGAGGACGACCTGCTTGCGCTGGTTGCAGCTGTCGAGGCGCGGTCGGAGCATCCGCTGGCACACGCGCTGGTCACTGCTGCGGCCGATCGGAAACTGGTTCTCGGCGATCCGCAGGATTTCGCGGTCCAGGTCGGCATGGGAGTCAGCGCGACAATCGGGGCGCGCACGGTCGTCGTCGGCAATGCCGCGCAGATGGCGCGCGTCGATGTCGATGCGGGTTTGCTTCAAGAACCCGCCGACACGCGCAGCCGCGCGGGAGCCGGCGTCATGTTCGCTGCGATCGACGGCAAGCTGGCCGGTCTGGTCGCGGTAGCCGATCCGGTACGCGCCAATGCGCGTGGCGCGATCGAGGCACTGCGCCGATCGGGGCTGAAGGTCATCATGCTCACGGGCGATAACCCCGCGACCGCCAACGCCGTCGCGGCGATGATCGGCGGTCTGGACGGAGTGCATGCCGCAATGAAGCCCGAAGACAAGGCGCGCATGGTCGGCGAGTTCAAGGCGGCCGGCGCCCGCGTGGCAATGGCGGGCGACGGGATCAACGATGCGCCCGCGCTGGCCGCCGCAGACGTCGGCCTCGCGATGGGCACGGGAACCGATGTGGCGATCGAGAGCGCGGGGATCACGCTGACCCGCGGCGATCTCGCCGCGGTCGTCCGCGCGCGCCATCTTGCCAAAGCGACGATGGCCAATATTCGCCAGAACCTGTTCTTCTCGTTCGTCTTCAACGGGGTCGGCGTGCCCGTGGCCGCGGGTGTGCTGTATCCCTCCTTGGGGATCCTGATGTCGCCGATGTTCGCGGGCGCGGCGATGGCCTTGTCGTCGCTCACCGTCGTGCTCAATGCGCTGCGACTCAACCGCATCAAGCTGTGAGCGCCGGCGCAAGCCACGGCCGGGTGGCCATCATCGGCGCGGGCCATGTCGGGAGCACTGCCGCTTATGCGCTGATGCTGCGCGCGCTGTTCCGCGAGATCGTGCTGATCGACAGCAATGCGGCATTGGCCCGGGCCGAAGCCGCCGATCTGTCCGATGCCAATGCGCTGGCCCGGCCCGCGCGCATCTGGGCGGGGACATACGCCGATGCCGGCTCGGCGCAGATCGCGGTGCTTACTGCCGGAGCGGCGACACACGGGGCGCAGTCGCGCCTCGAAGTGGTGGCGCAGAGCGCAGAGGTTGTTGGTGAATGCGCGCGCCAGCTCGCTGCCGCCGGCTTCGAGGGCATCGTCCTGGTCGCCGCCAATCCGGTCGACCTGATGGCGCTGGTGGCGTTCCGCAATGCCGGGCTTCCCGCCGCGCGAGTGATCGGCACCGGAACGCTGCTCGATTCGAGCCGGTTGAGGCAAGCCCTGGCAGCCGAACTGGCGATCGCACCGGGTTCGATCGAAGGCATGGTTGTGGGCGAGCACGGCGACAGCGAGGTCACGGTGTTTTCGTCGGTGCGCATCGGCGCGCAAACGCTTGGTGAACTCGGCGCGTTGGGTTCGCCGGTCGATCAAAGCGCGATAGCGCAGGAGGTCCGCAGCGCGGGCTACGAGATCATCGCAGGCAAAGGCTACACCTCGTTCGGCATAGCCACTGCGATCGTGCGGATTTGCGAAGCAATCGTCCGCGATGAGCGCGCCATCCTGCCGGTCTCTTCGATGATGACCGGGCAGTTAAGCCTTGCGGGCCTGTACCTGAGCCTGCCGTGCGTGCTGGGCGCGGGCGGTGTCGAGCGCGTGGCGGTGCCACCGCTCGATCCGTCCGAACTGGCGGGATTGATGGCATCGGCAACCGTAATCCAGGCCGCCATCGCAGCGATGGACGCGGAACCCGCTGGTCCCGCATGAACCGCTACGAGCGCCCGGCCCACCTCCTCGCCTTCGCGCTGGCAGCGCTCGCGGGGTTTATCGATGCACTCGGATTCCTGCAGCTCGGGGGTCTATTCGTTTCGTTCATGAGCGGTAATTCGACCCGGCTCGCGGTCGGTCTCGAGGCGCAGTCTCGCGTCGTGCCGCTGGCGGCATTGTTGATCGGGTGCTTTGTGGGCGGTGTCATCGCGGGGTCGCTCGTGTCGGCCGCCGTGCCCGAGAGGCTGCGCAAGGCGGCCGTCCTGGCGGTGGTCGCCATCATGCTGCTGGCGGCTGCCGCATCCCGTTACGCGCTTGGCGCGACGATCGTCGTTGCAACGATGGCCGCGGCGATGGGTTGCGCCAATACGATGTTCCAGCGTGAGGGTGAAGTCAGCATCGGCGTAACCTATATGACGGGCACTCTGGTCAAGCTGGGCCAGCGCATCGCGAACGCCCTGCGCGGCGGCGACCGCTTCGGCTGGACTGCATACCTACTGCTGTGGACCTCTCTTGTGGCCGGAGCAGTAGCCGGAGCGGCAAGTTACGCGCGGATCGGCCTTGGCAGTCTGTGGATAGCATCGGGATGGGCTGCGGCGCTTTCGCTGGTTGCCTGGCGGACCGACTTTCGCACCAGACGCTGAGAGCGAGCCAGCCGATGCCGCGCTGCAGGATCCGGCGTGCGTAGTTTCCGATGGTGGATTGATCGGCGTTAGCCCCGCAGGCGATGCAAGACGGCATCCGCTGCGGATACTGCGCGCAAATCGGCGGAGAACTGGCTGTGAGCTATGCAACGATCCTGGTCCACCTGCTGGTCGGACAAAAGAACGCCGCGGTCCTCGCTGCTGCCGGCGAACTGGCCCGGCGGCACGATGCACGATTGGTCGGAATTGCCGCGACCCAGCCGCTGCCGGTGATGGACAGCGGTTTTTACGACAACAGCCTGTCCGTCGCGATCCTGCACGAGGATATGGCCAAGCAGACGGTCGAGGCGGAAGCAGAATTTCGCAGCGCCTTTGCCGGAGCGAAGCATCCGCTGGGCTGGCGATCGACCTGGACCTGCATGGCGCTGGCAGACTACATCGCGGATGAGGCTCGGTGCGCCGATGTTATCGTAACGACCCCGGCCCATCGCCAAGACTTCAACGGCGCCCGTCATGTCAACATTGGCGAGCTGATACTGCATGCCGGATGTCCGGTGATCGTTGTCCCGCAAAGCACGCCCAAACCCGCGTTCGAGCGTATCGTCATCGCCTGGAAAGATAGCCGCGAAGCGCGGCGTGCGGTGCGCGATGCCATCCCGTTGCTGAAGCTGGCGACTGCCGTGACGATCGTCGAAATCGCCGCAGAGAACGAAGTGGACACGGCGCGCGCCCGTGCCGAGGACGTGGCAGATTGGCTCGCCGGGCACGGTATCAAGTCACAGGCGCAGGCCGCGCCGTCCATTGGCGACGAGGCAACCGCGCTCGAGGCGATATTCCATTTGGCGAACGCCGACCTGATCGTCGCAGGGGCCTACGGTCACAGCCGGATGCGCGAATGGGCGTTTGGCGGGGTTACCCGAAGCATCCTCGGCGGTGCCCGCTGCGCGATGCTTTCACATTGACCGCCGCGCTGCGTAGTTTCCGACGCTGCCGCAGCGCGCGTGCTGCGATCATTGTCCGGAGCGCCGCGATTGCGCTCCATCCCGGAACGCCCGATCGCATCACAACGCGAAGGAAATGTTATGTCTGAAGACCGCAAGCTGCAGAAGGCCGTGCTTGCCGAACTCGAATGGGAACCGAGCATCGCGGCTGCACATATCGGCGTTGCCGCCGATCACGGAGTGGTTACCTTGACCGGCCATGTCGCCAATTGGTGGCAGAAGCACGCTGCCGAAAAAGCGACCTCGCGGGTCCGGGGCGTCAAGGGCGTGGCCGAAGAACTCGAGGTCCGGTTACCGTTTTCGGTGAAACGCAGCGATGAAGATATCGCCCGCGCGGCGATCGACCGCCTTGGATGGGAGGCTTCGGTCCCGCACGACACGGTCAAGGTCAAGGTCGAGAAAGGCTGGGTTACCTTGAGCGGGCAAGTGCCATGGCATTTCGAAAAGGAAGCCGCTCGGCGGGTTGTCGGCGGATTGATGGGCGTGATCGGCGTATCCGACAACATCACGATTACCCCTCGATCCGATGCTCTCGACATCAGTGGGGACATCCGCGTCGCGCTGCATCGCTCATGGTTTGCGCCCGATACCGTTCACGTCACCGCGGAAGGCGGCAAGGTCAAACTGACCGGCACCGTCGATACGCCCAGCGAGCGTAGAACCGCGGCTTCGACGGCCTGGGCCGCTCCCGGCACGACCTTTGTCGAAAACCAGTTGGTCGTCGCCTAGCCAGGACGCCCGCCGATCTGCCTATCGCGGATCGGCGGGGTTTCCTGCTCAACTGGTCGGACTTTTCTACGTTAGCAGCGGCAGCAGAGTTGCCAGTGGGATCGTTGCAAAGGTCGTGAAGTTGTCGGCAACGGCATAAGGCAGGACGAGGATGCGGTTGTGCACCATCGCCCCGCAACTGTAGATGATATTTGGCACATACCCGTAGCGCTCGTTCTGGTTTGGGCGCAGCAGCGGAGCGGTCAATCGCCCCAGCACTCTAGCCGGATCCTTCTTGTCGAGCAGCACTGCGCCGATGCAGTAATTGCGGACCGGGCCGACGCCGTGAGTCAGCACCAGCCAGCCTTCGTCGATCTCGATCGGCGCACCGCAATTCCCGATCTGGACAAATTCCCAAGGGAAGCGGGGCGCCACGATCTTGATCGCGTCGTCCCATTGATAAAGATCGGCGGAAAGCGACAGCCAGATGTTTACGTGATCGCGGCGGCCGAGCATCGCATAGCGCCCGTCGATCCGCTTGGGGAATAGCGCCATGCCCTTGTTCAGCGTCGCTTCGCCGCGCAGAGCCGTCAGTTCGAACGTCGCAAAGTCATTGGTTCGCAGCAGCTCCTGGCGGATGTCGGTCCCGCTGAACGCGGTGTAGGTTCCCAAGTATGTGGCATTGCCATCCTCGTCGACAAACCGGACCATCCGCAGATCCTCGATACCGTGCCGTTGGTGTTCGGTGATCGGGTAGACCACGATCTCCGACAGGTCGCGGGCTTCGGGGCACAGCAATCGCACGCCCGGATCGCCGGCAGCCCCTCCGGGGATATTCTCGGTGCGGGGCGAAACCGCGAACTGGCTGGGCGGATCGACGCTGAGCCGTCCATCGGCTGCACAAATGCCCGTGCGAAAGGTGATCGAAGATACATGGCCCTCGCCCACGCCGCGAAGTGAGAGCACGAATCGCCCCGAGCCTTCCGGAACGCCCGACTGGTCGGGATGCGGGACAATGCTCGGATTGAAGAGGGCGGCCGCCTCGAACGCATATTCCTCGCAGAAATAGGCACCGATCAAAAGCTTCTGGCTGCCGCTGGCCGAGCAGGACGCAATAAGGCTTCCGTTCACTTCATGATAGCGGCGGAGCAGCACCTTTTCGAAGTGCCGATGACGATCGCTCATGCTGGCCGTAACCCGGGCCAGTTCGAATTGTACGGTGGCTTCGTCGAGCGACAGCACCTGATCGGCGATAGCTTGCGCGCGCGCCGGAGTGGTGAGTGCTGCAGAAGGTGCGTCGGCTGCCGGAACGAAAGGGCGCACGACGACGCGCGACGGATCGGGACGGAGAAACAGGTCGGAGTGCATGGTCATGCTATGGTCAGGCATCGTATGACCATCGCCAGCGCTGGAACCCGCAATGAAACAATTGATCGCCTTCGATCTCGATGGAACGCTGGCCGAGAGCAAGCAGCCGATCGATGCAGAAATGTCCGCGCTGCTCGCTCGGCTCACACAAGTCGCGCGGGTGGCGGTGATTTCGGGCGGAGATTGGCCCCAGTTCCAGTCGCAACTGCTCGCGCATTTGCCACCGAGCATCGATTTGTCGCGGTGGTTTCTGCTGCCCACTTCGGGGACCAAGCTTTACCGGTTCGCGGGCGGCGCTTGGACGCTCGCTTATGCCGAGCGGTTCAGCGACGCCGAACGCACCCGGATTGTCGAGGAGCTGGACGCGGCCGTCTCCGCGCTGGGATTTAGCGGGGACGAAAGCTGGGGGCCCAAGATCGAGGATCGCGGAACGCAACTGACCTTCTCGGGGCTGGGGCAAGATGCGCCGCTTGCGGCAAAACGGGCGTGGGACCCGGATTTCGCCAAGCGCAAACTTCTGCAACAACGTCTCGGACCGCGCCTCCCCGGTTTTGCCGTTCGTGTCGGCGGATCGACATCGGTCGATATTACGCGGATCGGTGTCGACAAGGCTTATGGCCTGCGCAAACTTGCCGCGGCTTCGGCTGTGTCCATTGCCGACATGATTTTCGTGGGGGACGCGCTTTACGAAGGCGGGAACGACGCTCCGGTCAAGACGACCGGGGTTAACACGGTCGCTGTGCGTGACATCACCGAGACAAAGCGCGTGATCGAGACGATTTGTGCGTGCCTGGACCACTTTTGAGACGAGGGCGGCTGCACGGAATGGGAAGAACTGGGTGACGACCAACAAAACTTCCTCGGCAACCTAAGTCGGCTCGAGAACGCGACTAGGCCTTATTTTGCCGCCTCCGCAGGTTCGGAATCTACGCACGATCCGCAAGCGACACGCACGTCAGAGCAGTTCGGCGGGAGTATGAAGCGCCTGTGCGATGGCGTGGCTCAAAGCTTTGGCAGTGTAAGGTTTTTGAAGCACGATCGCGTCTGGGCTACGCGCCAGCACGCGGAAGCAATCGCCGGTCGCGAAGATGTGCGGCACGAACCGCGTTTCGAGGATTTCGGCGACGGCTTCGATCCCGCTGCCCTCGCGCAGGCCTTCGTCGACGATCATCAGATCGGGCAGATGCTCGCGCGCCGCCGCGACGGTGGCGGCCTGATCCGCCACGACCGCGCAGACATCGTGCCCCATCGCGGCGAGTAGTTCCTCGAGGAACCACGCGATCATGAAATCGTCTTCGGCGATGAGCGTGCGGATGGCGGTCATCGCGGTGGTATCCAGACTTGCCGCTTAAATAGCTAGGTGCGGAATCCACGCACACCGTACGCGATATATAGGTGGTGGGGTAACTTACTGATTATGCTACCGCCACCCCATGGCTGCCTTGATCAGCGGGCCGGAGTCGCAAACTCCGCCCCTCGACAAGCAAACCGGCGGGTCTGAGACCCTTTCGGCGAAAGGCAGCCCCGCGCCGGGCACCGACGAGGGCGCCGAGGCAGCAGATTTCCCGATCGTCGCGGTCGGCGCATCGGCCGGCGGGCTCGAGGCCGCGACCAGGTTGATCGAAGCCTTGCCCGCCGCGCCGGGTTTCGCGCTGGTCCTCGTCCAGCATCTCGATCCGGCGCACAAGAGCCTGCTGGCCGGCTTGCTGGCTTCGCACACCAGGATGCCCGTCAGCGAAGTCACCGAGACGACCGCTATCGAGCCCGATCACCTCTATGTGATCGCCCCCGGCACCAACCTGGCGGTGAGCGGCCGATCGCTCGAAGTTTCCGCGCCGCCCCAGCGGCACGGGGCGCGGCTGCCCGTCGATTTCCTGCTCGGTTCGCTCGCCGCGCAAAACGTCCGGAAGATCGCTGCGGTGATCCTGTCGGGCACGGGTGCCGACGGTAGCGGCAACCTCCGGGCGTTCAAGGATGCCGGAGGGCTGGTCATCGCCCAGGATCCCGCAGAGGCGGAATACGGCGGGATGCCGCAGAGCGCGATCGACACCGGCAGCGTCGACGCAGTGCTCCCGGTTGCAGGCATCCCCGCCGCACTGGACGCGTTCGTCACCGGCCGCACAAGCGAGCAGGCGGCCAGCGGAATGGCGGCGATCATCGAAGTGCTTCGCGCGGGTACGCCGCACGACTTCCGGCTCTACAAGCCCGGAACCCTCGAGCGCCGGGTCGAGCGGCGCATGGCGCTGGCCAAGATCGCGGCGGGCGACATGCCCGCTTATCTGGACATGTTGCGCAAGGACGCGAACGAGCGCGATCTGCTGGCCAAGGATCTGCTGATCAACGTCACCAGCTTCTTCCGCGATGCCCGGACGTTCGAACTGCTCGCGCAGAGCATCATTCCCGAACTAGTCAAGGCGCACGACGACGACCAGCCCCTGCGGGTGTGGAGCGCAGGGTGCAGCAGCGGCGAGGAAGCCTATTCGCTGGCGATCCTGTTCCTCGAGGCGATCGCCGCGGCGAAGCGCCCGATCAAGTTGCAGATGTTCGCCTCCGACACCGATCCCGATGCAGTCGCGGCGGCGCGCGAAGGGCGCTATCCCGAAGCGATTGCGAGCGACATCGCGCCCGAGCGACTCAAACGGTATTTCTCGCACGACGAGCATGGCTTCCGCGTTAGCGCGGAATTGCGCAATACCATCGTGTTCACCGTCCAGGACGTGCTCGCCGACCCGCCGTTTTCGCGGATCGATATGATCTCGTGCCGCAATCTGCTGATCTACCTGACCCCGCCGGCGCAGACCAAGGTGATCGGGCTGTTCCATTTTGCCTTGCGCCAACGCGGCATCCTGCTGCTGGGCAGCGCCGAGACGATCGGCAGCATGTCCGGCCGGTTCGAGGTGGTTGCCAAGAAGGAACGGATCTACCGCCAGGTCGGCCAAGGGCGTCTGGGTCTGTCGGACTTTGATGTGGCGGCGACATCGGACAAGAACGCGCTGGTCCGCGCGGCGGCCGGACAAGCGCGGTCGCGCGAGACGGCGTTCGCCGATCTTGCGCGGCGCGTCGTTCTCGAAACCCATGCCCCCGCCGCGGTGCTGATCGACCGGACCGGGAAATGCCTGTATTCGCTGGGTCCGACGGACAAGTACCTGCAAGTCGCCTCGGGCTATCCCACTCACGATCTGCTGGCGATGGCCACCCCTGCGCTGCGGGCGAAACTACGCTCGGCCATCGGCCAGGTTGGCAAGGACACGCCGCGCGTCGTCATCGGCCACAGCCGGATCGGCGCGACCACGTTCAGCATCGATGTCCAGGCGACCGCGCACGACGGCGAGGAACTGCTGCTGGTCGCGTTCGTCGACGAGCCCGCGCGCGCTCCGAAGGATGTCGCCAAAGGTCCGGCCACGAACGCCCGCGCCCGCGACCTGGAGCACGAGCTGGCGATCACCCGCGACGAATTGCGGATCGCGCTCGAAGGGCTCGAAACCTCGAACCAGGAACAGAAAGCGATCAACGAGGAAGCGCTGTCGGTCAACGAGGAATACCAGTCGACCAACGAAGAGCTGCTGACCTCGAAGGAAGAACTCCAGTCGCTCAACGAAGAGCTGACCGCGCTCAACAGCCAGCTTCAGGAAACGCTCGAACGCCAGCGATCGACCTCGGACGACCTCCAGAATGTGCTCTACAGCACCGAAGTCGCGACGCTGTTCCTCGATCCCGCGCTCAACATCCGCTTCTTCACGCCCGCCACGCGGGCGCTGTTCAATGTCATCCCCGGCGACGTCGGGCGTCCGCTGGCCGATCTGCGGTCGCTGTCTGCGGACGACCGCCTGGAAAGCGATGCGCGCGCGGTGCTCAAAGGCTCAGCGCCGATCGAGCGGGAGATCGAGGTGCCCGGGGGACTGTGGTTCCTGCGCAAGATGCTGCCTTATCTCACGCACGACCGCAAAGTCGAAGGCGTGGTCATCACTTTCACCGATGTGACCGATCGCAAGCATGCGGCCAAGGCGCTGCAGGCGACCAAGCGCGAAGCCGAGCTCGCCAACATCGCCAAGTCGCGCTTTCTCGCGGCGGCCAGCCACGACCTGCGCCAGCCGCTCCAGGCACTCACTTTGGTGCAGGCCTTGCTGGCGCGGACGGTCGAGGGCGACAAGGCCCCGAAGCTGGTCGAACGGCTCGGTCAGACGCTCGACGCGATGACCGGCATGCTCAACACCCTGCTCGACATCAACCAGATCGAGGCCGGGGTCATCCAGCCGCATCCGGTCGATTTCCCAATCAATGCGATGTTTGGCCGATTGCGCGACGAGTTCTTGTACCAGGCGCAATCGCAGCAACTTGATCTGCGTATTCGTCCTTGCACGGCGTATATTCACAGCGACCCGCGATTGCTTGAGCAAATGATCCGCAACTTGCTCGCCAATGCGATGAAATATACCAAAACCGGGCGAGTGCTGCTGGGCTGTCGCGCTGTGGACGGGCAAGTCAGCTTGGAGGTCTGGGATACCGGGATCGGCATCGCCGAAACCGAGCTCAACGCGATTTTCGATGAATTCCACCAGATCGACAACGCCGCACGCGAGCGGAGCAAGGGTCTGTGGCTCGGCCTGTCGATTGTGCAACGGCTTGGCGCGCTGCTCGATCACGACATCGGAGTGCGCTCGCAGCTGGGCAAGGGTTCGGTATTTTCGATCCGGGTTCCCCGTGCTGCCGGCGTACCTCGCCAAAAGGCGCTGATACCTGCGGTCGAGCAGGCCACGAGAGCGGCGGTGCGCGGCAAGATCATCGTTGTCGAAGACGATCCCGAAGTGCGCGACCTGCTCGAAGCACTGCTGACCACGGCAGGCCACCATGTGCGCAAAGCCGATGCGGGCGCCGCCGCCATCGCCCTTGTCGCCAAAGGCGCGATCCGGCCCGATCTCGTCCTGGCCGACTACAATTTGCCCGGAGCGATGGACGGGCTGGCCGTAATTGCGGGTATCCGCGATGTCTTGAACGAGCCCGTGCCGGGGATCGTTCTGACCGGCGATGTTTCCCAGGCAACGCAGGCGCGGATCGCCGCGAGCGACTGTCGGCAGCTGAGCAAGCCGGTCAAATCGGGCGAGCTGCTCAAGGCGATCGCGCAAATTCTGGAAGGGCAGGTCCGATCGGGCCCGGTGGACGCTGCCGCATTGCCGCAAGCAGCCGACGCAGTGATCTTCGTTGTCGACGATAGTAGCGACGTGCGCGCGTCGATCTGCGATGTCCTCGAAGCGGAGGGACACCGGGTCGAAGCTTTTGCGGACGCCGAGGCTTTTCTCACGATCTACCAGGCAGGCGGAGGCGACGGATGTCTGTTGCTCGATGTCAAGCTGCCGGGGATGGCCGGCATTGAACTGCTCGCCCGGTTGCGCAGTCTGGACGACCTCATTCCTACAATCATGATGACCGGGAGCAGCGATGTCGGCCTGGCGGTCGATGCGATGAAGGCGGGAGCATGCGATTTCATCGAAAAGCCGGTGGGCCGCGCTGCGCTGCTTGCAAGCGTAAGGCGCGCGATCACCCAGTCGCACGATATCGGCATCGACCAGGCGCTTCACGTCGCCGCCGCGGGCCATGTTGCCGAACTGACCCCGCGCCAGCACCAGGTCATGGACCTGGTTCTTGCAGGGCACCCCAGCAAGAACATCGCCGCCGACCTCGGCATCAGCCAGCGCACCGTCGAAAACCACCGGGCATCGGTGATGCACAAGATGGCCGCCAAATCGCTGCCCGAACTTGCCCGGCATGCGCTGGCGGCCGAGCGCAAAGCTCCGTGATCGACAGAGGCGTCGCCGGTTCAAGGCCAGTATCGCGCCCGGCTGATGGCAGCCGCTGATGGACTGGAGTACGCTTCGCGGATTGGTCGCGGCAGTAGCTGCAGGACTGTTGATCGGGATCGAGCGGGGCTGGCATTTGCGAAGCCGCCGCGCGGGATCGCGAGTGGCGGGGATCAGAACATTCACGCTGCTGGGTGCCGCCGGCGGCCTTGTTGCGCTTGTCGTCGGAACGCTTGGGCCCCTGGTCGGGGCGATCCTTCTGGCCGGGTTCGTGGCCATCATCGTGGTCGGCTATGCCCGCAGTGGCGCGGGCGATCGCGATGCCACCTCCCAGGTCGCCGCGCTCATCGCCTTGTTGCTCGGCGTGATCGCGGGATCGGGCATGGCGGGTTTGGCGATAGCGTGCGCGGCGCTGACCACGCTGATCCTGGCGGTGCGCGAACGCTCGCACCGCTTGATCAGTCGCCTGAGCCAGCAGGACATCGACGCGCTGACCTACTTCACCGTCATCGCGGGCGGCGTGCTCCCGTTTCTGCCCAATCGTCGCTTTGGGCCATACGCGGCATGGAACCCATTCCAGTTATGGCTGGTAGTCGTCCTCGTCATCGGTTTCTCGTTCGCTGGGTATATTGCCAACCGGCTTTTCGGAGAGCGCCGCGGCACCCTCGCTACCGCGGTGATCGGCGGCGCCTATTCGTCGACCGCGGTGACCGCTTCGCTGGCCCAGCGCCTTCGTGCCGGCGAGCAAGGCCCGTTTGCCGCGGGCATCGCGGTTGCCTCGGCGGTGATGTATGCCCGGGTGCTTGTGCTGATAGCAGTGCTCGCCGCGCCGCTCTTGTGGTCGATGGTGCGGACTATCGGGCCGGCACTGATAGCCGCATGGTGTGTTGCGGGTCTGGTCTGGTGGCGAGCGGGCGCGACACCCACCGAGGGCGCGCCGCAAGTCGCGCGCAATCCGATTGCGCTGGTTCCTGCGCTGGGCTTTCTCGTGGCAGTCGCCGCCGCAGCGCTCCTCGTCCGCTGGGCACAGACGCGGTTCGGAGAAAGCGGAGCTGCCTGGTCGCTGTTCATCGCCGGCAGCGTCGATGTCGACGCGGCGATCGTCACTCTGTCCGGCTTGCCCAAGGACGCGATTGCCGCGCCGCTTGCGGGACTGGCGATCGGTGGCACCGTCGCCGTCAACATGGCTTTCAAGATCGCGATCGCGGGCGTGACCGCGCGGCGCAAGGCACTTCCAGCAATGGCTGCGCTCGGCGCGAGCCTGGTAGTGCTGCTGGCGACCCTGGCGTTGAATGCAGCAGGCTTCGGGTAGCTGCAAATAGCGGTAAAGATTGTTCTCGAGAACAGATGTCTGGGTAGATTCCGAACCTGACATCGAACTCGGATGCCGTTTATTTGCCACGACTTTCCAAGATCATGAGCGACCCCATGAAACCGATCCTCTCAGCAATCGCCACTATTGCGTTGGTGTCGTCTGGCGGCGCGGCGATGGCCAAGTCGCCCGCACGCGCACCCCATTACGTCGGGCAAGAACTTGCCCGGACCGCACATTTCACGATCGTTCAAGCGCGTGTGATTGCGCTCAGGGCGCATCCCGGCCGGATAACCGATCAGGAACTCGAACGCGAAGGCGGCGGATCGGGACTGCGCTACTCGTTCGACATCGTCAGCCGCGGCAGAACGCATGAAGTCGGCGTCGATGCCATGACGGGCGCGGTTCTCGAGAACAAGCTTGAGGGAAATCACCCTGATTGATCGGCGGCATAGCCGGGACTTTCAATCGCCCCACCTGCGATGAACCGGCGCAACGTCTTGATCGGCGGCGGCGCAGTCGTCGTCGCGGGCGCAGGAGCGGCGGCGCTTGGTTACCGGCAGATGTCCTCGATGGAGGAGTACAACGCCGCGGTCGCGGCATCGCGCGCGGCCCTGAGCGAAAAACCATCGCTGCGCGAACTCGTCCGCTTTGCGGTGCTGGCGCCCAACGGACACAACACCCAGCCGTGGCGGTTTCGGGTTGCCGCCAGCCGGATCGACATTCTGCCTGATCCGTCACGGCGCACGCCGGTCGTCGACCCCGACGATCACCATGTCTTTGTCAGCATCGGCGCGGCTGCCGAAAACCTGGCACTGGGCGCAGCCGCGCGCGGCCAGCAGGGCGAGGTCGTCTTCGACAATACCGGTGCGGGCGCGGCAGGCGTGGTCCTGGGCAAGGGGCCGGTGCGTAGCTCGCCGCTGTTCGAGGCGATCCCGCGCCGCCAGTCGACCCGCGCCGATTACGATGGCCGCCAGCTCAGCACGGCTGAACTGAACCAATTGGTCGCGGCGGCAACGGTCCCCGGCGTGGACATGGTGCTGATCACCGACCCCGCGAAGATGCGCCAGATCACCGATCTGGTGGTCACGGGCAACACCGCGCAGATGACCGACGCCGCGTTCCTGACCGAGCTCAAACGGTGGCTGCGGTTCAATCCGCACGCTGCGCTGGCGACGCGCGACGGGCTGTTCAGCGCGGCATCGGGCAGCCCAGTCCTGCCGTCCTGGCTTGGGCCCACGATGTTCGACCGCTTCGCCGGGGTCGCGCACGAGAACGAGAAATATGTGCGCCAGCTGCGCTCCTCGGCCGGGATCGCCGTTTTTGTCGGTGCGCGCGCGGACCCCGAGCACTGGGTCCAGGTTGGCCGGGCGTGCCAGCGCTTTGCGCTCCAGGCCACCGCGCTGGGTTTGAAGCAGGCCTTCGTCAACCAGCCGGTCGAGGTTGCCAGCCTGCGCCCCGAACTGGCGTCGCTGGTAGGGATGCCGGGCCGGCGCCCCGATATCGTGATGCGCTTCGGCCGGGGCTTGCCGCTGCCGTTTTCCGCACGCCGGCCGGTGGAGGACGTGCTTGTCTGAACGTCGCAATCGGGGAATTTCGATCCATTTGACGCGTGCCGGGTTGGCGGCGGGCGCCGCATTGCTCTCCGGCGCGGCACTCGTCGGTGCCGTGGTCGCCCGGCGCCGTTTCGACAGCCATCTCGAGCGCCTTTTCGCGGTGCTTCGCGGCGCGCGGACCACGCCGCAGAACCGCAGCGATCTCCCCGCCGAAGTCCGCGCTCTGGCAGCGCGCCTCGGAGTCCCGACGGATGGCGCGGCAACGTTTGCGGAGTTCACGCAAACCGGCCAGATGTGGGCCAAGCCGGGCGGCGCGCCGATCAATTTTCGCGCGTACCAGACCGTGCGAGTAGATTCGCCCGGGTTCGTCTGGCGCGCGGTGACGCAGTTGCCCTCGCCCATGGTCATCGCCGATTATTTCACCGGCGGCGTGGGCGGTCTCGAGGTCCGGATCGCGGGCGCGGTCCCGATTGCTCACACGGTCGCCAACGTGGGGATCAATCGCGGTGAACTTCTTCGCTACCTCGCGGAAATCCCGCTCAATCCCGACGCCATCCTCGCCAATCACGCGCTCGAGTGGAGCGTCATCGATGCGCGGACAATCATGGTCGCAAGCGGCGCAGGCGCGGGGCGCGGCGAAATCACGTTCGAGCTCGGCGAGGATGGCCTGATCGCTACCGCGAGCGCCGCAGCGCGCGACTATGCCAGCAAGGACGGCCCGGTTCCCCTACCCTGGCACGGGCGCTTCTGGAACTACCGCCGCACCGGCGGCCGGCTCATCCCGGAGGATGCGGAAGTCGCCTATACCCTCGATACCGGTGATTTCATCTACTGGCGCGGACGCAGTTTCGACTGGCATCAGCCAGCCGTGCCGAAACCGGGTGCGTAGTTTCCGAACCTGTCATCGTTCCGGTTTGCGCCCCAACCCTGGCGCCGATAGCCAGCCGCAGGGGAGCGTGCCATAACGCCCGCGATCGCAGGACTGTATCGGAGAACCGCCGTGTTACCGTGTCCGCTCCATGTTCGATAACGCTTCGGCGATAGACCTGGCGCGCGCGCAATTCGCGTTCACGGTGTCGTTCCATTTCATCTTCCCCGCACTCTCGATCGGGCTCGCGAGCTATCTCGCGGTGCTCGAAGGTCTGTGGCTGCGCACCGGGCGCGAGGTGTTCCTGACTCTGTTCAAGTACTGGCTGAAGATCTTCGCGATCACCTTCGGGATGGGAGTCGTCTCGGGAATCGTCATGGCCTACCAGTTCGGCACCAACTGGGCGGTGTTCTCGGACAAGGCGGGGCCGGTGATCGGGCCGTTGATGGCCTACGAAGTGCTTACCGCATTCTTCCTCGAGGCCGGGTTTCTCGGCGTGATGCTGTTCGGGATGGAGCGCGTGGGCCGCACGCTGCATTTCGTCGCGACGCTGGCGGTTGCGGCGGGGACTTTCATCTCGGCGTTCTGGATCATCGTCGTCAACTCGTGGATGCAGACCCCGCAGGGCCACGGCGTCAACGCGCAGGGTCAGTTCGTCCCGCTCGACTGGCTGGCGATCATCTTCAACCCGTCGATGCCCTACCGCCTCGTCCATACCGTGCTCGGCGCATACCTGACGGTGGCGTTCGTCGTCGGCGGGGTCGGCGCATGGCACCTCCTGCGCGAACGCCACCACCGCGAGGGGCCGAGCGAGGGCACACGGGTCATGTTCTCGATGGCGATGTGGATGGCCGCGCTGGTGGCGCCGCTGCAGATCGTCGCGGGGCACACCCAGGGCCAGAACACGCTCGAGCATCAGCCCGCCAAGATCGCCGCGATGGAGGGCGATTATCGCAGCTATCCCCGCGGTGCCCCGCTGATCCTGTTCGGCATCCCCGATCAGGCGCCTGGGGTGATGCGCCATACACTGGAAATCCCTCGCCTCGGCTCGCTCGTTCTCAAGAATAGCCTGACCGCGCCGGTCGCCGGACTCGACGCCTTTCCGCGCGGCGACTGGGCACCCGTCGGGATCGTGTTCTGGTCGTTTCGGCTGATGGTCGGGATCGGCTTTGCCATGCTCGCGCTGGGCCTGTGGAGCCTCTTAGCGCGGGTGCGCGGCGGGCTGTACCGCTGGAGCTGGCTTCACCGGTTCGCGGTGCTGATGGGTCCCGCGGGGTTCGTCGCGGTCATCGCCGGGTGGGTCACCACCGAAGCTGGACGCCAGCCGTTCACGGTGTTCCACCTGCTGCGCACGAGCCAGTCGGTATCGCCGCTCGACGCGCCCGCAGTGGCCACTTCGCTGATCGCGTTCGTGATCGTCTATTTCGCGGTGTTCGGCACCGGGACCGCGTTCATCCTCAAGCTGATGGGCCATTCGCCCCACCCCGGCGAAACCGGCCCGACGCGCGGTGCGGTAACGCGAACCGCGGGGATAACCCCGGCGCAGCAGGTCGGCGCTTCGCTCGACAGCGCAGCGGACTAGGCGATGGCCATCGACCTTACCCTCGTCTGGGCCGGGATCATCGGCTTCGCGGTCTTCGCCTATGTCGTGATGGACGGCTTCGACCTCGGCATCGGGATCCTGTTCCCGTGGCTCGCGCGGGGCGAGGCGCGAAGCGCCGCGATCAACTCGATCGCGCCGGTGTGGGACGGCAACGAGACCTGGCTCGTGCTCGGCGGCGGCGGGCTGCTTGCCGCGTTCCCGCTGGCCTATGCGGTGATCATGCCCGCGGTCTACGTGCCGATCGTGGCGATGCTGCTTGGGCTGGTGTTCCGCGGCGTTGCGTTCGAGTTTCGCGGACGGACCGGGCGGCTGTGGCTGTGGGACGGCGCGTTCGCATTCGGCTCGGCGCTGGCGGCGCTGGCGCAAGGCATCATCCTCGGCGCGATTCTCCAGGGCATCGTGGTGCGCGGGCGCGGCTACGGCGGCGGGTGGTGGGACTGGCTGACCCCGTTCAGCCTGCTGACCGGGGCGGCGATCGTCGTCGGTTATGCGCTGCTCGGGGTGTGCTGGCTGATCTACCGGGCCGAGGGACCCTTGCAGGAGCGCTGCTACCGACTGGC
>JANXSP010000119.1 GCA_025356575.1 Novosphingobium sp.
GATCCCGGACTGCTTACCCGCCGCACGGCCGTGCCCGGGCCTGCGGACACCTCCACCATTTCGCTGAGCTTGGCGGTCTCCTGCGTCGTGATCGTCTGCGCGATCGGGGTGCTCGCCAATCTGGCGTTCTGGAAGCGCCACCGCCTGCCTATCAGCTTTGCGCTGGCAGTGGCCGCGCTGCTCCCGCTGGCCTTCGTCGATGCGATATCCAACGGCCTGCTGAGCCGTAATTACCCGAGCTACGATTTTCACTGGCAGACACGGCTGATCGCTTTCGGACTGGGGGTGTTCGCGCTGGCGGTGTGGTGGGACCGCCGCGACCGCGCGCGGACCTCGCAGCGTTCGGACACCGCGTTCTGGCTGCATCTGCTTGCCAGCGTGCTGGTGATCCCTGCGGCGACGACGCTTCTGCTCAACCTGACGGGCGGTCCGGCGGTCTTCCTGGCCGGGTTCGTCGTCCTGATCGGAGTGGCGCTGGTGCTCGATCGGCGCGCGCCGCTGGTGGTGGCACTGCCGTTCGCGATAAGCGCCGCCAACGAAATTGCAGGCACGACGTTGAGCGTGCCGGTGAGCCTGGCAATGATCGGCGCGCTGCTGGTCCTTGCGTTCCGCTGGGACCAGGTCCGCAGGGTGCTGCTTCGGCGAATGCCCGACGCCGTGCCCGCCTAGCTGAAGCCCGCGGCGGGCATCTGCTGGCTGGCGCAGTGAAAGCCGCCTCCACCCGCGAGCACCGCGTCGGCAGGCAGGCCGATCGTGGCGCGCCCCGGAAACAGCGCCGCGATCGCCGCGACACCGTCGTCATCATGCGGGCTCCCGAAAGTCGGCACGACGACGAGGTGCGTGGTGACCGCGAAGTTCATGTAACTCGCCGGTTCGATCCGGTCGCCGCTGGTGATCCTGCCGGGCGAAGGCACCGTGCGCAGCGATACCCCGAAAGCCTCCGCCCGCGCCCGGGCATCGTCGTAGACCGCGGCATTGGGATCGTCGGCGCCGGTCGCGGCGGGCAGCGCCACCACGCCGGGGGCGATAAACCGAGCGAGGTTGTCGACATGCCCGTCGGTGTGATCGTTTATCAACCCGTTGCCGAGCCACAGCACGCGGTCGAGGCCAAGGTCCGCAGCCAGCCGGGCCTCAATCTCGCGGCGCGTTAGCCGGGGATTGCGGTTGGGGTTGAGCAGGCATTGCTCGGTCGTCGCCACCAGCCCAGTGCCGTCGCCATCGATTGCCCCGCCCTCGAGGATCCAGTCGGCGGTCGTGACCTCGAGCCCGGCGCCGGCAGCGAGCTCGGCCCCGATCGTCTGGTCGCCGTCCATCTCGAACTTGCCGCCCCAGCCGTTGAAGCCGAACCGCCGCGCCGCGCGCACGCTGCCATCCGCAACCACTAGCGGGCCGGTATCGCGCAGCCAGATATCGCCGTAGTGCCGCCGATCGAGCGAAACCGCCGCGCTCGTCAGCGCCCGTGCGCGCATTTCGTTCGCCGCATCGCGCACCAGCAGCCGCACCGCTTGTCCGCTCTCGGCCACGGCATTGGCGAACGCGGCGATCTGCTCCTGCGCGCGGGGCAGGATGCCCGGCCATTCGTCCGCGTCGTGAGGAAAGCCGATCCACAGCCACTCCTGCGGATGCCATTCGGGGGGAAGTCGCATGGCGCGCTTCCTGACAGAGCGCGCGGGGTGCGGCAAGCTTGCCCCGGGCGCGGCGAGAGCGCATCGCTGGCCCGGTGAGCACTGCCGCCCCCGACTGGACCTCCGCGCTTGCCCGCGCGCGCGCCGAGGCTCCGTTCCTGGCTCGCGGGCTCGCGCGTTTGCCGGATCTGGCGGATTTGCTGGCGCGCGGCGAGAGTGCGGCGGCGCTCGACTGGGCGCGCGTGGCAGGCGCGGGGGCGGACGACCTCGCCGCCGCGCTGCGGCGCGAGCGGCTGGCGCTGGCGGTGGCGCTCGGGGTCGGCGATCTTGCCGGAGCATTCACGCTCGGCGCGGTCATGCGCGCACTCTCGGCCTTTGCCGACCGCGCGCTCGACGCCGCGATCGCGGAGGCGGTGGTATACCGCGTGCCCGGTGCCGAACCTGCCGGGTTCTATGCGCTCGCGCTCGGCAAGCACGGCGCGGGCGAGCTCAATTATTCGTCCGACATCGACCCGATCCTGCTCTACGACCGCGAGG
>JANXSP010000092.1 GCA_025356575.1 Novosphingobium sp.
ATACTCACCGGCCTTGCGACGTTGCTGTAGATGTATGCCGCGACCAGCGTGAAACTTCCCGCGAAGCCGATCAGGTCGGCGCTAAACGGGGTCATCAAAGGGGGCTCCTCCCAAGTTTGTGCGTGATGAGCCTGTCGCAGCACTGTCCAGCTCCGTGAGGCTGAGCCGCAACCCAACAGCAAGTAAAGTCCTTCGACGCGCTCAGGACGAACGGTGTCGGGGTTGTCAAATCGACCGAACGGTTGGTCATCCCGCTAACCCCTCCAGCAGTTTCTCGAACGTTGGGAAGCTGGTCGCGATCGGGCGCGTATCGTCCACTTCCACCCCGCCGCTGCTTGCCAGCCCGGCAACGGCCATGCTCATCGCGATGCGGTGATCGAGAGGGGTGGCGACCACGGCATTGCCGCTGCCGCGCAAAGGTTCGCCGCCGCTGCCATCGATGACCAAGCCATCGGCGCGCTCCTCGACCTGTGCGCCGACATGTGTCAGCGCGGCGGCCATGGCGGCCAGGCGGTCGCTTTCCTTGACGCGCAGTTCGTCGAGCCCCGAAGTGGTCGTGCGCCCTTGCGCCAGCGCGGCGGCAACGAACAGCACTGGAAACTCGTCGATCATGCTCGGGGCGATCGCCGGATCGATCTCGACGCCGCACAGCGCCGAATGGCGCACGACGAGATCGGCGACCGGCTCACCGCCGACTTCGCGCCCGTTGATTTCATGGATGCTCCCGCCCATCGCGCGCAGCACCGCGATCAGCCCCGCCCGCGTCGGGTTGAGCCCGACGTTCTCGATGGTCAGCTCGCTGCCCGGTACGATCAGCGCGGCGACGATGAAGAACGCGGCGCTGCTCGGATCGCCGGGAACCTCGAGGGTCTGGGGGCGAAGCTCAGCCTCCCCGGCGATTCGGATGATGCGCGCGCCGGCCGCGTCGCGCTCGACCGTCACATCCGCGCCGAACCCGGCGAGCATGCGTTCGGAATGATCGCGCGTCGCCACCGGCTCGATCACCGTGGTGGTGCCCCGGATATTGAGCCCGGCAAGGAGCACCGCGCTTTTGACCTGCGCGCTGGCCACCGGCAGGCAGTATTCGATCGGAACCCCGGGCGAGATCCCCTGCAGCATCAGCGGCAGGCGCCCGCCGGGGCTGGCGCTGAACACGGCACCGATGCGCGACAGCGGCTCGATCACCCGGCCCATCGGCCTGCCCGAGAGACTGGCGTCGCCGGTGAACATGGCGCTGATCGGATGGCTCGCCACCAGCCCCATCAGCAGCCGGGTCGAGGTGCCCGAATTACCCATGTCGAGCGCGACTTGCGGCTGGAGCAGCGATCCCACGCCCACCCCGTCGACGCGCCACGTGCCCACCCCGGTGCGCTCGATCTGCGCGCCCATGGCCCGCATTGCGCTGGCGGTGGCGAGGACGTCCTCGCCTTCGAGCAGTCCCGATATCCGCGTGGTGCCCACCGCCAGCGCGCCAAGCATCAGCGCGCGGTGGCTGATCGACTTATCCCCCGGCACCCGGATCGTGCCGCGCAACGGTTCTACTGGACCGAAGCGGCGCGGGCGCATCGCGGCGGAATCGGGGCTGGTCAGGGTGCGCGCTTTCACAGGGTCGAGGCCGCTCCAACCGCGACCGTCGCGGCGGCTTTTGACAGTGCGGGTTCGGTATGGCAAGGCGCGCGCCGCGCTTGGATTGGCGCGGACCCGCCCCATATAGGCGACACAGATTCGGCCCGGCGGCACTCGCCAGGGTCCAGACGAGGATATTTCATGGTCAAGGCTGAATGGGGCGCCAAGCATGGCTGCCCGAAATGCGGAACCCGGTTCTACGACCTGGGCAAGGACGATCCGGTCGTGTGCATCAACTGCGGTGCGGCGTGGGCGCCGGAAACGGTGCTGAAGTCCAAGCAGCCGATCCCCTATGAGGAAATCCAGAAGGACAAGGTCAAGGAAGTGGCCGACACCGATCTCGCCGAGGAAGAGATCGAGATCGACGAAGACGGCGATTCGCCCGATAACGACGTCGACCTGGGCGGCGATGACGACCTCGGCGTCGCCACCAACGACGGCGAAGACGACGAGCATTGAGCCGTTTTCGCGGCTCCAAGGGGCAGCGCAAAGGGTAACATTCGGCTTGCCAAGCGCCGGGACGCTCGCCTAGAGAGCCGCGTTCCGGGCCGCAAGGACCGGATGAGGGAGCCTTTCGGGGCTTCCGAAAAGTGAATGGTGCGGGGCCTTAGCTCAGCTGGGAGAGCGCCTGCATGGCATGCAGGAGGTCAGCGGTTCGATCCCGCTAGGCTCCACCATTCTTGATAATTTCGCCGCGTCCGTGGATGTGGTAGGTGTCTGCGATCAGGCTGGTCGGCGAGGTTTCGCCCACCGGCTTTTTTCGCGTTTCGTCGCGGCCGCGAGGTCGCCTGAGGGAAGGTGGTAGCGATGTTCGACAGTCTGTCCGACCGCCTCGGCGGGGTCTTCGACCGGTTGCGCGGGCGCGGCGCGCTCAACGAGGCGGACGTGCGCGAAGCCATGCGCGAGGTCCGCATCGCGCTGCTCGAGGCCGATGTCGCGCTGCCCGTGGTGCGCCGGTTCATCGACGAGGTGACCGAGGCTGCGGTCGGCCAGTCGGTGCTGCGTTCGGTCACCCCGGGCCAGCAGGTCGTCAAGATCGTCAACGACGCGCTCGTCGCGATGCTCGGCGGCGAGGAAGCGGTCGGGCTCGATCTCGCCGCGGCGCCCCCGGTAGTGATCCTCATGGTCGGGCTGCAAGGCTCGGGCAAGACCACGACGACCGCCAAGCTGGCCAAGCTGATTCGCGAAAAGCACGGCAAGAAGGCGCTGATGGCGTCGCTGGACGTCAACCGCCCGGCCGCGCAGGAACAACTCGCCGTGCTGGGTGAACAGGTCGGGGTTGCGACGCTGCCGATCGTCGCGGGCCAGGCGCCGGTCGATATCGCGACCCGCGCGGTGCAGGCGGCCAAGCTCCAGGCCGTCGACGTGCTGCTGCTCGATACCGCGGGGCGGCTCCATGTCGACCAGGCGCTGATGGACGAGATGCGCGCCGTCGCGGCGATCTCCACCCCGCGCGAAGTGCTGCTGGTGGTCGATGCGCTCACCGGACAGGACGCGGTCAACGTCGCGCAGAGCTTCTCGGGCCAGGTCGATCTGACCGGCGTGATCCTGACGCGGATGGACGGCGATGCTCGCGGCGGCGCGGCGCTGTCGATGCGCGCGGTCACGGGCAAGCCGATCAAGTTTGCCGGCGTCGGCGAAAAGCTCGACGCGCTCGAGGCGTTCAATCCCGGCCGCGTTGCCGGGCGCATCCTCGGCATGGGCGATGTCGTCTCGATCGTCGAGCGTGCCTCGGCGGCGATCGACGAGGCCGATGCCGAGCGCATGGCGGCGCGGATGGCCAAGGGCCAGTTCGATATGAACGACCTGCGCGGGCAGCTGCGCTCGATGCAGAAGATGGGCGGGCTCGGCGCGCTGGCGGGGATGCTCCCAGGGATGAAGAAGGCCAAGGCGGCGATGGCCCAGTCGGGTGTCGACGACCGCGTATTGCTCCACATGGATGCGATCATCGGTTCGATGACCGAGAAGGAGCGCACGCGCCCCGACCTGCTCAACGCCAAGCGCAAGATCCGTGTGGCCAAGGGCTCGGGCACCCAGGTCCAGGACGTCAACAAGCTCATCAAGATGCACCAGGAAATGGAGCGCGCGATGAAGCAGATCCGCAAGATGGGCGGGCTCAAGGGCCTCGGCGCGCTGTTCGGCAAGGGCGGAATGGGCGGCGCGATGGGCGGCGGCGGCGGTCTGGGAGGCCTCGGCGGACTAGGTGGTCTCGGCGGCGGCATGGGCGGCGGGTCCGCCTTGCCCGGGCTTGGCGGCGGGGGACCGGATTTCAGCAAGTTACTCAAGAAATAATATCAGCTCATACCTCTAAGATATTCACTCGAAAGGATTACAAATGTCGGTTTCCATGCGGCTCGCCCGCGGCGGCTCTAAAAAGCGGCCTTATTACAAGATCATCGTCGCCAACAGCCGCGCCTCGCGCGACGGCAAGTATCTCGAGCAGATCGGGACGTATAATCCGCTGCTGGCCAAGGACGACGAGAATCGGATCAAGCTGATCGAGGACCGCGCGCGCTACTGGCTCGGGGTTGGCGCGCAGCCGACCGATCGCGTCGCCCGCTTCCTCGACGCCAAGGGCATCCAGGAACGCACCGCGACCAACAATCCGCAGAAGGCCGAGCCGGGCAAGAAGGCCAAGGATCGCGCCGAAGATCGCGCGACCAAGGCTGCCGATGCCGCCGAAGCCGCCGCCGCCGCCGCCGCCGCACCGGCGCCCGAGCCTGAACCCGAAGTCGAAGCAGCGCCCGAAGTCGAAGCTGCGCCTGAGGCCGAAGCTACGCCTGAGGCCGCTCCTGCCGTCGAAGCCGCTGAAGAGCCCAAGGTCGCCGATACCGACGCCCCCGCCGACACCCCGGCCGAGGCCACCGCGCCCGAAGTCGACGCTCCCGAAGCGGCCGACGCCGCCGAGGCTGACGCTGGGGCCGGTGCTCCGGCCACCAACGAGGCGACTCCCGATAGCGACGCGGGCGACACCGCAGGCGAAGTTACCGGCGAAAGCAGCCAGACGCCTGCCGAGGGCTGACCGATGAACGATGCCCCCGTCACGCTTGCCGCCATCGCGGGCGCGCACGGCGTGACGGGGGACGTCCGCCTCAAGCTGTTTGGGGAGGGCATCGCCTCGCTCAAAGCGCACACCGCTTTCAACGGCGGCGCGTTGACGCTGACCAAGTTGCGCGATGACGGCAAGGGCGGCGCGGTCGCGCGGTTCGCCGAAGTCGCGGACCGGACCGCGGCCGAAGCCTTGCGCGGGACCACGCTCAGCGTCCCGCGCGGCGCGCTCCCGCCGCTGGGCGATGGCGAATACTACCATGCCGACCTGATCGGCCTGCCCGCGTTCTCGACCGCTGGTGAGGACCTGGGCCACTGCATCGCGGTCGAGAACTTCGGCGCCGGGGATGTGATCGAGATCGAGCGTCCGCCAGCCGATGGGGCGCCGGGCAAGCGCTTCATGGTGCCGATGCGCGCCGATGTCGTGCCCGAGTGGAGCGGGCGATTGTTGATCGACGCGCGCTACGCTGCCGACACGTGACGCACATCCTTGAGTAGTTTCTCAAGTTCCTTGCCGAAGCGATTGAGATCGAACTTCTGCGGATCGTCGTGCGCTTCCGGAATGCCAGCATCTACGCCGTTGTGGAACCCCGGGATCAGCCACATTTCGGCGCGCGCGCTGGCGTAGACGTAAAGCGCAGCGAGCATGCGGTACTGCGCGTCAGAGAACCCCGGCGTCGGCGCCAGCGTATCGCCGTGCCATTGCGATCCCGGTGCAAAACGCCGCGGTTGCACGGTTTCGACATGCACGAAGCGCCCTTTTGCGGGCGCGCCGACGACGAACGATTCCAGCTTCGTTGCGCGCCACGGCTGGCTGAAATCGTGACCCGCCCAGATCTGTCCGCCGCGGTTGAGGAAGATATGCGCGACCGGCTCGGTCTGGATATACGCCGCAAAACTGTTGATCTGGGGATCGTGATCGAGATCGCGCGGGAACTCCGCGTCGCGCAGGAACGGCGAGGAAGTATCGTGGATTACGAAATAGCGCGCGGGCAGCCCCGCCTCGGTATGCGATATGCCGAGACCGGCGTTGGCGACGGCATAGGCGCGGTAGGGCTCGGGAAACCGCGCGATCGCGGTCTCGATCGCGCCGGGCGGGGGAGCGCCACCAGTTTCGAGCAGCGCGCGCAACACTTTCGGCAAAGGTTGCGCAGAGCGCACA
>JANXSP010000102.1 GCA_025356575.1 Novosphingobium sp.
GCGTCCACCGTTTCGAGAGTGCCCGAAATTACCGCGCCTGCCGCCACATTCGCTACGACGAAGGTCTGGTTGCCCGATGAGAGGATGAACACGCCCGGCTTGCCCGGCACCGCCGTCTGCCCGGTGGGGCCAGTCACGCGCGGGCCGGGGGCAAAGCGGACGATGACGATGCGGTCGGCCGCGCCCGAACGGTTTGCGGACGCATCGGCATTCACCGCCATTTGCAGCGCGGCTTTATCGATATCGACGCTCTGCTCGCCGGCTTCGGCCACGGTCAGGCTGAACCGCCCGGCCGGATCGCTGGCCACCGCGCGCACCCGTGAAGTAGGGCCGCCAGGGTTTTTTCTGATCCTGATCCCGATTCCGGCAATTGCCTTGGTCGCCGCCAGCGCTGCGCCCGCGCCGATCAGCCCGGTGCCATACAGCGCCACGCCGGCCAGCGGCAGCGCGGCTGCCATCTGCAACAGGCTGCGGCGGTTAAGGCTGTGCGATGTGGTCATGATGGTCCCCCCGGTTTGTATCTGGTCCAGAATACGGGCGAGATGTCGCGGCAAACCCGTGAATGGTCAATGAATCGAAACGCGGTAAAAGCGTGGCGATGACCGTGCTCTACCGCCTCGATGCGACCGCGGATGAAGTCGCCGCCCGGTTCGGCGCTGCGGCTGGTTCCGATCCCTGGTCCGGCGGACACATCGCTCCGGGCCAGTTCGCGCCGGTGCTGACCGCCGGGCGTGAGGCGATTGCCGGGCCGGGGCGCGCGGGGCAGCCGCTGCGGATGGTCCCGCGGCTGTGGGGCGTGCCGCCGCCTGGGATGCCCGTGGATGTGCGGCAGGGCGTGCTCAGCGTCCGCAATCTTGCCAGTCCGTTCTGGATCGGCAACCTCAGGAACAGCGAGTTCCGCTGCCTGGTCCCGGCAACCAGCGTGATGGAGTGGGGCAAGGTCGACCCCGTCACGGGCAAGCGCCGCGCGCATTGGCTGGGCTGCAGCGACCAGCCGCTGTTCGCCTTCGCCGGGGTGTGGAAGGACAGCGAAGTGCCAAGCTTCGCGCTGGTCACCTGCGAGGCCAACGCGGCGTGGCGCGCGCTGGGGCGTGAAACGATGCCCGCGATCCTCGCGCCCGATCCCGCTGCGCTGCAAGTCTGGCTGCATGGCGACTGGGACCGCGCCGCGGCGCTGGTGGTGCCCTACAGTTCGTCGCTCATCGGCGAGCTGGCGGGGGCGTAGCGCTCAGCCCCCCGCCTGCCACACCCGCACTGCGTCGACCGGATAGACCAGCATCAGGATGTTGAGCGTCAGGTTGTCGCGGATGATCGCCAGGGTCAGCAGCTCGAACGCGATGGCGAGCGCGAGGCTGGCTTTCCACGGGAGCCTGCTGGCGATGAAGAAGCCCACGATCATCCACGCGATGTCGCTCAGCGAATTGACGATGCTGTCGCCTTCGTACCCCAGGCTCACCGTCACCGCGCGGTAGCGGTCGATGATGATCGGCGAGTTCTCGAGGAGTTCCCAGAACCCCTCGAAGATAACTGCGATGGGCAATGCCCAGTTGGCTGGCTTGCCCCCGAACAGTCTCCAACGCCGCCACAGCAGGTGGGCGAAGAAATAGAACAGCAGGCCGTGGATAACATGGCTGAAGCTGTACCAGTCGGCGATATGCTGGCTGTTCTCGGCCGACTGAACCACGCCCCACCATAACTTTACCGTGCCGCAGGTGCAGATCGGCGGACGGTGCATCGCCAGTTCGATCACGAACATCGCGATGAACAGCGCCGCGGTGAGCAGCGCGGCGCGGCGGCCAGGGAGCAGGGCCGGGAGCTGGGCCGGGAGCTGGGCCGGGAGCAGGCTGGTCATGTCGGTTCCTTGTCCGGCGGCGTTTCGTCGCCCGGCCCCAGCGCGCGCTGCAGGTACAACGTATCGAGCCAGCGGCCGTGCTTGCGGCCGACGCTGCGCATGCGCCCGCTCTCGGTAAACCCGGCGCGGGCGTGGAGTGCCTGCGAGGCCGGCTCGGCTCCGCCGATCACCGCGATCATCTGGCGAAACCCGGCTTCCTCGGCTGCGCCCAGCAATGCACAGAGCAAGGCGCTGCCGATGCCCTGGCCGCGGCGCGCGGCGTCGATGTAGATGCTGTTTTCGCAGGTGAAGCGATAGGCCGGGCGATCGCGGAACGGCGCGGCATAGGCATAGCCGAGGACGGTGCCCTCGCTATCGCGGCCGGCGAGCCAGACCCCGCCGCTGGCGAGGACCTTTGCCAGCCGCGCGGCGATCTCGGCCGTGTCCGGCGGCGCGATTTCGAAGGTCGCGGTGCCGCTGCGGACGTGCGCGGCATAAATCCGGGCGATCGCCGGAACATCGGCGGGCGTAGCGGGCGCGATCGCGATCATCCGCCGGTTCTGGAGGCGACCGGACGTTTGCGCAAGGTTGCGCCTTCCCGCCCGGCGCCCACGGCGCTAGAGGCGGGAAACGATGCAGCACGACAACGTCGATATCGCGATCCTCGGCGGCGGACTCGCTGGCGGACTGATCGCGCTGGCGCTGGCAAAACTGCGCCCCGAACTGCGCGTGGCCGTGATCGAAGCGGGCGCGCAGGCCGGGGGCAACCACGTCTGGTCGTTCTTCGCCAGCGACGTCGCGCCCGAACACGCCTGGCTGGTCGAGCCGCTGATCGAGCACCGCTGGGACGATTATGAAGTGCGCTTTCCCAAGTTCTCGCGCGTGCTGCCCACCCCGTATCGCAGCTTTTCGAGCAAGGCGCTCGACGCCGCTTTGCGTGCCCGCTGCGCTGCGGGCACGCTGCGCTTTTCGCGCGAGGTTATCGCCGCGGCGCGCACCCGGGTCACGCTGGCCGATCAGTCGGTGATTGCGGCAGGCGCGGTGATCGACGCGCGCGGCACCCGCGGATTTGCGCGGCTGACCGGCGGCTGGCAGAACTTCGTCGGCCAGCACCTCCGCCTTGCCGCGCCGCACGGGCTGGTCCGGCCGGTGGTGATGGACGCCAGCGTCGCGCAGATCGACGGCTACCGGTTCGTCTATCTGCTGCCGTTCGGCCCACGCGAGGTGTTCGTCGAGGATACCTATTACGCCGAATCGCCGATGTTCGACCGCGACGTTCTGGCCGGGCGGATCGCCGCCTATGCCGCCGCACAAGGCTGGGATATTACCGCGGTGCTGGGCGAGGAACGCGGCGCGCTGCCCGTGATCGGGGGCGGGTCGTTCGATCGCTGCTGGCCCGCGGACGATCCCGGTCCGGCTCGGGCCGGCACGCGCGCGGTTCTGGTCCACCCGCTCACCAGCTATTCGCTGCCCGATGCCGTGCGTTTTGCGGTCCATGTCGCGGGGCTGAGCGATCTTTCGGGCGATGCCCTGGCGCACGAGAGCCGGCGTTATGCGGCGGCGGTGTGGCAGCGCGGCGGATTCTACCGCTTGCTGGGGCGGATGATGTTCGGTGCCGCGACCCCGGCGCGGCGCTACCGCACGCTCGAACATTTCTATACCAAGCCGGCGGCGCTGATCGAGCGGTTCTATGCGGGCAGATCGCACTGGTCGGACCCGGCGCGGATCCTGACGGGGCGTCCGCCGGTATCGCTGCGCCGCGCGATCAACGCCGTGCGGGGGCGGGGGCGGCCGCTGACGCCGCTCGATTCAGGAGGACTATCGGGATGACCGCGAATGCCGGCAGCACTGCCGTGGATACCGCCGAACTTGCCAGTGCCCGCCGTGCCTGCGTGATCGGCGCGGGTTTCGGCGGACTTGCGCTGGCGATCAGGCTGCAATCCGCGGGGATCGCGACCACGCTGGTCGAAGGCCGCGACAAGCCCGGAGGCCGCGCCTATTTTTGGGAGCGCGAAGGCTTCACTTTCGATGCCGGGCCGACCGTGATCACCGATCCGCCGTGCCTGGAAGAGCTGTGGGCTTTATCGGGCCGCGATATCGCCGATGATATCGAGCTGGTCCCGGTCAAGCCGTTCTACCGGCTCAACTGGCCCGACGGGACCCAGTTCGATTATTCGAACGACGATGCCGCGATGCACGCCGAGCTGACCAAGATCAGCCCGCGCGATGTCGATGGCTACGCCGAATTCCTGCGCTATTCCGCAGCGGTCTACGAAGAAGGCTATGTCAAGCTGGGGCACAAGCCGTTCCTCGACTTTGCCAGCATGATCAAGGCCGCGCCCGCGCTGGCCCAGCATCAGGCCTGGCGCAGCGTCTATTCGATCGTCTCGAAATACATCAAGAGCGACAAATTGCGCGAGGCGTTCAGCTTCCACACGCTGCTGGTGGGCGGCAACCCGATGACCACCAGCGCGATCTACACGCTGATCCACAAGCTGGAAAAAGACGGCGGGGTGTGGTGGTCCAAGGGCGGGACCAACAAGCTGGTCGCGGCGATGGTCAAACATTTCGAGCGGCTTGGCGGCACCGTGCGGATGGGCGATCCGGTGGCGCAGATCCACACCCTCGGCAACCGCGCGACCGAGGTCGAATGCGCCAGCGGCTGGCGCGAACGGTTCGATGCGGTGGCGAGCAACGCCGACATCGTCCACAGTTATCGCGACCTGCTGAAAGACAGCGCGAGCGCGGCCAAGACCGCCAAGCGCCTCGTCCGCAAGCGCTTCAGTCCGGGGCTGTTCGTCGTCCACTTCGGGGTCGAGGGCACCTGGCCCGGCATCCCCCACCACATGATCCTGTTCGGCCCGCGCTACAAAGGCCTGCTCGACGATATCTACGAGCACGGCGTGCTGCCGCAGGACTTCTCGATCTATCTCCACCACCCCAGCGTGACCGATCCCAGCGTTGCCCCGCCGGGCAAAAGCACGTTCTACGCGCTGATCCCCGTCGCCAACCAGGGCAAGCTGCCGATCGACTGGGACGCCGTGGGTCCGATCCTGGAAAAGCGCATCCTCAACGAGGTCGGCCGGCGGCTGATCCCCGACATCCATGACCGCATCGTGACCAGCTTCCACTACGCCCCGAGCGATTTCTCGGCCGATCTCAACGCGCACCTCGGCAGCGCGTTCAGCCTCGAACCGATCCTGACCCAAAGCGCCTGGTTCCGCGGCCACAACCGCGACGACAAGATCGGCAACTTCTACCTCGTCGGCGCCGGCACGCACCCTGGCGCCGGCATCCCCGGCGTGGTCGGGAGCGCGAAGGCAACCGCAGGATTGATGATCGAGGATCTGGCGTGAAGCGGATCGCGGTTTATTGCGGGTCGGCGACGCCGGAGGATCCGCGCTATGTTGCACTTGCGCGCGAGGTGGGGGCGACGCTGGCGCAGCGCGGCATCGGGGTTGTCTATGGCGGCGGGCGGCTCGGGCTGATGGGCGCGCTGGCAAGCGGCGCGCTCGAAGCAGGCGGCGAAGTTATCGGCGTGATTCCTGAGGCGCTCGCGGGTGAGGATGCCGCCGGAAACCAGAAGGAACGCGGCGGCGAGGTCGCCAACCGCGATTGTACGCAGCTTCACGTCGTGCCGGGTATGCACGAGCGCAAACTTGCCTTCACCACGCTCAGCGACGGGTTCCTGACGATCCCCGGCGGGGTCGGCACGATGGACGAGCTGTGGGAAGCGGTCAGCTGGGCGCAATTGGGCTACCACGCCAAGCCCGTCGGACTGCTCAACGCGTTCGGGTTCTTCGATCACCTGCTGGCGTTCAACGCGCATATGGCCGCGACAGGGTTCGTCCGCCCGGCGCACCAGGGCATCATCATCGCCGAGCGCGAGCTCGACCTGTTGCTCACGCGGATGGCGGCGCACGAGCCGCACACGCCGATCTTTGCGATGAAAACGAGCGATTTGTGAATTCGGTCGAAGCGGGTCCCGACGCGTTCGACCGCCCTGCCCTGCTCGCCAACGCCCACGCCGCGATCACGCGCGGATCCAGAAGCTTTGCTGCGGCGAGCCAGCTGTTCGACCGGGTGACACGCGAGCGGGTGTGGCTGCTCTACGCCTGGTGCCGCCGCTGCGACGACCTCGCCGATGCGCAGGAGTTCGGCGGGGAATTGGGCGAGCAGGCGGGCGCGCAGGACCGCCTCGCTGTAATCCGCGATCGCACCGCGCTCGCGCTGGCCGGCGCAGCGACCGGCGACCCGGCGTTCGATGGCTTCGGCGTGGTCGCGCGCGAGACCGGGATCACCGCCGCGATGGCGGGCGACGTCATCGCCGGGTTCGCGCTCGATGCAGCGGACTGGCGCCCGCGTTCCGAAGGCGATCTCATGCAATATTGCTACCACGTCGCGGGCGCGGTGGGGGTGATGATGGCGGTTGTCATGGGCGTGCGCGCCGACGACGAAGATACGCTCGACCGCGCCTGCGACCTCGGGCTCGCATTCCAGCTCGCCAACATCGCGCGCGATATCGGCGAGGATGACGCGGCGGAACGCTGCTATCTCCCGCTCGAATGGCTGGTCGAGGCCGACATCCCTCCGGGCGAGCAGATGAAACCGCATTACCGCAAGGCGCTGGTCCCGCTGGTCCACCGGATGTGCGCGATGGAAAAGGCCTACGAAAAGTCTGCGCGGGTCGGCGCGGGCCGGCTCGATTTCCGCCAGCGCTGGGCGGTCATGAGCGCCGCGGGAATATACGGCGCGATCGCGACCAAGGTCGACGCGGCGGGCAGTGCGGCGTGGAACCACCGCATTGCCACTTCGAGCTGGGCCAAGCTCGGCCATGTCTTCCACGGCTTGTGGGAGGCAATCACCCCGCCGCCGCGCGCGCGCGAAAAGCCGCGCTGGAACCGCCGCCAGCTTGCGGCCCGCGTCCGCCCCGCGTAGCACCGGCGCGATGATAACGTCGCTCCTCATCGCCAACCGCGGCGAGATCGCCTGCCGCGTGATCCGGACCGCGAAGGCGATGGGCATCCGCACGATCGCGGTCTATTCGGACGCCGACGCCGACGCGCTCCATGTCCGCCAGGCCGACGAGGCGGTGCATATCGGCGCGTCGCCCGCGCGCGAAAGCTACCTCGTCGGCGAGAAGATCATCGCCGCGGCCAAAGCCACCGGGGCGCAGGCGATCCACCCCGGCTACGGCTTCCTCAGCGAGAACGCCGATTTCGCGCAAGCGGTGATCGATGCCAGAATCGTGTGGGTCGGCCCGCGCCCCGCCAGCATCCGTGCGATGGGGCTCAAGGACGCGGCCAAGGCACGGATGATCGCCGCGGGCGTGCCGGTGACGCCGGGCTATCTGGGCGCGGACCAGAGCGCTGAAACGCTCGCGGCCGAAGCCACCAAGATCGGCTATCCGATCCTGATCAAGGCGGTCGCGGGCGGCGGCGGCAAGGGCATGCGCCGCGTCGATGCTGCGCAGCAATTTGCCGAAATGCTGGCGTCGTGCAAGCGCGAGGCGGCATCGAGTTTCGGCGACGACCGCGTATTGCTCGAGAAATACGTGCTCAGCCCGCGGCACATCGAAGTGCAGGTGTTCGGCGACACCCACGGCAACGTCGTCCACTTGTTCGAGCGCGACTGCAGCCTCCAGCGGCGTCACCAGAAAGTGATCGAGGAAGCCCCAGCGCCGGGCATGGACGAAGCGACGCGCGCCGAACTTTGTGCTGCAGCAGTGCGTGCAGCAAAAGCGGTCGATTACGTCGGCGCGGGGACGATCGAATTCATCGCCGATGCATCCGAAGGCCTGCGCGCCGACCGCATCTGGTTCATGGAAATGAACAC
>JANXSP010000103.1 GCA_025356575.1 Novosphingobium sp.
CCCAGGGCCTGACCTGCACCAGCTAAGACGCGACCGCCGCGCGCAATCTACCGCGTCAGCTTCCGATAGGTCATCCGGTGCGGCCGTGTGGCTTCGTCGCCGAGCCGGCGGATCTTGTCCTCCTCATAGGCCGCGAAATTACCTTCGAACCATTCGACCCGGCTGTCGCCTTCGAACGCGAGGATGTGGGTCGCGAGGCGATCGAGGAAGAAGCGGTCGTGGCTGATGACCACCGCGCAGCCGGCAAAGTTCTCGATCGCGTCTTCGAGCGCGCGCAACGTCTCGACGTCGAGATCGTTGGTCGGTTCGTCGAGCAGCAGGACGTTGCCGCCCTCCTTGAGCATCTTGGCCATGTGGACGCGGTTGCGCTCGCCGCCCGATAGCTTGCCGACGTTCTTCTGCTGGTCCTGGCCCTTGAAGTTGAACGCGCCGACATAGGCGCGGGTCGACTGGTCCTGGCCGTTGACCTTCATGTAGTCGTGCCCGCCCGAGACTTCCTCCCAGACGTTCTTCTTGGGATCGAGCGCATCGCGGCTCTGGTCGACGTAGCCGAGGTGGACCGTCTCGCCGATCGCAATCTCGCCTTCGTCGGGCTTTTCCTGCCCGGTGATCATCCGGAACAGTGTGGATTTGCCCGCGCCGTTCGGCCCGATCACGCCGACGATCCCGCCTGGGGGCAGCAGGAACGAAAGGTTCTCGAACAGCAACTTGTCGCCGTAGGCTTTCGAGACGTTCACCGCCTCGATCACCTTGCCGCCGAGGCGCTCGGGCACCTGGATGACGATCTGGGCTTTGCCGATCGGGCGGTTCTGGCTCGATTCGACAAGCTGGTCGAATGCCTTGATCCGCGCCTTGGACTTGGTCTGGCGGCCCTTGGGTCCCTGCCGGATCCACTCAAGCTCGTCCTTGATCGCCTTCTGGCGCGAGGTGTCCTCACGCTCTTCCTGCTCGAGCCGCTTGGCCTTCTTCTCGAGGTAGGTCGAATAGTTGCCTTCGTAAGGGAAGTATTTGCCGCGATCCAGTTCGAGGATCCAGTTGACCACGTTGTCGAGGAAATAGCGATCGTGGGTGATCATCAGCACGTTGCCGGGATAATCCGCGAGGTGCTTTTCGAGCCACAGCACGCTTTCGGCATCGAGGTGGTTGGTCGGCTCGTCGAGCAGCAGGATCGACGGCTTCTGGATCAGCAAGCGCGTAAGCGCGATCCGGCGCTTTTCGCCGCCCGAAAGGTTGGTCACCGGCCAGTCGCCCGGCGGGCAGCGCAGCGCTTCCATCGCGATCTCGAGCTGGTTATCGAGCGTCCATCCGTCGACCGTGTCGATCTTTTCCTGGAGCGTGCCCATCTCCTCCATCAGCGCGTCGAAATCGGTATCGTCCTGCGGATCGCCCATTTCAGCCGAGATCGCATTGAACCGCTCGACCAGATCGGCGGTTTCGCGCGCGCCATCCTTGACGTTTTCGAGCACGGTCTTGCTCTCGTCGAGCTCGGGCTCCTGCGCCAGATAGCCGACGGTGATGTTCTCGCCCGGCCAGGCTTCGCCGGTATAATCGGTGTCGATCCCCGCCATGATCTTCATCAGCGTCGATTTGCCCGCGCCGTTGGGGCCGACGATACCGATCTTGGCGTCCTGGTAGAACTGCAGGCTGATGTCCGACAGCACCGGCTTGGGCGCGCCGGGAAATGTCTTGGTCATGCCCTTCATGACATAGGCGTACTGGGCGGCCATCGCGGGTCCTCGGGGTCTGAATGTGGGAAAGCGTTGCCGCGCCTTTACAAGCCGGGGTGGCGGGTCGCAAGCGCGGGTGGAAAGGGGAGCGAGCGTTCGAACCCCGCGCTCTGGGTTCCCGCTTGCGCCAACCTTGCTCGCAAACTTGCCGCTGTCCCAACCCGCACGGATTTGCAATGACCGCCGCGACACCCACGCGAAGGAACCCGCCATGCTCACCGTCCACCACCTCGGCATCTCGCAGTCCGAACGCGCCGTGTGGCTGTGCGAGGAACTGGGGCTCGATTACGAGATGATCCGCTACGAGCGGCGCACCGACAACCGCCTCGCACCCGACGAATACAAGGCGCTGCACCCGATGGGGATCGCCCCGGTGATCACCGACGGTGATCTGGTGCTGGGTGAGAGCGGCGCGATCTGCGATTACATCAACGCCAAATATGGAGCGGGCAGGCTCGCCCCGGGGGTCGACGATCCTGATTTCGCCGAGCACCTGTTCTGGTTCCACTGGTCCAACGGCACGTTCATGGCGACGCTGATGATGCAGCTCGTCCTGACGATGAGCGGCAGCGCGCAGGGCGCCAGCTCGGGCTTCGTCGGCGACCGCTCCGACAAGGCCTGGGCGATGATCGAAGCGCGGCTGGGCGAGGCGCAGTTCTTCGGCGGGCGCAACCTCACCACCGCGGACATCATGATGGTCTATTGCCTCACCACCAGCCGCGCGTTTCGCGGGACCAAGCTCGAAGGCTTCCCCAATATCTCCGCATACCTCAAGCGAATCGGCGCGCGCCCGGCGTACCAGCGGGCGATGGCCAAGGCCGAACCTGGGATGACCCCGATGACGGAGTGACCGCTTGATAGAAGTTTGGTCGGGGAGACAGGATTCGAACCTGCGACATCCTGCTCCCAAAGCAGGCGCGCTACCGGACTGCGCTACTCCCCGACCGGGGACTTCGAATGTGGTGGGCCCGGCAGGATTCGAACCTGCGACCTAGCCGTTATGAGCGGCCAGCTCTAACCACTGAGCTACAGGCCCCCGGGCGAACCCGGGTCCGGAGCGGCCTCCGGATGGCGGCGCGTTAGACGAATTGCGGGGGGTCTGACAAGTGCGCCGTTCAGACCCATGCTGCACAATGGCAGCGCCAGCTGGCCGCGCAGGGTGAGCGCGCCGGCATAGCCCGGACCAAGCCCGATCTCG
>JANXSP010000121.1 GCA_025356575.1 Novosphingobium sp.
TTCCCGGCGCGGGATCGTTATAGGCAAGGTCGAAGATCGACTCCTTGTCCTGGATGTACATCGCCAGCCGCTCCAACCCATAGGTCAGCTCGCCCGACACCGGCTTGCAGTCGAACCCGCCCATCTGCTGGAAATAGGTGAACTGGGTGACTTCCATCCCATCGCACCACACTTCCCAGCCCAGCCCCCACGCGCCCAGCGTCGGCGATTCCCAATCGTCCTCGACGAAGCGGATATCGTGGAGCAGCGGATCGACGCCGATCGCGGTCAGGCTGGCGAGGTAGAGCTCCTGCAAGTTTGCCGGGCTGGGTTTGAGGATGACCTGGTACTGGTAGTAGTGCTGGAGCCGGTTGGGGTTCTGGCCATAGCGGCCGTCGGTCGGACGCCGGCACGGCTGGACGAAGGCCGCATTCCACGGCTCGGGGCCGAGCGCGCGCAGCGTTGTGGCGGGGTGGAAGGTGCCCGCGCCCATCCGCATGTCGAACGGCTGGAGGATCACGCAGCCCTGCGCGCTCCAGAACGCGTGAAGCCGCAGGATCATGTCCTGGAAGCTTAGCGGGGCGCGGGGTGGAGCGGGCGTATCGGTCATCGCGCTGCGGGCTTTGGGGCAACCACGGGGCGGAATCAATCGTCAGCGACCTGGTGCGGTAATTCCCCGGCGAAGTTGGAGGTTCACCTTGGCGCAACCTTCCGGCAATAAGCCGGGAAGATGAAAATCGCCGCGCTCCTTTTTCGCAAAGCCCGCCTGCTCGGTGCCGCGCTCGCGGTCGCCGGATTGCCTGCACAAGCGCAGACCGCGCCGGCCGCGGCGTTCCATCCGGCGCTGTGGGAGGTGAAGGACGCCGACACCACGATCTATCTGTTCGGCACGGTTCACGCGCTGCCCCACGGGGTCGACTGGCTGTCCGGGCCGGTCGCCGCGGCGCTCGATTCGTCGGATGAGCTGGTCACCGAAATCGTCGAACCCGATCCCGCGGCGATGCAATCCTCGCTGGTGACGTTGGCGATGCTGCCCGCGGGCAAGAACCTGCGCGATCTGCTTTCGCCCGCACAGAAGACCCGCTTCGAAGCCGATCTCACCGGGCTGGGCATGGCCAAGGATGCGTTCGACCGGTTCAAGCCGTGGTATGCAGCGGTTGCCCTGGCGACCCTGCCGCTGCTGCGCGAGGGGTTCAACATGGAGGACGGGGTCGAGACCGCGCTGGCCGCGCGGCCGCTCCGCAGCGTATCGGGGGCCGTGTCCAAGCGGCCGCAGAGCGGGCTGGAAACCGCGCAATTCCAGCTCAACCTGTTCGATACGCTACCGCTGGCCAACCAGGTCAACTATCTATCCGCGGTGATGGACGCCATGCCGACGATAAAGAGCGAAACCGCGACCTTGATCGACGAGTGGGGCGCGGGTCACCCCGACAAGCTGGCGGACATGCTTTCTGCCGAGGGCGACGATCCGCTGATCCTGGATCGGCTGGTGACCCAGCGGAACAAGACCTGGGCCAACTGGATCCATGCGCGGCTGGGACGCCCCGGTACGGTGTTCGTGGCGGTCGGCGCGGGGCACTTGACCGGGGTGCAGAGCGTGCAGCACCAGCTGGCCGTGCAAGGTATCGTCAGCACCCGCGTGCAATGAGCACGGTCCGCGCTGCGAGCGGCGCGGCGTTGGCGCTTGTCCTTATCCTTGGGGGATGCCGCGATGCGCCCCCGCCCGTGGCGGAGCGTGCGGTCGCGCGCCCGGCGCTGTGGCATGTCACCGGGCCGGCGCAGGCAGAGGGCTGGCTGTTCGGGACGATCCATGCCCTGCCCCAGCCGGTCGCCTGGCGCACACCCGTGCTCGACCATGCGCTGGCGGCCGCCGATGTCCTGGTGCTGGAAATCGCGAACCTCGACGATCAAAGCGCGACCGCGCAGGCGTTCGAGCGACTCGGCCGCAGCCCCGGGCATCCGCCGGTGGACGACCGCGTCGCTCCGGCGCTGCGCCCCGCGCTCGACAAACTGATGGTGACGGCGGGGTACGGCGCCAACGAACTTACCGATGTCGAGACCTGGGCGGCCGCGCTGATCCTGGCGCGCGCTGCCGATCCCGGTGCGGACAGCGGCGCGGGAATCGATCGCGGGCTGATCGCGCTTGCGGGCGCCAAACCGCGCGGCGAGCTGGAAGGAGCAGCGGCCCAGCTCGGCATCTTCGACGCCTTGCCCGAACCCGCACAGCGCGCGCTGCTGAGCGAAGTGGTCCGCAGCGCTGCCACCGCTCCGGCAGACGACGCGCGCCTGGCGCAGGTCTGGGCCCGCGGCGATGTTGCGGCGCTGGCGGCCGAAACCCACGCCGGGATGCTCGCCGATCCGGCGCTGCGTGCGGCGCTGCTGGTAGACCGCAACATCGCCTGGGCGGCCAGGATCGGCGCGATGCTGCGAGGGCGCCGGCATCCGTTCGTCGCGGTTGGGGCGGCACACATGGCTGGGCCCGATGGGCTCCCCGCACTGCTTGCGGCACAAGGCTGGCGCGTGGTCCGGGCGCAATAGCCTTGCGTTTGCGCGCGTCTTGCCATAGGGGCGCGCGCTTCCCCGCCGTGGTCATCCCTGGAGGCGTGACGGGGGAGTTTCATCAACCCCAATTCGGAAAGTTACAGCTATGAGCGATACGCTTACCCTGTCGGCCGAGGCGCGCGAACAGGCAGGCAAGGGAGCCTCCCGGGCACTGCGCCGCGAAGGCCGGATCCCCGCTGTCGTCTACGGCGGCAAGGAAGAACCCCTGAGCATTCACATCGAGGAACGCGCACTGCAGCGCATGCTCGGCACCGGCCACTTTACCAACTCGATCGTGATGATCGATGTCGGTGGCAAGTCGGTCCGTACGCTGCCCAAGGATGTTGCATTCCACCCCGTCAGCGACCGCCCGCTGCATGTCGATTTCCTTCGCCTGAGCAAGAATGCCAAGGTCGATGTGTCGGTGCCGGTGGTGTTCGAGAACGAGGAAGATTCGCCCGGGCTGAAGCGCGGCGCGGTACTCAACATCGTGCGTCACGAGCTCGAGCTGACGTGCGACGCCGACAAGATCCCCGATGAGATCCACATCGACGTTACCGGGCTCGATGTCGGCGATTCGATCCACATCAGCCACGTCAAGCTGCCCGAAGGCTCGGTCTCGGCCATCACCGATCGCGACTTCACGATCGCGACGATCGTCGCTCCGGGCTCGATGCGCAGCGATTCCGACGCTGCCGAAGACGAAGCCGCCGCTGCGGCAGCGTCTGCTGCAGCAGCCGAAAGCGCGTAAGCATCTGCTTCCCCGCGCAGGCGGGGACCTCGGGCGAGAAGACACTGCTTCGCCGCCTGAGGTCCCCGCCTACGCGGGCCTGCCAATTCAACCGCGGGACACCCGATGCAGCTGTGGGTCGGCCTTGGCAATCCGGGCACGCAATACGCGCTGCACCGGCACAACATCGGCTTCATGGCGGCCGACACGATCGCCGACGTCCACGATTTCGGCCCGGTCCAGAAGAAGTATCTCGGCTGGGCGCAGGATGGGCGCGTCGGCGGCGAAAAGATCGTCATGCTCAAACCCGCGACGTTCATGAACGACAGCGGGCAAAGCGTGCGCGCGGCGCTCGATTTCTTCAAGCTGGCGCCTGAAGACGTAACCGTATTCTACGACGAGCTCGATCTCGATCCGTTCAAGCTCAAGGTCCGCCGCGGCGGGGGAACCGCTGGACACAACGGCATCCGCTCGATCGACAAGCACATCGGCGCGGAATTTCGCCGCGTGCGCCTCGGCATCGGCCATCCCGGACACAAGGACCGCGTCACCGGCCATGTCCTTGGCAACTTCGCCAAGAGCGAGATGGACCCCCTCGCCGACCTGCTCGGCGCCGTCGCCGCCGAAGCGCCGTGGTTGGCCAAGGGCGACGACGTGCGCTTCATGAACGACATCGCGCTGCGGCTTGCGGGCGATTGAGCGCACTGTCGGCGCTCGGACCGGGGGCGCGCGGGATATTCCGGCTAACTGCGGCGTTGATCCACGGGGCGCCTGCAAACCTTCGAGGATATCGACCATGACACAACTGCGTCTTGCCTCCCTTGCTGCGGCGACGCTCGCGCTCGCCGGCTGTCACAAGGCGCCCGCGGCCGCCGATACTGCACCCGTTGCGGCCCCTCGAGCCGCTGCCGTCGCCGATGCCGGGCCTCCGGTTCCCGCGGCGCCGGTCGATCCCGCGTCGCGCGCCGCGCTGGTGGCATCGGCCGAGCGCTTCGAGAACCTGACCGAAGCGGCATTTTCCAAGGTCCCCGGCGAAGCCGCGCGCCGCCTCGATCTGGCTGCCACGTCGGCCGCCGGGATAGCCACGATGCTTCCCGCGGGTTCGGGACCGCTGCTGGCCAAAGCGCTTGGCGATGCGCGCGCGGCTGCCGGCGCGCACGATGCCGCGGCGCTGTCGCTCGCTTCGAACGAGGCCTATCGCATCGTTCTGAGCGCGGCGGGCGGCGAAGCCAAAATTCCGCTGGCGATCGGCCTGCTCGACTATTCGGGCTTTCGCCTGACCGCCGATGCCCGCGCCGCGCCGCCGCGGTGGGACGATATGGCGGCGGCGCTCACTTATGCGCGCGGCCAGTGGACCGGCGTGAAGCCGAAGATCGCCAACGCGAAATCGGTCGCCGATTTCGACGGCGTGCTGACCGCGCTGGAAGCCGCGATCGGCGCCAGGGATTCGGCTGCAACGCTCGCCGCGGCAACCCGGGAACTCGATCTGGTCGACGTTCTCGAAACCTCGGTCAAACCCTCATGAAAGGCGCCGCTACCGCGGCAGTCTTGATCGCCGCGTTGCTTTGCTCATGCAGTTCCAAGACCGCAGGAGACAGCTCCTCGGCGGGCGGCGGCGGCGGCGGTGGTGGCGGAAATCCGGCAGTGACCGTGCTCGACAAGCTGACCGCGGGGACCAAGGCCGATACGCCCGGCAAGATCCCTCCACCCGCGCTGCGTGCCCAATTGAACTTCGCCTCCGAACAGTTCGAGGCGCTGACGATCGCCGCGCTCAAGCTTCCGCCGGGGGACCTGACCACGCTGCGGCTGGCCGCACGTTCCTCGGTCGAAGGGGTCCGCGGCGCGCTGCCGCCCGATCTTGCCGCGCAGCTCGCCGCGGCGCTGGCCAAGGTCGATCTCGCCGCGCAGCAGGGCAAGCCCGAAGACGTCGCGCTTGGTGCGACCGAGGCCTGGCGAATGACCTTGATGGGTGCCGAGGGCGATCCCGACATGCCGCTCCCGCTCGACCTGCTGATCAATGCGGCGTGGCGCTACACCGCCGATACCCACACGTTGCCGCCCGATTGGCATGATGCCTCACAGACTCTGGCGTTCGCCTACAAGCAGTGGAATACCGCACGACAGCGGTTCCGCAGCGACACCGGGATCAGGACGTTCGACGATACCCTGGTGGCGATGCAGGAAGCGATCGGTCATCAGGACGTGGCCGCGGCGCGTGCGGCTGCGGAGCGGCTGCTGGCGCAGATCGATCCGCTCAAGGCCAATTACCGGATGCCTGCCGGGCAAGCTTCACCCGCACGATAGACGAACCCGCGCCGCCCGCACCCGCGCAGTAGTCAAACCCGCCTCGCCCCGCTATGCCGCGCCCGCCGCGATGATTGCGGTGCGAACGGGGCGTAGGTCATGGGTTTCAAGTGCGGCATTGTAGGACTGCCCAACGTTGGCAAGTCGACGCTGTTCAACGCGCTGACCGAGACCCAGGCAGCGCAAGCCGCGAACTATCCGTTCTGCACGATCGAGCCCAACATCGGCAACGTCGGCGTGCCCGATCCGCGGCTCGATACGCTGGCCGCGATCGCCGGGAGCGCGAAGATCATCCCGACCCAGCTCGGCTTCGTCGATATCGCGGGCCTCGTGCGCGGGGCGTCGAAGGGCGAAGGGCTTGGCAACCAGTTCCTCGGCAACATCCGCGAAGTCGACGCGATCGTCCACGTTCTGCGCTGTTTCGAGAACGACGACATCCAGCACGTCGACAACAAGGTCGATCCGATTTCCGACGCCGAGACGGTCGAGACCGAGCTCATGCTGTCCGATCTGGAAAGCCTGGAAAAGCGCGTCCCGGCGCTCGCCAAGAAGGGCATGCAGGGCGACAAGGAAGCCAAGGCGGCGGCGTCGGTGCTCGGCCAGGCGCTCGACCTGCTGCGCGAAGGCAAACCCGCGCGGCTGACCGTGCCCAAGGACGAGGAGGAGGAGCGCCTGTTCGCGCAGGCGCAGTTGCTTACCGCCAAGCCGGTGCTCTATGTTTGCAACGTCGAGGAAGAAGCCGCCGGGGCGGGCAATGCGTTTTCGGCGCGGGTGTTCGAAAAGGCCAAGGTCGAGGGCGCCAACGCGGTGGTCGTTTCCGCCGCGATCGAGGCGGACATCGTGACGATGCCGGTCGGGGAGCGCGCCGAGTTCCTCAGCGAGCTGGGTCTAGAGGAAGCGGGTCTGGCCCGGATCATCCGCGCCGGATACGAGTTGCTCCACCTGATCACGTTCTTCACCGTCGGCCCCAAGGAAGCGCGCGCCTGGACCGTCGAAACCGGCGCCAAGGGCCCACAGGCCGCGGGCGCGATCCACTCCGATTTCGAGCGCGGCTATATCCGCGCCGAGACCATTGCCTACGACGACTATGTTGCGCTGAACGGCGAGGCCGGCGCGCGCGACGCGGGCAAGCTGCGCCAGGAAGGCAAGGACTACGTGGTCAAGGACGGCGACGTGCTGCACTTCAAGTTCAACGTCTGAGGCGGGAAGCCCGACATCCGGGGATAGGCGACATGGCACGACTGGTACCGGTGGCCCGGCTCGATTGGCTGGCAAAGCTCGGTTTTGCGGCGCGCGGGTTCGTTTACATCATGCTCGGGTGGATCGCGCTGCGCTTTCGCGGCAAGGCCGACGAGGGCCAGAACGCGGTGTGGGATACGCTGCGCGATATGCCCGCGGGGCGCGCCATGCTGGCCGCGCTGGTCATCGGGTTGCTGGCCTATGCGGTTTACCGGATGGTCGATGCCGCGCTCGACATGGAAGGCGACGGAACCGCGACCAAGGCGATCGGCAAGCGCATCGCCCATTTCGCCAGCGGACTGGCATACTGCTCGCTCGCCTACACCGCCGCGCAATACCTGGCGCAGGCGGGAAACCCGAAGGGCGGCAACGGCGCCAACACCAAGAAGGCGGCGCATACCCTGCTCGAAATACCGCTCGGCAACGTCGCGCTCGGGCTGGTCGGGATCGGGTTCTTCGTCGCGGCGGCCGCGCAAGTGCGCAAGGCGTGGCGCGCCAAGCATATGCGCGGGATCGCCAGCGGCGCCCCGGCCTTGACCTGCACGATCGGGCGGATCGGCCTCGTCACCCGCGCGGCGGTGTTTGTCGTGATCGGCTGGTCGATACTGCGCTCGGCGTGGTTCGAAAAATCGTCGGAGGTCAAGGCGCTCGGCGGGGCGCTGGCGACCTTGCGGCAGAACCACGCGGCATATTTGGCGGCCGCGTTCGGGCTGATCCTGTTCGGGGTGTTCAGCCTGCTGGTCGCGCGCTACCGCGTGGTGCCCAAGGTCGACATCGTCGCTCGGGCCAAGTCGAAAGCAGCCGCGCTGGGGCACTGATATGATGTATTTCGAAGATCTGGAAATCGGCGCGGTGCAAAGCTTCGGGCATTATACCGTGACCCGCGAGGAAGTACTTGAGTTCGCGCGCAAGTACGATCCGCAGGTGTTCCATCTGTCCGATGTGGAAGCCGCCAAGACCCACTTCGGGCGCGTTTCGGCAAGCGGTTGGCATACCTGCGCGATGACGATGAACATGGTCGTCGCCAACATGCACAATCATGCCCAGGCCGGGCTGGGATCGCCGGGCATCGACGAACTGCGCTGGCACCGCCCGGTCTATCCCGGCGACACGCTGCGCTGCGAATCGCAGCTCCTCGAAAAGACCCCGAGCCGTTCACGCCCCGAAATGGGCAGCTTTCGCTCGACCCTGCGGGTGTACAATCAGGACAATACGCTGGTGATGAGCTTCACCTCGATCGGGCTCATCCGCAAGCGCCCGGCCTAGCCCCTCACGAGCCGCACTGAACCTCGCCCATCGCGCTGTAGACCACGCGCCGATCGGGATCGTCGATCGTCAGCCGCCCCGGCCAGCGCAGCAATTCCTCCTGGACCGAAGGGCTGGCAGCGGTACGTTCGAGCCTGAGCGAATAGCTATCGCCGACATAGTGTTCCCACGTCCCCAGCGGCGCCTTGGGTCCGCCGGGGTCCGAGCCCAGCGACACCACCTTGCTGCCGAGCTTGATGTACGCACGCTTTTCGCGCGTCAGCAGCACCGCGCCCATCCCGCCGCCCTCGGGCACGAACGCGCAGCCCGCGCCGAACAGGTTGTTCTTGGTGAAATCGGGCTCGCCCATCACCGCCAGGTCGATCGGAACGACGGGCGGGCGGATCTTCTGGACCGCCTCGACTTGCGCGATCGCGCGGGCATCGGCGGCGTCTTGCTGGGCCCTGGATACAGGCTTGTCGCACCCCGCCAGAGTGAGGCCCAGGGCCACAGGAAGCAACAGCGGGGCGGCCGCGAGTTTGAACTGCATCATCGTCTCCCGAACAGTTTTTCGACGTCGTCCATCGCCAGCTTGACCCAGGTCGGCCGGCCATGGTTGCATTGTCCCGATCGCGGAGTGCGTTCCATCTCGCGCAGCAGCGCGTTCATCTCTGGCACCGCAAGCACACGCCCGGCGCGCACCGAACCGTGGCAGGCCATGGTCGCCAGCACCAGGTCGAGTCGCTCGCCCAGCAGCAGCGCGGCGCCATTGGCGGCCAGATCGTCGGCCACGTCGCGAACGAGCGCGTGGGTGTCGCCGCCGGCCAGCGCGGCGGGGATCGCGCGCACCAGCATCGCAGCCGCGCCGAACCGTTCGAGGATAAGGCCAAAGCGCGCCAGCGCGCTGATCGCCTCCTCGAGCCGGTCGCACGCGGGTTCGTCGAGCTCGACCACCTCGGGCAGGAGCAGCGCCTGGCTCGCGGCCTCCCCCTGCCCCGCGCCCGCGGCGCGCAGGCGTTCGAGTACAAGGCGTTCGTGCGCGGCATGCTGGTCGACGATGACCAGCCCGTCCTCGGCTTCGGCGACGATGTAGGTCCGCGCGATCTGGCCGCGGGCGATGCCCAGCGGGTTGCGCGCGGCGGGCGCGGGATCGGCCAGGGCGACCTCGGCCCGCCCGGCAAGCGGCGCAGGCTCGGCGCCGCGCCATTGGGTCGCGCGCTCGGCCACGTAGGAGCCCGCGTCCCATCCGCGTCCGGCAAAGATCGAGGGCATTGCCGCGGGCTCGGCCCGCGCAGCCTGGCTCGCTGGTTCGACTTGCCATGCCGCCATCGCTGCGGCCGCGGGCGACTGCGCGCTGCGCCGGTCGCCCTCGCCCAGCGCATGGCGCAATCCGCCAACGATCATCCCGCGCACGAACGCGGGGTCGCGGAACCGCACCTCGGTCTTGGCCGGATGAACGTTGACGTCGACTTCGCTGGGCGGAACCTCGACGAACAGCGCGAGCACCGCATGGCGATCGCGCGCGAGCATATCCGCATAGGCGCCGCGCACCGCGCCGACGAGCAGGCGGTCCTTCACCGGGCGGCCATTGACGAACAGGTACTGATGATCGGCGATGCCGCGGTTGAAAGTGGGCAGGCCCGCAAGCCCGGTAAGCCGCGCGGTGCCATCGCCGCAGGGCCGCTCGATATCGATGATCACGCCGTCGGTCTCGAGCTCGCGCGCGACGATCCGCGCGACGCGGCTGGCGAGGCTTTCGCTGCCCTGGAGGGCAAGGACGCGGCGGCCATCGTGTTCGAGCGAGAATGCCGTCCCCGGCCGCGCCATCGCCAGGCGGCGCACGACATCGAGGCAGGCGGCGTATTCGCTGCGCGCCGAACGCAGGAACTTGCGCCGCGCAGGGACGCGCGCGAACAGCTCCTCAACCCGGATGCGGGTGCCCGGGGGAAGCGCGGCGGGGCCGTCCTCGACCACCGTGCCGTGATCGACCACGCGCCGCCAACCCTGCCCGGCCACGCCCGCGCGGCTTTCGATCGTAAGGCGCGAGACGCTGGCGATCGAGGGCAGCGCCTCACCGCGGAAACCGAGAGTGGCGACCAGTTCGATAGCGTCGTCGGGCAGCTTGGACGTCGCGTGTCGTTCGAGCGCCAGCACGATCTCGGCCGCCTCCATGCCGCAGCCGTCGTCGGTCACTTCGATGCAATCGAGCCCGCCCGCGGCCAGCCGCACCGCGATGTTGCGCGCCCCGGCGTCGAGCGCGTTTTCGACCAGTTCCTTGAGCGCGGCGGCCGGACGTTCGACCACTTCGCCCGCAGCGATGCGGTTGACCAGCGTCTCGGGCAGGCGGCGAATGGTCGGCACGGATACGAGCCTAGCGACGAACCGGCGATTATTCGAGACGGAGGGAGCCACTACCCCCCGATTTGGCCCCAGCTTTTGCGACAAATTTTTAGCCTTTGCCCGGACCATGGGTTAAGGACGCCGCTTGCACCCGTCACTGCCGGCCCCGCTGCCACCCCGCATGCGGCAAGTGGCCGGAAACTCATGGATTTACACATGGCTTCCCTCCTCTCGCGATTCTTCAAATTCGGTTCGCAGAACATGGCGATCGACCTCGGTACTGCCAACACGCTGGTCTACGTTCAGGACCGCGGGATCGTCCTCAACGAACCCTCGGTCGTCGCGATCGAAACGATCAACGGGATCAAGAAGGTCAAGGCTGTCGGCGACGAAGCCAAGATGATGATGGGCAAGACCCCCGACAGTATCGAGGCGATCCGCCCGTTGCGCGACGGGGTCATCGCCGACATCGAAGTCGCCGAGGCGATGATCAAATATTTCATCCAGAAGGTCCACGGCAAGAAAAGCCTGCTGCGCTATCCCGAGATCGTGATCTGCGTGCCCTCGGGCTCGACGTCGGTCGAGCGCAGGGCGATCCGCGATGCCGCCTCGAACGCGGGCGCAAGCCAGGTCTTCCTGATCCTCGAGCCGATGGCCGCGGCGATCGGCGCAGACATGCCGGTGACCGAACCGGTGGGCAGCATGGTCGTCGACATCGGCGGCGGCACCACCGAGGTCGCGGTGCTGAGCCTGCGCGGGCTCGCCTACACCACCAGCGTGCGGATTGGCGGCGACAAGATGGACGAGGCCATCGTCAGCTACGTCCGCCGCCACCACAATCTGCTGATCGGCGAAGCGACCGCCGAGCGGATCAAGAAGGATTACGGCACTGCGATCGTCCCCGCCGACGGGATCGGCGAATCGATCCAGATCAAGGGCCGCGACCTCGTCAACGGGGTGCCCAAGGAAATCACGATCACGCAGGCGAACATTGCCGAGGCGCTGTCCGAGCCAATCGGCGCAATCGTCGAGGGCGTGCGCATCGCGCTGGAGAACACCGCCCCGGAACTCGCCGCCGATATCGTCGACCAGGGCATCGTCCTGACCGGCGGCGGCGCGCTGATCCGCGGGCTCGACGATCATTTGCGCGAGGAGACCGGACTGCCCGTCAGCGTGGCGGAGGATCCGCTGTCGTGCGTCGCGCTCGGTACCGGGCGGGCGATGGAAGATCCGATCTATCGCGGCGTGCTCATGACGGCCTGATCGGCTACAACGGCGGCCGCGCCTTCGGGCTTTCGCGGCGCTCTGCAGGAAGGGGAAGGCACGCATGGCGCCGCCGACCAACCGGCGCCCGGGCTTTTCGCGCAGGGCGCAGTACAGTCTGTTCACCGGGTATATCGTGGCGATCGTCGGCGCGGGGCTCGGCGCGGTACTGCTGATCGTAACTGCGCTGAGCCCGCACGCCTTCGCCAGCGTCCGCGGAGCGGCAAGCGATGCGACCTCGCCCGCCGCCGCCGCAACCGCGCAGGCCCGCGGCGCGGGTCAGGGACTGTTCGCCATCGTCGCCGGATATATCGCCGCGGGCAGCCAGAACGCGCAGCTCCGCCACGAGGCGGAGATCGCGCGGGTCCGCCTGGCCGAAGCTGCCGCGGTCTCCGACGAGAACCGCCGGCTCAAGGCGACGCTCGCCCTGATGGATGAGGAGCCGCGGCCGGTGGCCGCCGCGCGCCTGATCGGATCGACCGCCAACAGCTCGCGCCGCTTCGCCACGCTCTCGGTCGGCAGCGACCGCGGGGTTGCGGTGGGAATGCCGGTTCGTGCGCCGCTGGGGCTGATCGGGCGCGTGCTCGAGGTCGGTCACCGCACCGCGCGCGTGCTCCTGATCACCGACACCGAGAGCGTTGTTCCCGTCCGCCGCGCCGCCGATGGCGTTGCCGCGTTCGCGCAGGGCCGCGCCGACGGTTCGGTCCAGATCCGCCTGATCAGTCTTGGCGTCAACCCGCTCAAGCGCGGCGACGTGATGGTCACCTCGGGCTCTGGCGGGCTCTACCGGCCCGACATCGCGGTTGCCGTGGTGGCATCGCTGACGCGCGACGGGGCGGTGGCCCGCGTGCTCAGCGATCCGGCGGCCAGCGACCTCGTGGTGGTCGATCCGATGTGGCAGCCGCCGAGCGACGTTCCCGTGCCCGTGCCGACCAAGGCCAAACGATGAGCGCGCCGCGATGAAAGCGCCGCGGATTGCGCGCAGTGGCGATCGCTACCCGCAGCAGATCGACCGTGCGCCTTCCACGCTGTTGGCGGGCGCGGTGCCGTGGCTTTCGGTCATGCTGGCCAGCGCGGCACCTGGCTGGGCGTTCATCGCTTCGGCGCCAATCGTGCCGCCCCTGGGCCTCATGGTCCTGCTCGGCTGGCGCTTGCTGCGCCCGGGACTGCTGCCGCTGTGGGCGGGGTTGCCGCTCGGGCTGTTCGACGATCTCTATTCGGGCCAGCCGCTTGGTTCCGCGATCCTCCTGTGGTCGCTGGCGATGATCGTCCTCGAGATCGTCGAAACCCGCTTCCCGTGGCGCAATTTCCTGCAGGACTGGATGGCCGCGGCGGGGCTGCTGAGCGCGGCGATCTTCTTCGGCACGGTTTTCGCCAACCTGACCGGCGGTTCGACACGGCTCAGCGTGATGAACCCGCAACTGCTGATCGCGGTTCTCGGTTATCCGGTGATCGGGCGGCTGGTCGCGGTGCTCGACCGGTTTCGCCTGCTCAACGTGCGCGTGCTCGGCTGATGGCCCGCGCCGCGCCGCCGCATGTCAGCTCGGGCACGCTCCAGCTTGCGTTCGACCGGCGCAGCATGGTCATCGGCGCGGTCCAGGGCGGACTCGGCGTGCTGCTGGCGGCAAGGATGGGCTACATCGCGCTGGTCCAGAACGAGCAGTATCGCACCCTGTCGGAGAGCAACCGGGTCAACCTGACGCTGATCCCGCCTCGCCGCGGCTGGATCCTCGATCGCCACGGTGCGCCGCTCGCCTCGAACCGCGCCGATTTCCGCGTCGATCTGATCCCGGAACGGCTGGTCGATCCGGCCAAGACCATCGATACCCTGGGCGAATTGCTCCAGCTCACGGCGATCGAAATCCAGGACCTGAAGGACAAGATCGACAAGGCCGGTGGGTACCGCCCGGTCGAGGTTGCCGCCCGGCTCGACTGGGAGCGCTATTCTGCGGTGAGCGTGCGCCTGCCCGACTTGCCCGGAGTGGTCGCCCAGCGCGGGTTCTCCCGGTTTTATCCGACCGGACCCTCGGTCGGCCATCTGATCGGCTACGTCGGCCCGGCCTCGGCCAAGGATTATGAGGCGGAACACACCCCCTTGCTCGTCACGCCGGGCTTCCGGATCGGCAAGGACGGCATGGAAAAGCACTTCGATCTGCCGTTGCGCGGTGTCCCCGGCGCGCGCCGCGCCGAGGTGACCGCGAGCGGGCGGCTGGTCCGCGATCTCGACATGCGCGAGGACGTGCCCGGCAAATCGGTGAGCCTGACGATCGACGCGCCGCTGCAGGATTACGCGGCGCGGCGGATCGGGCTCGAATCCGCCGCGGTGGTGGTGATCGATTGCCTGACCGGCGCGATCCTCGCCCAGGTTTCCATGCCCAGCTTCGATCCGAACGCCTTTGCCGACGGGATCGGGCGCATCGAATGGAAAATGCTCAACGAGGACGATCACATCCCGCTGCTCAACAAAGCGGTGCGCGGGCTGTATCCGCCGGGATCGACGATGAAGCCGATGGCGACCCTCGCGCTCCAGCTTCACGGGGTTTCGCCCGATGAGCGAATCAATTGCCCGGGCGGCTATCGCCTTGGTAGCCGCTTCTTTCGCTGCGACGCGGTGCATGGCTCGGTCGACATGCGCGGCGCGATCGAGCACAGCTGCAACACCTACTTCTGGAGCATGGCGCACCGCGTCGGCTACGAGACGATTGCGCCGGTGGCCAAGCTGCTCGGGCTGGGTCAACAGTTCGATCTGCCCGGCACGGCGCAACGCTATGGCACCGTGCCCGATCCCGAATGGAAGATGCGCCGTTACAAGCAGGCGTGGAGCGCGGCGGATTCGCTCAACGCGTCGATCGGGCAGGGCTACGTATCGGTATCGCCGCTGCAACTGGCGGTGATGACGTCGCGGATCGCTTCGGGCAAGAACCTCCAGCCCTCGCTGCTGCTGGGCCATCTCAAGCCGCCGGGCACCGCGTTTCCGTTTACGCCCGAACAACTCGCCGTTGCGCACGACGGGATGTTTCGCGTGGTCAACGGCTCGGGCACGGGGGTCGGCAGCAAGCTGCAGGTCGCGGGGATCCAGATGTCGGGCAAGACAGGGACGGCGCAGGTCAGCAAGCTGGTCAACCGCGGCAGCGTAGGCGCGTGGAAGACGCGCGACCATTCGCTGTTCGTGGCTTTCGCGCCGAGCGACGCGCCGCGTTATGCCATCTCGGTGGTGGTCGAACATGGCACCTTCGGAGCGCGCGCCGCGGCGCCGATCGCGCGCGACGTGATGACCTTCCTGTTCGATCCCAAGACGGCGCTCGACACGCTGCTGGCGCTCGAAAAAGGCTGGGGCGGAACGCCGGTGGAGCGGATGCAGGCCAAGTACCGCGCCTTTGCCGCGCAATACGGCACGTCCGCGCCAAAAGTGGGCGGTGACGAGGTCGTGCAGGACGCCATTACGAAGGCGGTTGCCAGCGAAGCACCGATCGTCACCAACGACGCCAATTCCGAAGCCGAGCGCGGGGAAACCAGCCCTGGGGCGCCCGTCCCCTCCCCCGCCGCGGCCCCTCCGGCCGCGCCGCCCGTCATCGCGCCCGACCTCACGCTGCCGGCGCAAACCCCGGTGGCGCCGGCATGAACACACGCATCGTCCCCGAACCGATCGCGCGCCAGCCGTGGATCGTCATCCTGCCGCTGACCGCGCTGGTCTGTTTCGGCGGCGCCGTGCTGTATTCGGCCGCCGGTGGAAATTTCCAGCCGTGGGCGCTCAAGCATGTGCTGCGCTTCGTCCTGTTCCTCGGCATGGCGCTCGTCATTGCCCGGGCGCGGCGCGGGTGGTTCCAGTTCGCCGCGTTCCCGATCTATGGCATCCTGGTGGTGCTGCTGGTGCTGGTCGAGATCATCGGCGGGATCAGCGGGGGAAGCCAGCGGTGGATCAACCTTGGCTTCATGACGCTGCAGCCGTCCGAACTGATGAAGCCCGCGATCGTGCTTGTCCTCGCGCGGTTCTACGATGCATTGCCCCCGGCGATGACCGCGAGCTGGCGCGCGCTGGTCCCCGCACTCGGGATCCTCGGCGTGCCCGCGGCGCTGGTCATGCTCCAGCCCGATCTGGGGACCGCGCTGGCGATTACCTTCGGCGCGATCGTCGTCATCTTTCTCGCCGGAACCCCGCTCAAATGGTTCATCGGCGGAGGCCTCGCGGCAGCGGTTGCGGGCCCCATCGCGTTCTTCACGCTGCTCCATGATTATCAGCGCAAGCGGGTTTTCGTGTTCCTCGATCCGCAAAGCGATCCGCTCGGCTCGGGCTATCACATCGCGCAGTCGGAAATCGCGATCGGATCGGGCGGGTTCTTCGGCAAGGGTTTCCTCAACGGCTCGCAAAGCCACCTCGACTACCTGCCCGAAGCGCACACCGATTTCGTCTTCGCCACGATGGCCGAGGAATGGGGCATGCTCGGCGGGTTGTTCGTGCTGGGCGTGTTCGGGCTGATCCTGCGCTGGGCACTACAAGTTGCCCGCGCCGCACCCGATCGGTTCTCCCAGCTCCTCGCCACGGGGATGGCATTCACGATCTTTTTCTACGTCGCGATCAACCTGTCGATGGTCATGGGGCTTGCCCCCGTGGTCGGTATCCCGCTGCCGTTCATGAGCCACGGCGGATCGTCGATGATGACCAACATGATCTGCATCGGCACGATCATGGCAGTCGACCGCTGGAACAAGAGCGGCCCGCGCGCGCTGGCATAGCGCGGACACAGCGCGCCTGCGGGGCAAGGGATAAAACCGCTTCACCTGCGCCGCCACGCCGCTATAGGAAGCCCACGCCGCGATTCGGCGACCCGCGGTCCGCCGCGATGGACGCATAGCTCAGTTGGTAGAGCAGCTGACTCTTAATCAGCGGGTCCTTGGTTCGAGCCCAAGTGCGTCCACCAAATTTTCAATGACTTAGTGGCAACTTAGAGCCTTGCACAGCTTGCGGGGTAACTCAGCGGGTGACAATATGATGCTCCCGACAAGTTTGCGACGCCCTGATCTCGTTTACGATCTTCGTCGCTTTGCTGGCACACTGCCTGAAGCGCATCGCGATCTTCGAAAGCGAGTTCGGCAATGGATCGATGCCCATTCGATCGCAACTGATCTTCGGTTAGCGCTCGACTCAGTTGAGTTGGCAATCCGGCTGAACAAGACAGGTCGCGCCAGTCTTGACCTGGCGGTTATGTCACTAATGCAGTCGGCAGTGATGGCCTACTCTCGCGCTCTTGAGAGGCATTCGGAGCATCGAGGTACCGTTGCCATAAAGGGCCGATTTACCGTTGAGCAAG
>JANXSP010000148.1 GCA_025356575.1 Novosphingobium sp.
GGGTGAAGAGGATGCCGTTACAGGCATACATCCCGTAAGCCTCGCGGTAGTTGACCGTGATCCAGTAGGCGTAAAGCTTGGCCGCCGCGTACGGGCTGCGGGGGTAGAACGGTGTGCTCTCGCGCTGCGGCACTTCCTGGACCAGGCCGTAAAGCTCGCTGGTCGAAGCCTGGTAGAACCGCGTGGTCTTTTCCATGCCGAGGATGCGCATCGCCTCAAGCAGGCGGAGCGTACCGATCCCGTCGGAGTTGGCGGTATATTCGGGAGTTTCGAAGCTGACCTGAACGTGGCTTTGCGCGGCGAGATTGTAGATTTCGTCGGGCTTGGTTTCCTGGACGATGCGGATCAGGTTGGTGGCGTCGGTAAGATCGCCGTAGTGGAGGTGAAACTTGGGGTCGGGGGCGTGCGGATCTTCGTAGATATACTCGATCCGCCCCGTGTTGAACGACGACGAGCGCCGCTTGAGCCCGTGAACGGTATAGCCCTTGTCGAGCAGCAGGCGCGAGAGGTACGCGCCGTCTTGCCCGGTCACACCCGTGATCAGCGCAGTCTTGTTGGCAGGATCGGTCATCGGAACTCTTTGCAGCTGATTTGTTCGCACTTGCGGTAGACTGCCCGGAGGCTAAGGCAAGAACATTCCTAGCCGCGAACGACTGCCGTGGATCGGGCGCCATCACATCGATCACGCCGGTCCAGCGATTGCTTCCAAACGTCTCCCGACAAGCCAAACATCTTCCAACAAGCCAAAGATCTTCCAACAAGCCAAAGATCTTCCAACAAGGGTGCGGTGCTCTGGTGAACCTCGCAGGGCCAGACCAGAATTGGCTTGCCAGCCAAATCGTCTTGGCAACATACCCACGGGGTCGCAGGCGGCGCACAACAAGCTCTAGGCCAAGGTATTGAGAAACCAGTTCTCCGCTGCAAGACGATTGCTGACCCGGATGGGTTGGCTCCGGCCGCGCCCGGCGATCCTCATGTACCACCGCATCGCCGAAGATGCGTTCGATCCCTGGGGTCTCGCCGTTTCGCAGCGCATGTTCGCGGCACAGCTCGATTGGCTTGTCCGCAATCGGACGGTTCTCCCCCTCGCCGAATTTGCGATCCTGCACCAGGCCGGAAGGCTCCCGCCGCGTGCACTCGCGATTACTTTTGACGACGGTTACGCGTGCGTCCTCGAACACGCCGCGCCCTTGCTGGCCGAGCGCGGCCTGCACGCGACCATGTTTCTGGCCACCGCGTTGCTGGATCCGGACAGAGAATTTTGGTGGGACGATCTACAACGGATCGTCTTGGGAAGTCGCGCCGAGCAGCTTACCGTTCCAACCAGGACCGGGACCATCGCAATGCATCTGGGGGAGCCCGACCCGGGGGATTGGCGATGGGCAAGCGGTGCGCCGCCCGCCACCGCCCGGCATCATGCCTACAAAACGCTTTGGGAAATGTTGCATGGAATGGCGTGGCACGAGCAAGCGGACGCGATCGCTGCGCTGCGCAACCAGGCCGGAACGGAGCTCTCTCCGCGGCTGCCCTATCGTCCTTTGACCCCCGAACAGGCGGTGGGTGCAGCGGGTTCGGCCATAACTTTCGGAGCGCATACCGCGCATCACGCGGACCTGACCGCGTGCGAGCCCGCAGAACTGCGGACCGAAATTTCGGACAGCATAAGCGGTTGCAGAAAAATCACTGGGGAGGAGCCGGAGTGCTTTGCCTATCCCTACGGCAGCTACGACGACGCCGCGATTGCGGCCGTGAATGAGGCCGGGTTTTTGTGCGCGTGCTCGTGCGAGCCCTGGTCCGTCAAAGCGTCCAGTCCAGCGATGTGCCTGCCGCGCCTCGGCGTGGGTGCGTGGGATCCTTCGATGTTAAGACACCGGCTCGCCCAGTTATAAGCAATCCCGATTCCGGGTATATCGAACGCGATAATGCAACTTTCAAAGAGCGGAACGGTTGGTGGAACACGCAAAGTCCCGTTCGACGCTGGGGTACTCCTCTGGGGCCAAGCGTCCATGACCCAGGTGCCTGCTCCCGTTCTTTCAGCGATCATGATCGTCAGGAACGGCGAGAATTATATCGAGGAAGCGGTGAACAGCGTCGCATCCCAGACAATCGAAAATCTGGAACTGATCATCATCGACGATGGATCGACCGATCGGACCCCGGCCCTGATAAGCCGGTTTGCCGATAGCGATCGGCGAATTCGTGTTTTCACCCACCCGGGCAGGCAAAATCGCGGGATGAGCGCATCGCGCAATCTGGGCCTCGATCGCGCTCGCGGCGAATTCATCGCATTTCTCGACGCCGACGATGTCTGGCTACCGAGCAAGAGCGCGGACCAAATCGGCATACTGACGGCGGATAGCGCACTTGGCATGGTGTATGGCCAGACCGAAATCTGGCATAGCTGGGATGTAAATGGCGGGCCGAAGGACTTCACCCTGCCATTGGGGGTTGCCCCGGGCCGCAGCTACGCGCCGACGCGGCTTTTTGTGAACCTGCTCACCCGGCATGTTCAAACGCCGACAACCTGCAACGCGATGATGCGCCGGACCGCGGTCGATCATGTCGGCGGGTTCGCAGCGCCGTTCCGTTCGATGTTCGAAGATCAGGTATTTTACGCCCGCATCCTTCTCCTCTATCCCTGCTACGTGGATGGGAGATGCTGGGCGCGGTACAGGCAACACGGTGCTTCGGCGACGGTGAAGCAATTCGGTGGCCGTCCGTTTGTACAGGCTTGGTACCTGAGGTTTCTTCTTGTCACAGCGCGTTTCCTGGTCGCGCGCAAGATCAGCGACAAGCCCGCCTGGCGAGCACTTCGCGGCGCATTTCTACGCGAGTCGCTGGTGTTCGTCGGCGCATCCTTCAAGTCGCTCGTGCCCAACAAACTGCGCTAACTCGACCATATCCAAACGGATTTCCCGAGGCCGGAATCGATGAAACAATTCAAATCTTCGGAACCCCAGCACCAAAGTGCGCCGGACGTGTCGGTCATAATCACGACCTACAACCGGCTGTGGGCGTTGCCGGCTGCGGTGGGATCGTGCCGCGACAACGATTGCGCCACCGAGATCGTCGTCGTCGACGACGGCAGCACCGATGGAACGTGGGAATGGCTCCAGAGCCAGCCCGATGTGGTGGCGATCCGAACCGACAACTGGGGCAAGTGCTGGGCAGCAAACGCGGGATTTGCCGCGTCTACCGGGGAGTTTGTGCGGTTCCTGGATTCGGACGATTGGTTGTTGCCCCATGCCAACGACAGGCAGCTTGAGGTCGCCCGCGAAACTGGCGCCAAGCTTATCGTCGGGAAGCACATCTACCTCAGCGACAAGACCGGTGCCCGCCGCGAAGTATCGTTCGTTCCGTCGGCCGATTTCCTGTCGCAATATATCGAGCAAGCTTCGGCAGGCTGCGTGCCAAGCTATTGCGCTTGCCTCATCCACCGATCTCTAGTCTGCGATATCCCACATCGGCAGGAATATCCGTTGCACGATATCATGCTGATGCTGGAGATTGCCCTCGATGGTCCTGCAGTGGCTGGCTGCGATTGGCCGTGTCTGGTCATCCGGGACCATGATCTGGACAAGCGCTTGTCAGACAGTGCCGGTTTTGCGCAGGCCGCGAAAGTCTGGGGCGATATCGCGATGTTCATGAAAGTGGTCGAGATCGTCAGGCTTCGGGATCGCTTTTCGGGCTCCACGAAAGAGGCCTTGCTGCGCGCACTATGGCGCGAGGCCCGGAAACTCGCCCGATGGGATATGAGAGAAGCAAAATCGTTGATCGCGTGGGTCTGCGATCAGGAAGCCAGCTTCGACCCCCCGGTTAGGCGCGGTGTCAGCAATTTGTACGGCATCCTCGGCTTTGCGATGACCGAGCGCATTGCCGCGATCCGTACTTCCGCACTGGGGGTACCGAAGAGTTTGCAAAAAAGCTCGCCAATCGAGCGGTAAATCCGGTTCGGCCGCCCTCCGTCACATTCGGGGGCGCGTCCTCAATCCTTGCTGCCCAGAGTAACCTTGCGCTCCTCATGAGCCTGGCCGCCTTCGATCCGAAAGATCCGATCGGCCAGAGCAAGGCTCGCGGGCCGGTGGCTGATCAGGATCACGGTGCGGTCCTTCAGCGCGTCCGCGCAATGCTCGACAAAGGCCAGCTCGCCTTCGAGGTCGAACATGGCATTGGCCTCGTCCAGCACGAGAATCGGCGGGTCCTTGAGAAAGGCGCGGGCGAGTGCGATGCGCTGGCGCTGGCCGCCGGAGAGGAGCACGCCGTGGTCGCCGATCCTCGTTTCATAGCCATCGGATAGTCCGGCGATAAACTCGTCGGCGTGCGCCAGTCGCGCCGCGTCCTCGATCTGTGCAAAGCCCGCGTGCTCAAGACCATAGGCGATGTTCTCGCGGATCGTCCCCCCGAACAGGAATACCCGCTGCGACACGACACCGATGTGTTTGCGCAGGTCCTGCACGTCGATTCCGGCAATGTTGCGTCCGTCGACGCTGATGGAACCGGCGTCCAGCTCATACATCCGCAAGAGCAGTGCCACGATCGTGCTCTTGCCCACCCCATTGGTCCCCGTCAGCGCAACGGTCTCACCCGCGCGAATGATCAGGTTGAGATCGCTGAAAATTCGCGCGCGTCCCGGAAACGCGAACGACACCCCCGCAAACTCGATCACACCGCGGGTGACTTGCAGTTTCTGCGGCGCATCCAGGCCGGGCTCGGGGGCCAGATTGAGGACGGCCTGCATCCGCGCAAGCGTGCCCCGCGCTGTCCTGATCTCCCCGTAAACGTGACTGAGCGAAGCGAGTGGCCGGGTGAGGAGCGCCGCATAGAACAGGAAGCTGAACAGCTGGGTCGGCGACATGCTGCCCGAGTGAACGTTGCGCCCTGCGAAAACGACCAGAAGGACCGCAGCGCTTGCCGCGACCAGACCAATCAGCGGATCCATCACTGCATAAATTCGGTTCTCCTGAAAAAACAAACGCGTCGTTTCGTCCCTTTTGGCCCGGTAGCGAGCGGTTTCGAAGTCTTCGGTCGCGAACATCTTGATCGCCGGGAGCATCTCCAGGCTTTCCAGCGAAATTTGAACGAGATCGGCGCGCGCCTGCTGGAGCGAGCGGGCCAGCCCTTGCAGCCGCCGCCCGACAATCTTCACGATCAAGATGAGCGCAGGCCCAAGGATGGGGACGATAAGCCCCAGGGTAGGGTCGATCCGGAACATGAGGATGACCGAGCCCCCGGCTGTGAGCAGCAGGGGCGCAACGCTGACCAGGGTGCCCGTCAGGAAATCGCTGAAATGCGCCACTTCGTCGGTCATCAGCGCGAGGGTGTCGCCTTGTCTGTGGCGCTCGTGAAAACTGATCGGCAGCCGTTGGAGATGGCTGTAAACCTTGAGCCGGAGATCGGCCAAAAGAAGTGCCGAAGTCTCGCCGCCGAACGAAGTGTACCAGAAGTTCAGGAGCGCGATGAC
>JANXSP010000008.1 GCA_025356575.1 Novosphingobium sp.
GGCGACGATCTGGATCAAGCCAGCAGTTCCACATCCCAGTACAGCCAGTCGCGCCAGGTCTCGTGGAGATACCCAGGCGGGAACGCGCGCCCGCGTTCCTGGAGGTGCCAGCTGGTCGGGCGGATCGGCTGGACCTGAAGCGGCATTCGCGCCTGCTGCGGCGTGCGCCCGCCCTTGCGCAGGTTGCACGGGGCGCAGGCGGTGGCGACGTTCTCCCATGTGGTCTTGCCGCCGAGCCGGCGCGGGACCACATGATCGAACGTCAGCTGCTGCGGGCTGCCGCAGTACTGGCAGGCGAACCGATCGCGCAGGAACAGGTTGAACCGGGTGAACGCGGGAAATTCGCTCGGCCTGACGTACTGGCGCAGCGCGATGACCGAGGGGATGCGCATGTCGAGCGAGGGCGAGTGGACGTGGCGGTCGTAGCTTTCGACGATATCCACGCGCTCGAGGAAGATCGCCTTGATCGCAGTCTGCCACGGCCACAGGCTGAGCGGATAATACGACAGCGGGGTGTAATCGGCGTTGAGAACCAACGCGGGACAGCTGGCGAGATGCCGTTCGGGGTCCTCCCCGGCGCTGCGGAAACGGGCCGCGCGCTCGATCAGCTCCGCCTGGTACATGTCTCCAGGTCGCTGTGGCCGGCATACATGACGGGCGCGTTACGGTTCATCCAGCACATGGGAGCATGCGCGGCGGCGGCGCGTCAAGAGTGTGCGCCCCCGCGAATCCACAATTGCGACATCGCGCGGTGATCGTCACGCGGTTCGCGCCCAGTCCCAATGGCCCGCTCCACCTCGGCCATGCCTATGCCGCGATCGTCGCGCATGATCTCGCGGCGGCGCGCGGCGGGCGCTGCGTGCTGCGGATCGAAGACATCGACGGCGCCCGCAGCCGCGCCGAACTCGTGCCCGAAATCCTCTCCGACCTCGCCTGGCTGGGGCTCGAATATGCCGCGCCGCCGGTGTTCCAGTCGGCGCGGCTGGAGCCTTACGCGGCGGCGGCCCAAAAGCTGCGGGCGATGGGCCTGCTCTACCCCTGCGTTTGCACACGCGCCCAGATTGCCGCGGCGGCAAGCGCGCCCGGCCCCGACGGACCGATCTATCCCGGCACCTGCCGCGGGCGCCATCTTGCCGGGGACGCGGCGGTTGCATGGCGGCTCGACACGGCGCGCGCGGCGGCGCTGGCCGGGCCACTCGCCTGGACCGACGAACTGGCGGGCATGCAGCATGCGGCTCCCGAGATTTTCGGCGACGTGATCCTCGTGCGCCGCGATGCACCCGCGAGTTACCACCTCGCCGCCACGCTCGACGACGCTGCCGACGGGATCACGCTGGTTACCCGCGGCGCCGACCTGTTTGCCGCCAGCCATCTCCACCGCCTGTTGCAGGCGCTGCTCGGGCTGCCCGTGCCGACGTGGCACCACCATGCGCTGCTGATGGACGCGGACGGTACCAAGCTCGCCAAGCGTCGCGGCGCGCCCGCGCTGGCCGATCGCCGGGCGGCGGGCGAGGACGGCCTGGCGCTGGCGAACGACTTGCGCGCGGGGCGCCTGCCCACTGGAATTCGTTTCGCACCGCGCCTACATGGGACGGCATGAACACTCTCCTCGTGATCGTCATCGTCGTCCTTGCCGGACTTGCCGTCGTCAGCCTGGTGCGCGGGATCGTCGCGTTCCTGCAAAGCTCCAAAATAGAGCTCGAACGCGATCCTGCCGCGGGGCCGAGCGAAAATCAGCTGCTCCAGAACAAGATGATGTTCGCGCGGATCAAGTACCAGCTTGCGGCGGTGGTGGTCGTCGCTGTGTTGATGTTGATGAACCGCTGAGTTGCCGGTTCGCTGGCCGCCTTACGGCGGACACGGCACCGGCCGCGCTAGGGGCCAGCTAGCTCCGGTCAACGCAGGAAACCCATGGTCAAGCTCAACAAGATCTACACCCGCACCGGCGACAACGGCACCACGGGGCTGGTCGATGGCTCGCGCTGTCCCAAGCATTCGGCGCGGATCGAGGCGGTCGGCGCGGTCGATGAGGCCAATAGCGCGATCGGCCTGGCTGTTCTGGTGCTCGGCGATCGCGACGCTGAGACGCTGACCCGCATCCAGAACGACATGTTCGACCTCGGCGCCGATCTTGCCACCCCGGGCAACGATTTCGAACCCGGCGAGATGACGCTGCGCATGGTTCCCAGCCAGGCGAGCGCGCTCGAGACAGCAATCGACGCGGTCAACGCCACCATCCCGCCGCTGACCAGTTTCATCCTTCCCGGCGGCAGCGAAGCGGCGGCGCGGGTCCCTATCGCGCGAGCGAGCGTGCGCCGGGCCGAGCGCGCGATGACGGCGCTGGGCGCGCACGAGCCCGTCAATCCCGCCGCGCTCGCCTATATCAACCGATTGTCCGATTACCTGTTCGTGCTCGCGCGCGCGGTCAACGTGCGCGGTGCGGGCGAGGTTCTCTGGGTACCCGGAGCAAACCGCTAGGCAACGCCGGCCGATCCCGCTACCGGCCCATGCTGCAGTTGCGAAGGACGGATAATGCAGACGATCGGGGTTATCGGCGCGGGCCAGATGGGATCGGGGATCGCCCAGACCATCGCGCAGCACGGGCTCAAGGTCCTGCTCAGCGATGTCGATCTGGCGGTCGCGGCAAAAGCCAAGTTAGGGATCGAACGCGCGCTGGGTAAGCTGGTCGGGCGCCAGAAGCTGACCCCCGCCGATGCCGAAGTGGCGCTTTCCCGGATCACCCCGATTGCCGATAACGCCGCCATGGCGGACGCCCAGATGATCATCGAGGCGGCGACCGAGCGCGAGGAGATCAAGCTCCAGATTTTCGCCGGGCTCGACAAGGTGCTGGGCGCGGACGCGATCATGGCGTCGAACACCAGCTCGATCCCGATCACCCGGATGGCCGCGACGGTCAGCGATCCGGCGCGGTTCATCGGCTTGCACTTCTTCAATCCGGTGCCGGTGATGGGCCTGATCGAGGTCATCCCCGGACTTGCCACCAGCGCCGATACCGTTGCCCGGACGCGCGCCTTCGCCGAGCTGCTCGGCAAGCAGGTCGTCCAGACCGAGGATGAGCCCGGCTTCGTGGTCAACCGCATCCTCCTGCCGATGATCAACGAAGCGGTGTTCGTGCTCGGCCAGGGGACCGCGGGGATCGCGGATATCGACAAGGGCTGCCGGATCGGGCTCAATCACCCGATGGGCCCGCTCGAACTGGCGGATTTCGTGGGGCTCGACACCTGCCTGTCGATCGTCCGCGTACTCTACAATACCACCGGCGACAGCAAGTACCGCCCTGCCCCGCTGCTCATGAAATACGTCGAGGCCGGCTGGCTCGGGCGCAAGACCGGGCGCGGGTTTTACGATTATTCGGGCGACGTGCCGGTTCCGACGCGCTGACGCGGGAACACTAAACCCGCGCGGCGCGTATCTCCCACCAAGGAGACGAACCATGATCGAGAACCCCGAAACGACCGAAGCGCCCGAAGCCTTCAACGCCGAACAGGACGACGAACCCGCGCAGGCACAAAGCGTCGCCGACGAGGCGCTGGGCCGCGCGGCCTCGAGCTTTGGCCTCTCCGACACCGAAAAGGTCAATTCGGACGGCGACGAGGACGGCACGCAGGACCTGGTCGATCACATGCGCCAGATGGAAACCAGCGGGATCATCGACATGAGCGCCTTCCGCGGCGAGCGGAACGACGATGACGAGGCGGGTATCTACGGCGAAGCAGCGGAAGAAGACAACGAAGTCTGACGCGAGCGGCTGGCACTCCCAGCCAAATCCGTGCGGGCGGAGCTACTGCCCGCTTTTCGCCCACGGTGAGTGATGCACCGCCGCCGGACCCGCCACCGATCCCGGCGCCGGAGCCGCGGCCTGCGATTCCGCGGTCTCTTCGGCCGATGGGATCGAGCAGTAGGCGGTCATCATCATCCCTGCCGCCCACCACAGCGCCTTCCAGCGGCTGGCGAAAACGGTGGTGATCTTGGGACCGAACATGCCTTGCCATACCATCCGCGTGGTTAAGGTTCGCTTGCACCCCGCTTGAGTTCGTAAAGAAGCGCCAGCGCCTCGCGCGGGGCCAGCGCATCGACATCGAGATCGCGCAAGCGCAGGCGCAGGACATCGCCGGCAGCGGGTTCGGGCGGCGGCGCGGCCAGATTGGCGAACAGCGGCAATTCATCGAGTCCGGCAGCGATCCCGCCGGTGGCCGCGCGCCCTTTCTCGAGCTTGTCGAGCACCGCCTTGGCCCGCGCGACGACCGGTGCGGGCACCCCGGCAAGGCGCGCCACTGCCAGCCCATAACTGCGATCCGCCGGGCCTTCTGCAAGCTCGTGGAGCAGCACCAGATCGCCCTTCCACTCGCGCGCGCGGACATGGTGGAGCGACAGCGCCTCGCAGGTTTCGGCGAGCCGGGCGAGCTCGTGATAATGCGTCGCGAACAGGCAGCGGCACCGGTTGGCGCCGTGCACAGCCTCGGCCACCGCCCACGCCAGCGCGAGCCCGTCGTAGGTCGATGTCCCGCGCCCGACCTCATCGAGAATCACGAACGAGCGCTCGGTCGCCTGCGAAAGGATCGCCGCAGTCTCCACCATCTCGACCATGAAGGTCGAGCGCCCGCGCGCCAGATTGTCGGACGCGCCGACCCGGCTGAACAAACGATCGACCAGCCCGATGGTGGCGCTTACCGCGGGGACGAAGCCGCCGGCCTGCGCCAGGATCACGATCAACGCGTTCTGGCGCAGGAAGGTCGATTTGCCGCCCATGTTCGGCCCGCCGATCAGCCACAAGCGGTTGTCGGGGGCCAGCGTGCAATCGTTGGCGACGAAGCGCTCACCCTTCTTCGCCAGCGCCGCCTCGACCACCGGATGCCGTCCGCCTTCGACCTCGAGGCACGGCTCGGCGACGATCCGCGGCATCGCCCACCCGCCTTCGGCCGCGCGTTCGGCGTGGCCCGCGGCGACATCGATCCGCGCCAAGGCAGCGGCGGTCGCGGCGATGGCGGTGCGCGCGGCGACTGCGGCCGCAACCAGCTCCTCGAAATGCACTTCCTCGGCGGCGAGGGCGTGGCCGCCCGACTGCGCGATCCGGCTTGCCTCTTCATGCAGCGCCAGCGCGTTGAAGCGCACCGCCCCGGCCATCGTCTGGCGGTGGGTAAAGCCGCTGTCCGCCGTCATCAGCCGATCGGCGTGCTTGGCCGGAACCTCGATGAAATATCCGAGCACACCGTTGTGGCGGATCTTGAGCGAGGGCGTGCCGGTCTCGTCGCGGTACTTCGCCTCGAGCGCGGCGATCGCCCGGCGCGAATTGCCCGAAGCGGCGCGCAGCGCGTCGAGCGCGGCGTCGTAGCCCGCGGCGATGAACCCGCCCTGCCCACGCTCGGTCGGCGGCGCGGGGACGAGCGCGCGGGTGAACAGGTCGGTCAAGGCGCCGTGGCCGCCGAGCGCAGGGAGCAGCGTCTCGAGCAGTTCGGGGCGATCTCGCCGCACCGCCAGATGATCGCGCACCCGCCTCGCCTCGCTCAGCCCATCGCGCAATTGGCCCAGATCGCGCGGGCTTCCTCTGCCTGCGGCCACCCGCCCCAGCGCGCGGCCGATGTCGGGCGCAGCGCGCAGCACGCCGCGCAGATCGCCGCGCAGCAGCGGATCGTCGTGGAGCCAGCCGACCAGCGCCAGCCGGGCGTTGATCGCGGCGATGTCGGTCAGCGGGGCGGAAAGATCGCCCGCCAGAAGACGCGCGCCCGCGCCGGTAACGCAGCGATCGACCGCGTCGATCAGGCTGCCCGCCCGGCCGCCCTGGCTCGAGGAGAGGATTTCGAGACTCGCGCGCGTCACCGCGTCCATCGCCAGCGCGGCATCGCCGCCGCGCGCCACTGGGGGCAGCAGCAGCGGCAATTTCCCGCGCCCGGCGTGGTCGAGATAGGCGACCAGCCCGCCCGCCGCGCCCAGCATCGCGCGGGTGAACGTGCCGAACCCGTCGAGCGTGCGGACATCGTGGAGCGCGGACAGCCGCGCCTCGCCGCGATCGCTCGCGAAGTCGCCGGCGCGATGGGTGATCGCATCGGGCGGGGCGTCGCTCCAGCCCTCGGGCGCGACCAGTTCGCTTGGGCCGAGCCGCGCCAGGACGGCGCCGAGCTCACCGGGATCGCAACATTCGAGCTCCATCTGCCCGGTCGAGATATCGCACGCCGCGATCCCGATCCGGCCGCGGACGTGGCACACCGAGGCGAGCACGTTGGCGCTGCGCGGCTCGAGCAGCGCCTCCTCGGTCAGCGTCCCGGCGGTCACGAACCGGACGATCGCGCGCGCGACCAGCGCCTTGGACCCGCCGCGGCGCTTGGCCTCCTCGGGGGTTTCGACCTGCTCGGCGATGGCGACGCGGCAACCCGCGCGGATCAGCCGCGCAAGGTAACCGGTCGCGGCGTGGACGGGCACCCCGCACATCGGGATCGGCGCGCCGTCATGCTCGCCCCGGCTGGTCAGCGCGATGTCGAGCACCCCGGCGGCGATGCGCGCATCGTCGAAGAACAGTTCGAAGAAGTCGCCCATCCGGTAGAACAGCAGGCAGCCCTCGGCCTCGGCCTTGAGCGCGAGGTACTGGACCATCATCGGGCTGGCCGAAACTTGGCTGGCGGGGGCGGGCATCGCCTGCGGCGTAGCGGCGCGGCGCCCGATTCTCAAAGCGCGCGGGCGAAGCTTTCCCCTATCGAATTGAAGCCGGGCGGGTTAAGCCGGGCGCGGGTCATTGGGGGAGGCGAGCCATGTCCGACGAAAGCAACGTCCGGTTTACCGAGCGCGAAGCCCTGTTTTATCATTCGACGATGCGCCCGGGGAAGCTCGAGATCGTCGCCTCCAAGCCGATGGCGACGCAGCGCGACCTCAGCCTGGCCTATTCGCCGGGAGTCGCGGTGCCCGTCCAGGCGATCGCCGACGATCCCGCCACCGCATATGATTACACCGCCAAGGGCAACCTGGTCGCGGTGATTTCCAACGGCACCGCCATCCTGGGCATGGGCAATCTCGGCGCGCTAGCCTCCAAGCCGGTGATGGAAGGCAAGGCGGTGCTGTTCAAGCGCTTTGCCGACGTCGACGCGATCGACATCGAGCTCGACAGCGAGGATCCCGACGCGATCATCGCCGCGGTGGCGATGATGGAGCCGGGGTTCGGCGGGATCAATCTGGAGGATATCAAGGCGCCCGAATGCTTCGTGATCGAGCAGGCTTTGCGCGAGCGCATGAAGATCCCGGTGATGCACGACGATCAGCACGGCACCGCGATCATCAGCGCCGCGGGTCTGCTCAATGCCTGCTTCCTGACGGGGCGCGAGCTCAAGGACGTCAAGGTCGTGGTCAACGGCGCGGGCGCGGCGGCGATCGCTTGCACCGCGCTGATCAAGGCGATGGGGGTGCGCGGCAACAACGTCATCATGTGCGACCGCCGCGGGGTGATCTACCGCGGGCGTGAGGGCGGGATGGACCAGTGGAAAAGCGCGCACGCCGCCGATACCGACGCGCGCACGCTGGGCGAGGCGCTGGTGGGTGCGGACATTTTCCTTGGGCTTTCGGCCAAGGGCGCACTGCTTCCCGAATACCTCGAGAAGATGGCGCCGCAGCCGATCATCTTCGCGATGGCCAACCCCGATCCCGAGATCACCCCGCCCGAGGCCAAGCGGGTCCGCCCCGATTGCATCATCGCCACGGGCCGATCGGACTATCCCAACCAGGTCAACAACGTGCTCGGGTTTCCGTTCATCTTCCGCGGCGCGCTCGACGTGCGGGCAACCGCGATCAACGACGAGATGAAGATCGCCGCGGCGCGCGCCATCGCCGAACTGGCGCGCGAACAGGTGCCCGAGGAAGTCGCCGCGGCCTATGGCGGCAAAGCCCAGCAGTTTGGGCGCGACTACATCATCCCCGCGCCGTTCGACCCGCGGCTGATGGAGGTGGTCAGTTCCGCGGTGGCCAAGGGGGCGATGGATTCGGGCGTCGCGCAAAAGCCGATTACCGATTTCGACGCCTATCGCAATTCGCTCAAAAGCCGCCTTAACCCGACCACCTCGGTACTGACCCAGGTCTATGCCCAGGTCCGGCTCGATCCCAAGCGGGTGGTATTTGCCGAGGCCGAGAACGAGATCGTCCTGCGCGCCGCGGTCCAGTTCCGCGACGGCGGCTACGGCGAGCCGCTGCTGGTGGGCCGCGACAATGTCGTGCGCGACAAACTCAAGGAGCTGGGGATCGAGAACCCCGACAGCTTCGAGATCCACAACGCCGCGATCAGTCCGCATGTCCCCGCGATGGTCGAGATGCTGTACCTGCGGCTGCAGCGGCGCGGGTTCATGGAGCGCGACGTGCGGCGCATGGTCAACCAGGACCGCAACGTGTTTTCCAGCGCGCTGGTCAAGCTCGGCGTTGCCGATGCGATGATCACCGGGATCACGCGGCCATTCGCGCAATCGATGCGCGAGATTCGCCAGGTGCTCGACCCCGCACCGGGCAAGATCCCGTTCGGGATTCACCTGATGATCGGCAAGAACTACACGGTGTTCCTGGCCGACACGACGATCAACGAGCGCCCGAGCTCGGAAGAACTCGCGCACATCGCGCGCGGCACTGCCGAAGTCGCGCGCCATCTGGGGCATGAGCCGCGCGTCGCGTTCCTCAGCTATTCGACTTTCGGCAACCCGCCGGGGCGCTGGCTCGAGAATATCCGCGCCGCGGTCCAGCTGCTCGATGCCGATCCGCCGGGGTTCGAATACGAGGGCGAAATGGCGCCCGACGCCGCGCTCAATCCGGTAACGATGGCCAACTATCCGTTCAGCCGCCTGTCCGCGCCGGCGAACGTGCTGGTCATGCCCGGGCTGCAATCGGCCAACCTTTCGGCCAAGCTGCTGCGCGAACTGGCGGGCAACGCCACGATCGGCCCGATGCTGATCGGGATGGAAAAGCCCGTCCAGATCGCGGCGATGAGCTCCAACGCCTCCGACGTGCTGACGCTGGCGGTGCTGGCGGCGGCCGGAGTTGCACACTGACGCGTGGCGCACCGACAAACTGATACAACTGGCGACGCGACAAAGCCGAACACGCCCCGTTAGACTGCGCTCCCGAACTCTTGGAGCGCGTACGATGAGCGAACAGGCGATCGCCCTCAACCGCTTCGGGCTGGGTGCACGCGGCGACGAACGCGTGGGGAGCGACCCGCGCGGCTGGCTCAAGGCCCAGCTCGCCGGTTTCGATCCCGCGCCCCCGGCCATCGCCGCGCTGCCGCCGCGAGCCGAGATAATTGCATCGCTCGGCGCTTACCGCGAGCTTGTGGCGATGCTGCGCGACGAGCGCAAAGCGCCGGGTGCCGCCGCCGCGGCGATATCGGGTGACGCCGCGACTGCCGCCAGCGCACGCGGAGACGATACGCTGCGCCAGTCGCGCCAGGACGTGCGGCGGCACTATGTCGCGGGGGTCGGTGCCCGTCTGACAGCCGCGCTGACCACCGAGACCCCGTTTGCCGAGCGACTGGTCCATTTCTGGTCGAACCACTTCGCGGTCTCGGTCGACAAGCTGCCCGTCGTCGCGCTCGCCGCCGATTACGAATTCACCGCGATCCGCCCCAATCTGGGCAAGCGCTTCGGCGACATGGCGTGGGCCGCGATCCGCCATCCGGCGATGCTCGTCTACCTCGATCAGGCGCAGTCGATCGGGCCGGGATCGCCGCTGGCCCAGATCGCCGCCAGCCGCGGCGGCCGCCGCCAGCTGGGGCTCAACGAGAACCTCGCGCGCGAGGTCATGGAGCTCCACACGCTCGGCGTACGCACCGGCTACGATCAGGCAGATGTCACCGAATTCGCACGCGCGCTGACGGGGTGGACTGTCGCCGGGCTCGCGGGCGGTCCGTTCGAACGCCGGCTCGAACAGCTTGGCGCTCCTGGGCAAAGCGTGTTCGCTCCTGCGCTTCACGAACCCGGCACGCGCGCCATCATGGGCAAGAGCTATGCCGAGGCGGGGGAGGCGCAGGCGCGCGCAGTGCTCGGCGATCTTGCCGCGAGCCCCGCCACCGCTCAGCACATCGCGGTCAAACTCGCCCGCCATTTCAGCGCCGACGACCCTCCGCCCACGCTGGTCGCGCGGCTTGCCGCGGCATTTACGGCCAGCGGCGGCGACTTGCCCACGCTCCACCGGACGCTGGTCGATTCGCCCGAGGTGTGGACGGGAGCTGGCAAGTTCAAAAGCCCGTGGGAATGGACCGTCTCGGCGCTGCGCGCGACGGGGGCCGACCGCATCGCCCCGCCGCCGGATCGTGCGATGGGCGATGATAGCAGGCCCGGTGCGCGCGCGGGTGCGCAAGGGTTGTTCCAGCAGCTGGGCCAGCCGGTGTGGAAGCCGGGCAGCCCCGCGGGGTGGGACGATACCGACGCGACCTGGGCCGGGCCCGGCGCTCTGATGACGCGGGTCGAAGTGGCCGAGCGCATGGCCGGGCGGATCGGCGACCGGATCGATGCGCGCAGCCGCGCCGCGGCGGTGCTGCCGGGCGCGGCGCTGAGCGCGGAGAGCGCGCAGGCGATCGCGCGGGCGGATAGCCCGGCGCAGGGCCTCGCGCTCCTTCTCGTCGCCCCCGAATTCATGCGGAGATAGCCGATGATGCCGATTCTCGATCGCCGCCGCGCGCTGGGTGCCGGGCTCTTGTTCGGCGCGGCGGGGATGATGCCCGGCCTCGCCTTCGCCGCGGCGGGGACCGCGCGCCGCTTCGTCTTCATCATCCAGCGCGGCGCGGCCGACGGGCTCTCGATCGTCGCCCCGACCGGGGACCCGGCGCTCGCCGGCCTGCGCGGCGCGTTGGTCGAACCCGGCGGCACGCGGCTCGACGCGATGTTCACGCTCCACCCGGCGCTGGCCGGGATCGCGCCGCTGTTCGCGCAAGGCCAGGCGCGCGCGTACCACGCGATCGCCTCGGCCTACCGCGACCGGTCGCACTTCGATGGGCAGAACGTGCTCGAGAGCGGCGGCGCGCTGCCCTACGCGCTCAAAACCGGCTGGATGGGACGGCTGATGAGCCTGCTTCCCGCGGCCGAGACGAATGCCCTCGCGCTGGCCCCTGCGGTCCCGCTGGCATTGCGCGGAGCGCTGCCCGTGGCAACGTATGTGCCGGGCGCGCTGCCCGCGGCGAGCGACGACCTGCTGCGCCGGGTGACCATGCTTTACGAGCCCGATCGCCAGCTCGGCCCGCTGTGGACCGAGGCGATGAAGACCAAGGCGCTGACCGGCGACATCGGCGGCAACAACGGCCGCAATGGAGCGCAACTCGGCGAGCTTGCGGCGACGCTGATGAACCCGACCGACGGCGCGCGGCTGATGATGATCGAAACCGGCGGGTGGGACACCCACAGCGCGCAGAAAGCGCGCCTGGCGGCGCAACTGCGCGGGCTCGATGCGCTGATCGGCGGGCTCAAGACCGGGCTCGGTCCGGCGTGGACCGACACCCTGGTCCTGGTCGCGACCGAGTTCGGGCGCACCGCGGCGGTCAACGGCACGGGCGGGACCGACCATGGCACGGCATCGGCCGCGCTGCTGCTAGGCGGCGCGCTGCCCGCGGGCCCACCGGTGGTCGCGCAGTGGCCCGGGCTCGGCGCCGCGGCCCTGTACCAGGACCGCGATTTGATGCCGACCCAGGCGCTCGGCGATATCGTCAGCGCCGCACTGGCGCATCACTATGCGCTGCCGAAAGCGCGCGTGGCGGGGTTGTTCGCTTAACTCAACCCCAGGCTTTGAGCACCCCGTAGACGCTGGTCACGGTCAGCACGATTCCGACCATGATCAGCATGTGCCGCGGGTTGAAACGCTTGGCCGCGATCGCGCCGAGCGGGGCGGCGGCCAGCCCGCCGATCAGGAGGCCGAGCGTTGCCCCGGCGACATCGGCGATCCCCAGCTTCCAGATAAACGCGGCCGAGACGGTGATCGTCAGGAAGAATTCGACGGTGTTGACCGTGCCCACGACCTTGCGCGGCTCGGCGCCCTGAATCAGCAGGTTCGAGGTCACCACCGGGCCCCACCCCCCGCCGCCCGCAGCATCGAGGAACCCGCCGAAAAGCCCGAGCGGGGCGATCAGCCGGGCATCGCGCGGCTCGTGCACGAAACGGATCCCGCGCCACAGCAGGTACAGCCCGATCGCGGTGAGGTAGAGCAGCACGAACGGCTTGACCACGCTGGCATCGAGCGAGGTCAGGACATAGGCGCCGAGCACCCCGCCGACCATTCCGGGCAGGAGCAAGCGGAAGAACAGCCGCTTGTCGACATTGCCATGAAGCAGGTGGCTGATCGCCGAGGTCGCGGTGGTGAAGCATTCGACGAGGTGGACCCGCTGCGACGCCACCGCCGGGGGCACTCCCATGACGACGACGAGCAGGGTGTTCGAGATCACCCCGAAGGCCATGCCGAGCGCGCCGTCGACCAGCTGCGCGGCAAACCCGACCGCAATGAACGGCAGGAGGTAGGCAAGGTCGAACGCGCCGAAATGCATAGCTGTCCCCGCGACTCCGCAATCTCGAGTCGGGGGGTAGAGTTTGTCGAAGCCGCGCGCGACAAAGTTTTGCCGAACCGCGCCGAAGCGAAACTATGGTGCGCCCGGCGCCCTCAATTCGCTTCCGCGATCAGCACCAGCGCGGCATCGACCGCGGCGCGTGCGGGCACGCCTTCGGGAATATCGCCGGCATAGCTGGCGAACGTCAACCGCCGTCCACTTCGGCCGATCAGGTATCCGGCCAGCGCCGACGAGGCGTTGAGCGTGCCGGTCTTGGCGAAAATCCGCCCCGCGAGCACGGTTCCGGCAAAGCGGTGCGCGAGCGAGCCATCGACCGCGCCGATCGGCAGCGTCGCGGCCCACGCTGCGCCCCACGGCTGCAGCGCGATCCAGCGCAACAGGGTAACCACTCCGCGCGGCGCAACCCGGTTGTAGCTCGACATGCCCGAACCGTCGGAAAAATCGTAAGCCACGCGCGGCACGCCGGCGCGCGCCAGCATCGCGGCGACCAGCACCTGGCCATCGGCGATCGATCCGCTGCCGTTCAGCGCGCCGAGCCGCCGCAGCATCAGTTCGGCGTGGAGGTTCTGGCTGACCTTGTTGATCAGCGTGAGGTCGGCGGCCAGGGGCGCCGGGTTCAGGCGGGCAAGCGCTGGCAAGGGCACGGGCACGGGCACCGAAGTTTGCCTCCCCGCGCAGGCGGGGGCCGCAGGCGGCAAGGGCACCACCTCACCGCACGCCGCTCCCGCCGGCGCAAGCAAGCGGTGACGCACTTTGACCGTCCCGCCGACTTTGACCCCGCGCGCCTCGAGCATCGACAAGAGCCGCCACGCCGCGTAGCGCGCCGGATCGTCGATCCCCAGCGCGAGCGTTTCAGGCGCTGCGCCCGCGGGGATCGCGCCGCTCAGATGCAAGACGTAGCCGTTGGGCTCGCGGTCGAAATCGAGCGTCATCGCGCTGCCCGCGGCGCCGGTGACCGCGCGGTTGTCGACGCTGTAGTAGGTGAGCCCTGCCAGTGTCGGCGCTGCCCCGACCGCGCCGGGGGTCACCACCAGCGCGGCCTCGTTATCGTCGAGCGTGAGCGCCGAGGTTGCGGTGCCCGACTTGGTCGGGATGTTGTTCCAGCTCATCCCCGGGCTCCACCGCTGATCGGGAAAGCGGGTATCGTCGCCGATCACGTCGCGCACCTTGCGGGTCTTGGCGGCAACCGCATCGGCCAGCGCGGCGAGGCAATCGCTGACGCAATCGGGCTTCCCCGAAAGCCGCGCGTCGCCGTTGCCAACCAGGACCACGTCGGGCGCGCCATGCGCCGCGGGCTCGAGCCGCACCGCGGCGCCGCCCACGGTGTCGGGCGCATCGACCGCAAGGTTGGCAAACACCGCCGCGGTCGTGAACATCTTCGTGTTCGAGGCGGGGATGTAGCGCCCGTCGGGATCGATCGCGACGACCTCGCGCCCGTCCTCGCCCGCCACCACCAGCCCGTAGCGCGGCCCCGGCCCGGCGGCGAGGAGGAGCGCCTGAACCTGCGCCTGCAGGGGCTCGGGCGCGGCACTCACACCGTTCGGCAGCAACGCGAGGATGAGGGCAGCGGCCGGGGCGATGGAACGGGGAAAGCGGGTCATCGGGGCAACCTAGCCCGCTGCGCCCGCGCGGCAAGAGCTTCGCTTGCCACGCCCGCTGGCGCCCGCCACACTGGCGGCATGATCCCGCAGACGCCCCGCCTTTTCGCGCTTGCCGCATTGCTGGCGCTGCCGCTGCTGACCGCCGCCGCGCCGGTTGCCGATATCGCCGAGACGCTCGCTCTGCCGCTCGCTTCGGGGCTCACCGGAGCGGCCGACACCGCACGTTTTGCGTGGATCGAAAACGCCGCGGGATCGCGCAGCATCTGGCTTGGCGCACCGGGCCAGCCCGCGCGGCAGCTCGTGCCCGGCAGCGGCGACGACGGGTCGAGCTTTCCGACCTGACACTCAGCCGCGACGGGAGCGCGCTGGCGTTCGTGCGCGGGGGCGACGGCGAATGGGCAGACGATACGCCGCCCAACCCCGCCGCCGCCGCGCTCGCCCCGGCGCAGCAACTCCTGCGTGCGAGCACCGCCGGCGGCGCGCCCGAGGTGATCGGCGAAGGTCACGCCCCCGCATTCGCGCCCGACGGCAGGACCATCGCGTTCACCCGCCGCGGCGACATCTGGCTGTGGGACCGCACTGGCGGAGCGCGCAAGATCGCCCACGTCACCGGCAGCGTCTCGGCGCTCGAATGGTCGCCCGATGGCCGCACGCTGACATTCGTCGACGAACGCCCCGATCACAGCTTCGTCGCGCTGCTCGATGTGGGCGGGGCCAACCTGCGCTATTGCGCGCCGACGCTCGGCTATAGCGAGGCGCCGGTATTCTCACCCGACGGGCGCAGCATCGCGCTGATCGCGCACCGCGATCCGCCGCAGGGCGCGGCGCCGGGCGAAGGAAGCTTCTGGTCGATTCGCGCCTGCGATGTCGCCAGCGGCACCGCACGCACGGTCTGGACCGCCCCGGCGGGGATCGGCGGCGTATGGTCGGGCACGCGCGGGCGCAACCTGCTGTGGGGCGCGGGCGATGTGCTGGTGTTCCCATGGGAGCAAGGCGGCTGGCGCCACGCCTATGCGCTCGACACCAAGGACGGCGGCATCCCGCGCGCGCTGACCGCGGGCACGTTCGAACTCGAAAGCATGTTGCTCAGCCGCGATGGCAGCGCGCTGATCTATGCCGCCAACCCCGGCGACAACGACCACCGCCACCTCTGGCGGGTTAATCTGGTGGGCGGCGCGCCGGTGTCGCTGGCGCACGGAGCAGGCGACGAATCGCTCCCCGTGCTGGGCGCAGATGCACTCGCCGCGCTGGCCACCGATGTCACGCACCCGGCGCATCCGGCGCTGATCGCCCAGGGCGTATCGCTGCTGGGCAATGCTCGCGCCGCCCCGGCCATGATCGCCCCGCAGGCAGTGACCTTTGCTGCCGCCGATGGCGCGATCGTCCACGCCCAGCTGTTCCGCAGCGCGCACCCCAGGCGCCGCCCCGCGCTGGTGTTCGTCCACGGCGGACCGCGGCGGCAGATGCTGCTCGGCTATCATTACTCGTGGTATTATTCGAACGCCTACGCGCTCAACCAGCATTTCGCCGCGCTGGGTTACGATGTGCTCTCGGTCAATTACCGCAGCGGCACCGGCTACGGCCAGACCTTCCGCGAGGCGCCCGCGATCGGCCGCGACGGGGCCAGCGAGTACCGCGACGTCCTCGCCGCGGGCAAGTGGCTCGCCGCGCAAAGCTTCGTCGATCCGGCGCGTATCGGTATCTGGGGCGGAAGCTGGGGCGGGTATCTGACCGCATTGGCGCTGGCGCGGGACAGCGACCTGTTCAAGGCCGGGGCCGATTTCCACGGGGTCCACACGATGGTCCGCGGGGTCGGTGCGAACCTTTCGCCCGCGCAGGCCGATGCGGCGCACCAGCTGCAATGGAGCTCGTCGCCGATGGGCGCGATCGAACGCTGGCGCTCACCCGTGCTGCTGATCCACGGCGACGACGATCGTAACGTCGATTTCGCCCAATCGTTGATTCTCGCCCGCGAATTGACCGCGCGCGGGGTGCCCCTGCGCGAACTGGTGTTCCCGAACGAACGCCACGATTTCATGCGCTATGCCGACTGGCTGACGAGCTACCGCGCGGTCGAGGCGTTCTTCGACCAGACGCTGATGCACCGCGCCGCAACTGCGCCCTAGAGCGCCCACCTCTAGGGATAGTGCGGGCCCGCCGTTCGTGCAGCGCTTCGAAATGCACGAGCGCGGGCTCGCCCGTCAGCGGTGCGGGCTGCCCGCCGCGGAACGCCCATTCGCCGCGGTCGCAATCTTCGGCGCGGACGTAGCCGTTGATGTAGAGCCGCCGGCGATGGTCTGCGGTGTTGGTGCCCGATCCGTGGACGAGATACGGGTTCCACAGCGCGAGGTCGCCGGGCGCGAGCTCAAGATCCACCGCGTCTTCGGCGCGCAGCCCGGCGGCGATCAGCGCGGCATCCTCCATCGCCCCGCCGAGAACCTGGCTATTGGTGTCGAGCGCGAGCGGTCCGGCACGGTGGCTGCCCGGGATGAATCGCATCGCCCCCGAAGCGCGGGTGTGCGGGTCGATCGCGAGCCCGGTCTGGACGTACGATGTGGCGAGGTTGCGGTAATGCCGCTCGGGCCGGCGAAACCGCGAATCCTGATGCCACGCGAAATCGCCACGCGTGCCCGGGTTTTTCCAGTGGAGCTGGTTGATGATCTGCTTGATGTCGCGCCCGAGCAGCGGCTCGAGCAGCGCGGCGAAGCGGGGATCGCGGCGGACCGCTTCGAGCGCAGGGTGCGCATAAGAGGGCCACTGCGCCATCGGCACCTGCGGCGCGCCCGCGGCGTCTTCGATCACCGTGTAATAGAGGTTGCCATGGCGGAAGTTGCGCCCGTGCGCGCGGGCCTCGTCGCGGACACGCTCGGCCGCTTCGCCCAGCGCGGCGATCTCGGCCGCGCCGAAGAACCCGCGGACGACGGTGTAGCCGTCGCGCTCCCACGCGGCCAAGTCGATCGGGTTCATGGTTCTCCCCATAGCAGATGCGCGGGTGGCGCGATCATGCCTTCCGCATAGCTCAGCCCGCCGGCGCGGTCGGCGGCGAGGAAGATCGGCCCGTCGAGATCGACAAAAGCGGCGCGGCGCGCGATCTGCAGCGCAGGGGCCATCGCCAGCGACGAGCCGACCATGCATCCCGCCATCAGCCCGAGCCCGCGGCCGCGTGCCGCCGCCGCCAGTTCGATCCCCGCAGTCAGTCCGCCGGCCTTGTCGAGCTTGACGTTGACCACTTGATAGCGCGCCGCGATCCGTTCGAGATCGGCGACGGTGTGCACCGCCTCGTCGGCGCAAATCGGCACGCCGGGCGTGAACGCCACAAGCCAATCGTCGTCGTCGGCGGATACCGGCTGTTCGATCAGGGCAACTTTCAGTTCGGCCATCAGCGGATCGAGCGCGGTCAGCAGCGTGCGGCTCCAGCTTTCGTTGGGATCGACGATCAGCGCGGCGTGCGGCGCGGCGGCGCGGACCGCGCGGACTTGCGCCTCCGGATCGTGCGCGTCGACTTTGACCTTGAGCAAGGGCGCGCCGGCGAATTCGCGCGCTGCTTGCGCCATCGCTGCGGGCGTATCGATGACCACGGTCAGCGCGCAGGCCATCGGAATGAGCGGCGGCTGGCCGAGCAGTGCCGAGACGCTGCTTCCGGCGATTCGTGCCTCGAGGTCCCACAGCGCGCAGTCGACCGCGTTGCGCGCCGCGCCCGCGGGCATCAGCACCAGCAGTTCGCTGCGGCTGGCCCCGCGCTCGACCGCGCCGCGTGCCGCGTCGATTTGCGCCAGCGCGCCGGCGATGCTCTCACCATAGCGCGCGTAAGGCACCCCTTCGCCGCGGCCGGAATGGGCGCCATCGCGGATCGTCACCGTCACCACATCGGCCGCGGTCTTGGTGCCGCGGGCGATCCGGAACGGGCGGTTCAGCGCGAAGCTGTCGTGCTGGGCGCTGAGGGTTCGCATAACAGTTCGTCGACGATCGCCGCGCAGCCGAGCGCGATCGGATCGGTGCAGGGGAGCCCGAGCCGGTCGGCGGTCCGCGCGCAGAGTGCCTCGGCCTCGGCGCGGGCCATGCCCGAGGTATTGAGGCAAACCCCGACCGCGCGCACCTGCAGGCTGGTCAGGCGCGCGACCTGGAGATTGAAGTCGAGACATTCGCGCAGATCGGGCAGCGTCCGCCCGGGGATCCCGCGCATGTGCGCGCGCGCCGGATCGTGGCACAGCACCAATGCCTCGGGCTGGGCGCCGTGGAGCAGCCCGGTCGAAACCCCGGCGAACGAGGGGTGGAACAGCGAGCCTTGGCCCTCGATCAGATCCCAGCCAGCGTCGTGCCGCGCGGGGGCCAGCAGCTCGACCGCCCCGGCGATGAAATCGGCGATTACCGCGTCGATGGGAATACCCGCACCCGCGATGAGAATACCGGTTTGCCCGGTCGCGCGGAAATCGGCGGTTACGCCGCGCGCGCGCAATTCGTCGGCCAGCGCCAGGGCCGCGTACATCTTGCCGACCGAACAATCGGTGCCGACGGTGAGCAGGCGGCGACCCGCGCGCGGCACCCCGGTGCCCACGGGAAGCCCTGCCGGCGGATCGCGGACGTCGATCAGCGCCAAGTCGCGCTCGTGCGCCAGCGCGACCAACTGGGGCACATCGCGCAAGCGGTGGTGAAGTCCCGAGGCGACGTTCATCCCCGCGCGCAGACCCGCCGCGGCATCGGCGATCAGCGCCGGGTCCATCCGTCCGCCGGCGTTGGCGATCCCGAGCACGAGCGTGCGCGCGCCGGCCGCAGCGCCCCCGGCCATCGTCAGCCGCGGCAGGCCGAGCGTGAGCGGGCAGTCGTCGTGGCGGAATTCGCCGACGCAGGCCTCCCGCCGGAAGGTCGCGAGCCCGCGCGAGGTCTTGATCCCGACGCTGTCGGCACTGTGGCCGAGGTAGAGCAGGTAGGGCGCCGGGATCATCTTGGCGCCGCGGCATCGGGCCGCGCGAGCTGTTCCTCGGCGCGGGTGTAGACCGAGCGGTCGCCCGGACCGTCGGTGACATCGGTGGCGAAATAGGCGGTTCCGCGCCCGCGCGCCCGGTCGATCCACAGCCCGGAGCGCAAGCCGTAGGCCTCGCCCGCGTGGCCCATCCGCGGACGACCATCGCCGAACGGATCGTCGCGGCAGCCGGGCGCGCGCGAGGCGGTCCACGTCACCGCCAGGCTGTAGCGGCACAGGAACCCCGCCTGCGGATCGCCATTGCTGGTTCCACGAGTTTGGCCGTCATAGGTCCACAGCGGGGTCTCGAGCAGGCGGAAGCTCGCCGGGCCGAGCAGGCGGACCCCATCGACCCGGCCGCGCCCGAGTAGAAGCCGGCCGACCTTGGCCAGATCGCGCATCGATATCCTGAGCCCGCCCTGAGGCGAGAATGCCGCGCCGTTGAACCCCGCGCGCCACCGAGTGAGGTCGCAGCTGCCGTCCGCCGCCGGGGTTACTGCGCAGGCGGGCATCGCGCCGTGGTTGTCGTCCTTGACCGGCTGGCGGGCACGGTAGAGCACCACCGCACGCGCGGCGGTCTCCGGCTTGCAGCTTGCCCAGTTGTAGCACGCATCGAGCTTCAGCGGGTTCAGCACCAGCCGCGCCATCAGTCGGTCGAAGCGTTCGCCTGTTGCGCGCTCCATCACCGCGGCGATCACTGGGAAGTTGAAGTTGGTATAGCGGTAATACGTCCCCGGCGCATGATCGGCATCCCACGCCCGCGGATCGGCGAGGACCGCGCCCATGTCGGCATCGAACGGCAGGACATAGTCGATCGTGTCGGTCAGGCTCGAACGGTGCGAGAGCAGCAGCCGCAACGTGATCGGCGCGTCGGGAAACGCCGGGTTGCGCAGCGGGCGCCCGAGCAGCACGCCGACATCGGCGTCCAGGTTGAGCTTGCCCGCTTCGACCAGCCGCAGCACCGCGATCGCGACGACCAGCTTGGAAACCGAGGCAACGCGCACCGGATCGTCGACCGTAACTACGCGCCCCGTCGCCAGATCGGCGATCCCGCTGGCGCTGGAGCCGGTCACCCCGCGCGCGTCGAATTCGACCCGCACCGACGCCAGCGGCGGCAGCGCGGGGACCGGCACCGGCGCATCGGCCAGCGCCGCCGCAAGCAGGAGGGCGCCGGCGATCATCGGAACGGCGCGCTCCTCCTCAGCATGTCAGGTCAGAACTTGACCTCGGCCTGGATCGTGAACGAACGCCCGCGCGGATCGGCCACGCGCGGTTCCCACGAACTGCCCGATCCGGTGTTGCCGTCATAAGTGATCGCGAACGGCGGATCGGTATTGAAGATGTTCTTGATGCCCGCGGTGATCGTAAACTGGTTGGCGATCCGCTGTGAAATCGTGGCGTTGTAGAGGTCATAGGACTTGACCCGCGGGTTATAGTCGGGCCGCGTCGCGCTGAGATTGGGCCCGGTAAGCGAATTGGGAAGCCCGAAGTTCTGGTACCCGCTGCGGTGGATTTGGGAGAATGTGATCCCGAAGCCGTCGCGCTGATAGCTGACGAAAGCGTTGGACTTGAACTTGAGGCCAAGATCGCCCGACAGCGTAAACACCCCGAGGGTGTTGGTGTAGGGCAGGTTGGGAAGCAGCTTCTCTTTCTTCTTGAGCAACAACGTACCGTCGAACCCAGCTGCGAAGACTCCGCCCATCGCGGCGATATCCCCCCGTGCGGAGAACTCCAGACCTTCGGTCCGGCGCGAACCGAAGTTGCCCGTGCGCAGATCGACCAGGGTGATGACCCCGCCGGTGCGGGTGATCCGGTCGGGGAATGCGGACTGGTTCACCAGCAGTTGCGGGATGCCGATTGTGCCGATGGTGTTGTCGACCGCGATGTTCCAGTAATCGACCGAGGCGCTGAAGTGGCGCGATGGCTGGAAAACGACCCCCCCGCTGTACTGCTTGGAGGTTTCGGGCCCGAGCCCGAGGTTGCCTCCGCTGAGCGAATCGGGGGTGATCGGGGTGCACCCGCCGGTGCCCACCACGCCCGTTGGGCAGGTGGTGGGATCGGTCAGGGCGTTGCCCGGATTGGGCGACTGGGTCACGCCGTTGAAGATCTGGTTGAACGACGGCACGCGGAAGCCGGTGTTGTACGAACCGCGGAACATCAGCCATTCGATCGGGCGGAACTTGGCGGTGAACTTCGGATTGAAGGTCGAGCCGAAGCCCGTGTAATCGTCGATCCGCCCCGCCGCGCTGAACTCGAGCATGTCGAACAGCGGGACCGAAATTTCGGCGTAAGCCGCTTTCACGTTGCGCGACTTGGGGATCAGCGCGTTGACGTTGTCGAACGCGGCGTTGAAGATGTCGGGCGCCGACAGCGCTGCGGCGTCCGAACCGTTGAAGCTGTAAGTCTCGCGCCGGTAATCGACCCCGACTGCAAGCTGGACAGCGCCGCCCGGCAGATCGAACAGTGGGCCGGAAATCGACGCGTCGACCTGCTTGACCTCGTACTTGCCGCCGTAAAGCTTGGCCCCTTGCGCCGATACCGCCTGGAGGGCGGCAAGCCCGGCGTCGGTCTGGACCAAGCTGAACGGGTTGATCAGCCCGGCGTTGAACACGCCGACGATGCCCGGCTGGGTTGCCCCGGGCGCGGTCGGTGCGCGCGGATCGGGCGCACCGGTTACCGCCCCGGCAATGCCCGAGCCGACCGCCGCCGCGGTGTTGAGGAACGTGCCGCGATAGTAATAGCCAGTGCCGAGGACGGAATCGGCCTGGCTGCGCGCGTACGAAGCGCCGGCGCGATAATCCCAGCCGCCGCCGAACGTCCCGTCGATCCCGAGTGCTGCGCGCAGTGTCCTGGTGTCGGTCTTGTATTCGCGCAGTCCGCACGGGATGCAGCGATAGCGATAGGCGATAGGCTTGCCGTAGTTGACGGCGATCCCCGGAAACACCGCGACGATGCGATTGTAGATGTCGTTATACGTCGCCGCCGTAATCGTGTTGAGCGGATAGGCGATCGGCAGGCTGGTGTTGTTGGCAGTGAACTGGTTCTCCGAGAAGCGCTTGGCCGACTTGGCGTCGGATCCGGTGACTTCGGCGTAGATTTCGGTATCAGGGCCGAGCTTGGCTGTTGCCCGGCCATAATAGGTCAGCGTTTCGAGCGGCTGCTGGATTACCGCGGCGCGCCCGGTGTCGTACGCGCAGGCATACTGTGCGGCCGGATTGGCCCACAACACTTCGTCGTACGGCAGCCCGCCGGCGAACGAGGTACAGCCCGCTCCGCCCGGCAGATCGAGCACGTTGATCCCGCCACTGGCCGCGACCGCCGTGCCCGGGATCGTCAGATTGGCGCCCGAGAGCAGCGTGCCGGTGCG
>JANXSP010000051.1 GCA_025356575.1 Novosphingobium sp.
TGGCCGGGCGGGTAAAGTGCGAAGCTTCGGGCGGCGTGCGCCTCGATACCATCGGCGCGATCGCCGCGAGCGGGATCGACTACGTCTCGGTCGGGCGCCTGACCCAGAGCGCGCCCGCCGCGGACATCGGACTGGATTTCATCCCGCTATGAAAATATCCGTCGCGATTGCGCTCGGCCTGCTCGCCGCGTCTCCCCCCGCGTTCGCCCAGGTGCTCCGGTGCCGCGTCCCCGCGCAGCTCGACCTGCCCGCACCGCTAAGCCAGGACGAACCGACAATCCGATCGACGATTGGCGGATATACGCTCGCGATCAGCTGGAGCCCTGAATTCTGCCACGGCCCGGGCGGCAAGAACCCGCGCAACGCAGTGCAGTGCGGCGGCCAGGCAGGAAACTTCGGGTTCATTCTTCACGGCCTGTGGCCCGAGGCGCAAAGCGGAGCGGCGCCCCAGTGGTGCAGCCCGCCCTTGCCGGTCTCGCCGCAAACCTACCGCGACAACTTGTGCATGACGCCGAGCCCGTGGCTGCTCCAGCACGAATGGGCCAAGCACGGTACCTGCATGGCGCGCGATCCCGCCCACTATTATCAGGCTGCGGCAATCCTGTGGCGCTCGCTCCGCCTGCCCGACCCGTCGCGCATTCGCAGCGCGGGAGAAATGCGCGCCGCGTTCGCCGCGAGCAATCCTGCTTTCACGCGCGGCGGGGTCGGTCTGGTCATGGGCAACGGCGGCTGGCTGCGCGAATTGCACTTGTGCTACGGCGCCGACTTCATGCCCGCGACGTGTCGCCGCGATGCTCTGGGTCCGCCCGATACCGCGGTGCTGAAGGTGGCCCGGCGGCGCTGACCGCCTCGGCAAACGGATGAAGCAAGGCGCCGCGCACACCATGCGGGCCGATCCGCTGGCCATCGACCCCGAAGCGCAGCGGCATCCGCTTGGCCGAAGGACGCAGCAGGGTTCCCCACGCGCGGTCGAACACCGCCAGCGTACTCCCGAGGTTGGAGCCGTAATGCGCCGGATCGGCCGAGTGATGCAATTGATGGTGCGCCGGGCTCAGGACCAAGCCGCCGAGCCGACCCGGAAAGGCAATCCACAGCTGCGAATGCTGGAGATAGCTGAGCAGGATCGAGGCGACGAACACGATGGCGTTGACCCCGCCGACGCCGACCTGCGGAACGGGACCCAGCGCGCGGACGAGCACCGCGCCGGTCAGCCCGACGCAGGCCGAAGCCATGTTGTAGAAAACGATCGTATCGACCGGATGGACGCGGAAGTTGGTTAGCAGCGAGAGCGATTCGGCGCTGTGGTGAACCTTATGGAAGGCCCACAGCGCGGGGACGTTGTGGCTCAGCCAATGGTTGCCCCAATAGGCCGCCTCGTAGGCGACGAACAGCACCGCGGTAACCAGCGGGAGGCCGAGCCAGGCGGGAAGGCGCGCCGCCGCGGGCCCCGGGCCGAGCGCATGCTGGCCGATCTCGAACCACCAGTTGCTCGATACCAGCGCCCAGCCAAGCGCGGCACCCAGAACGAACTTGGCCGCCACGAACGCGGCAATATCGAGCCGCCCCGACGCCGTGCGCAGCAGCCGCGTGGGCAGGAGTGCACGGACCAGGAGGCGCATCGATACCGGGCGGCGGTGGCCCGCGGGGATCGCCGCACGAATTGCCGCCGCCAGCAGGAGCGCGATCGTCGCGAGCCACATCGCCGTCGCGGGAAGATCGATTATCGGCATGGCGCCAGATACCGGCGGCGCGCCTAAGATGGCGTTAAGCGGTGTTCGGACCGGGTCGCTGCGCGCGGCGCGCCTGGAAGAACGCCTGCAACTGTGCGGCCGCCTGATCGGCGCCGATCCCGCCGAACACTTCAGGCCGGTGCAGGCAGCCGGGCGCGTCGAATACGCGCGCGCCGTGTTCCACGCCCCCGCCCTTGGGATCGGCAGCGGCGTAATAGACCCGCGCGATGCGGGCATGGACGATTGCGCCCGCGCACATCGCGCACGGTTCGAGCGTAACCCACAAGTCGCACCCGTCGAGCCGCTCGTTGTCCAGCGCCAGTGCCGCGGCGCGGATCGCCAGTAGCTCGGCGTGCGCGCAAGGGTCGGGGATGCTGCGGGTAAGGTTGTGCGCGGCGGCGATGACCGCGCCGTTCTTGACGACCGCCGCGCCGATCGGCACCTCGCCAATCACGGCTGCGGCCCGCGCCTGGTCGAGCGCGAGCGCCATCGGCGGAGGAAGCGGCCAGCGGGTCATCGTGCGCGGGCTAGCCCGCGTGGAACGCGCGCGCAACTTGACCTTTTGGGGACCGGCAGCTATGCGCCCGCCTTCTCCTGAGCCGGCCCGACCGGATTCGGGCACGGATCCAATTTTCGAGCGAGTAGAACCCATGTCCCGCATTTGCGAACTGACCGGCAAAGGTCGCCAGGTCGGCCACAACGTCAGCCACGCCAACAACAAGACCAAGCGCGTGTTCCTGCCCAACTTGCAGAACGTGACGCTGATGTCCGAAGCGCTCGACCGGAGCATCAAGTTCCGCGTCTCGACCCACGGGCTGCGGACGGTCGAACATGTCGGCGGGCTCGATAACTGGCTGCGCAAGGTGGCCGACACCAAGCTCAGCGAGCGCGCGCTCAAGGTCAAGCGCGAGCTGGTCAAGAAGGCCGCCGCAGCGGC
>JANXSP010000055.1 GCA_025356575.1 Novosphingobium sp.
CTCGTGTCCGCCAGCCGACCCGCCGCTCATGTCCATCCCGGCCATCGCCGAGTGGTCCATCGCCGCCACGTCGGACGCGGGAGAAGCGCCTGCCATCGCTGCCGCGACGGTGCCGAGTTTGGCGGAAGCGTTCTGCTCGGCGCTGGGATCGACGCCGCGGTGGGCATCCATGCCGCCCATGTCACCGCCGCCCATATCCATGCCCATCTCGCGCATCGTCGCGAGCGGGCGCTCGCGCAGTCGCGGCACTTCGCCGGCCATCCCGGCGCGCGGTGCGAGCGTGGCGCGCGCCATCCCCGAGCGGTCGATCGCCTCGCCCACAAGCGTGTAGGCCTTGTCCTCCATCGGGGTGACGACCGCGTCGTACGTCTCGGCAACCCCGATCTGGAACTCGTCGACCTCGACCGGCATCACGTTCTGGCCGTCGGCCTGGACGATGCTCAACCGCAGCCCGGGAATGCGCACGTTGAAGGTGGTCATGGCCGAAGCGTTGATCACCCGCAGCCGCACGCGCTGACCCGGTGTGAACAGCGCGGTCCAGTTGTCGACCGGGCCGTGCCCGTTGACAAGGTAGGTGTAAGCCGCGCCCGTGGCATCCGAAATGTCCGCCGGGTCCATCCGCATCCCGCCCCACATCCGGCGTTCGGCAGCGGTCTGGTCGCGCCCGGCGAGCAGGCCGCTGAGCGTCTGGCGTTGGAAGTTGAAATTGCCCGGATTGACCTTCATCGCGCGAAAGATCGCTTCGGGTGACATCTGGCTGTGATCGGACAGCACGATCACGTGCTCGCGGTCGGCCTGCACCGGGTCCGCGCCCGCGGGGTCGATGACGATCGGGCCGTAAAGCCCGAGTTGCTCCTGCATCCCCGAATGGCTGTGGTACCAGTACGTCCCGTTCTGCTTGAGCGGGAATTCGTAAAGATAGCTCGAGCGCGGCTTGATCCCGGGAAACGAGATCCCGGGCACGCCGTCGTACTGCGGCGGCACCAGTAGCCCGTGCCAGTGGAGCGAACTGTCGACGTCGAGCTCGTTGATGACGTTGAGGCGCACGGTTTGCCCCTCGCGCAGGCGGATCAGCGGCGCGGGGACGGTGCCATTGATTCCGATCGCGCGCGACGCCCGCCCATCTATCGTCATCGTCTGGCGCGCAATCCGCAGCGTGATGTCGGGCCCGCTGACGGTGGCAAGCGGCGTCGTCAGCCCGGCCGAGACCGGCTGCGCCCACGCCGGGAACCATGCACCCAGCGCCGCGGTCCCGCCCAGCATTGCTGCACCGCGCAGCAACTGGCGACGATCGAGAGGTGACTTCAATTCTTGCATTTAACCCTCGTATGCTCAGATCTGGCGGTGGCGCGCGGCGCTCGTCTACTCATCATACGCAGTCAACGCGTTGACCCCTCAAATTTACTCGAGTGCGGCCGACAAAACCTTCCGCGCTCTATAAAGCCGCATCTCGGCCGCCTTGTCGGAGATCCCTAGCGCCTGCGCGGTTTCGGCCAAACTCAAGCCTTCAGCGGTACGCAGGAGCAGCACTTCTTTCAGCTTCGCAGGTAACTGGGCGATGACCGCAGACGCGCGTGTGAGTTCCTGGCGCGATATTAGGGCGTCATCAGCCGCCACAGATGGATCGGCGGGTTCGGTCACGGTTCTGGGCATGGTGAAAGAGAACAGCCGCCGCACCGCACGGCGGCGCATCGCATCGCGCGCCTTGTTGAGCGTAATGCGCGCGATCCACGCACGAAACGGGCGCGCCGTGTCATATGAGGCTAGCGCGCCGAACGCGGCGATGAACGCTTCCTGGGTTACATCGAACGCCTCCTCGACATCGCCCGTCGCACTGCGGGCGAGCCGGTAGACGCTGTCGCGATGTCGCTCGGTCAGCGCGCGGAAGGCAGCCTGGCCGCCTCCGATGGCGAGCGCGACCAGTTCTGCATCGCTAGCGTCCCCCAGAGGAAGGCTCACCGCGTATCGGCAGTCAGCGCCTTGACGACGGCTGCATCGAAGCGCGCGGTCTGTTCGGGCCTTAGGATCGAGCGCATCGCAAAGACATGCTCGAGCGTGGCCTTCTGCAACTCGCCCATCGTCATGTGCGACCCGTCGATTGCCGCGGCAACTTTCGGGCCATTGCCATGCTCGGCTTCGATCGCCTCAGCCAGCCGGGCGTTATCTGCGCGCAGTTCGAGTTCGAGGGCGCGCTTGCGCACTCCGAAATCCAGCTCGAGCTTATCGAGCCTGGACTTCTGCGCCGCATCCAAATTGAAATCCTCATGCAGCAACGCGTGCAGCTCGGCGCCGGTATGAGATGGCTGAGGCAACAGCGCGCGGCCCGCGAAAACGCCCGCGATCGCCGCCGCGAAGGCGATCAAAGCAACCAAGAAGTTGCGGCGCAGCACCATCACTTCAATTCGCCAGCAACGCGGACGGTGCGAACGCGGATACGGCGGCTAGCGGCATCGCGGACGATACCTCGGCAGATGCTGGAAGAAGCGCGCTCCCTGCCAAACCCAGCATCAGCGCCGCCACAACCGCGGCAGCTCCAAAATTACGGGTTGCGGCAACGCGGCTTCGCGCTTCCGAGGCCAGCGCCGCACCGTCAAGAGAGGCAATCTTTACTGGCAGCGAGGCCGCGTGCAACCTCGCCATGATGATATCGATCTCAATCATACGTCCTCCGCTCTCGCCTCTATACGGCCAGCAGACCTCTATCCCTCAATTATCGCAAAGGTTCTTTGAGGGGTCGTGCGACTGCCTGCGTATTATCACCGTCAATCATGGAGATAACGATGTACAAAGTTTCGCTTCTGGCAGCTGCTTTCAGCCTAGTCGCCGCGCCCACCATCGCTTCGGCGCATACCCACGTGGTTGCATCGAGCCCCGCCGCCAATGCCGCGGTCGCACCGATGACCGCGGTCAGCATCACCTTTAACGAACGCACCGTTCCGGCATTTTCAGGCGCCGATGTCGTCATGACCGCCATGCCGGGCATGGCTGGGCATGCGCCCATGAAGCTCAACGGAATGCGCCCGACATGGAGCGTCGACGGTAAGAGACTGACGCTTACCGCAGCCCGTCCGTTTCCTCGGGGGACGTACCGGGTGTCATGGCACGCCGCGGGGACCGACACCCACCGGATGCAGGGCAACTACAGCTTCACCGTCCGCTAGGCGCGTGGCTGCCTGGATAACGGCGGATTTGGCGATGATCGGCATCAGGTTCGCACTCTACGCGAGCCTGATGCTGCTGTTCGGAATGCCGCTGTTCGCACTTTACGCGTTAAAGGGTGAGGAACGGGCGCACGGCCAAATGCTGCCATTTCGTGGGCTTGCGATCGGCCTGGCGCTGCTGGCGACGGGTCTCTCGGCGCTTAGCCTCGTGATGATGACCGCTTCGATGGCGGGGGTTCCGCTGCTCGAAACGGACAGTGCCTCTGTCAGCATGATGATCTCCGAGACGCCGATGGGCCATGCTTGGGTCGCGCGCATGGCCGCCCTGCTGCTGACGGTTTCGTGCGCGGTTGCGATCGGTGGGCGCAGGTCTTCGACTTGGCTTGCTTTAGTATCCATCGGGTCGGCGATAGCGCTTGGCTCGCTGGCTTGGACAGGACACGGAGCGGCCAGCGAAGGCACTGCTGGCACGCGCCAGCTGATCGCTGACATTGTGCATCTGCTCGCGGCGGGAGCATGGATTGGCGCTCTTGCTGCGCTCGCAAGCATTCTGTTCCGCGCGTCCGCAGCGATGACCAACGACCGTCTAAGGATCACGCACCGCGCACTAGATAGATTTTCGGTTATCGGAACGGTGGTTGTCGCTCTGATCGTCGTATCGGGCCTAGTGAACAGCTATATGCTCGTCGGCCCCGCGCACATCTTGTCGCTGCCATCAACGCTCTACGGCCAACTGCTCATGGCGAAGCTTGCCTTGTTCGGTGTCATGCTCGGGTTGGCGGCAGCCAACCGATTTCGCCATACGCCAACACTCGATCGGGCCATCGATCGGAATGAAACTTCGAAGGCCGTTGCCGCCTTACGCCGTAGCCTGATCTTCGAGATGGGTGCCGCGCTCACGATCCTCGGCCTGGTCGCCTGGCTTGGCACGCTCCAACCGCCAATGGCGATGTAACGCGCCCGAGGAAAACAGCCGCGCCGTCGTCTTTCAGGGTCGTCAAAAAATGCGCCGCGGCCAAACCGGGTAAGCTGCAGACCGCGCGCCCAATCGATCTGCCTACGCATAGTTGACGCGATGTGTGATGGCGTGGAACAGCGCGAGCGGTGGCGGTGGCTCGACCCATGCCGAGTTGAAAGAGTTCAGGCAACTCGTCCACAACGTCGCCGACGCTACTACCGCCATCCCGCTATGGATCGCTTTCGTCCTTGCGCGCCGCAAGCCGTCCAAGACAATTCGTTCAAGGCCGTATTGCAGCTGACAGCGGATGATCGAAATGAAAATCTGTCGTTTGAAATGGCTGAGCCAGCGGG
>JANXSP010000069.1 GCA_025356575.1 Novosphingobium sp.
TGAGCCAGGATCAAACTCTCAAGTTTGTGTCCAATCTCACAACAGCACCAGTCCGAAGACTGGCCATCTGACGTAAAATCAATTCAGGGGGTCAATTACCCTGCACTTGTCTAAACGTATGGTTACGTTAGGACATGTAAAGCCACCCTTCGGAGCGAACTCCTCCGGCTGACTAACGGGTAACGACTATTTTAAACTACCACCCCGAGCCCTGAAGCCCCGGGAGCAGACGCCGTCGCCCACATGTCCCTTCATCTAAACCGACAATGTCAAAGAGCCGTCAACAAAAAGCGCGGACAACAATGGCACCCCGATCCTAAACCGGGGGACTGGTGTCCGTTTGTGTTGGCGACCGATAGTGTGCCGGCAAACGCCTGCACCCCGTCGGTGACCGGGCCTATATGGAGGGGTCCGCGGGTGGTCAACGAAATTTTGCAATTTTATTTCGCGGCCACGGTTTTCTGCGGGTTTCGTCGGTTCTCAGGAGGCCGCGACGAGGCCCATTTTCGAATCAGTCGACTCGGTTGCGGACTGGGGCGATTCTCCCCAACCTTCCCGGTGACGCTTTGTTTACCCTGTTGAGCTAAGCCAAAACACGCGCAATTCCGCGCTTTGGCAGACCTTCTTAGCTATGACAGCCCCGCCGCTGAGCGTCGCCATGAGCGTCTACAACGGCGAACGCTTCCTTGCCGAAGCGGTCGAGAGCATCCTGTCGCAAAGGTTCGGCGACTTCGAGTTCCTGATCCTCGACGATGGGTCGCGCGACGGGACGCGCGACATCCTGGCCGAATATGGCGGGCGCGACCCGCGCATCCGCGTGATCCTGCGCGAAAATCGCGGCCTGGTCGCCAGCCTCAACCAATTGATCGGCGAAGCCCGCGCGCCGCTGGTGGCGCGCATGGACGCCGACGACATCTCGCACCGGGAACGCTTTTCGCGCCAGCTCGCATTCCTTGCGGGCAATCCCGATTACGGCGTGATCGGATCGTGGTGCGACGATATCGACGAGCGCGGCGGGCCCTATCCGCTCAGCGCGCCGCCGCACCCGACCGATCATGCCGCGTTCCTTGCCGCGATCCCTGCCGGGCAACCCCTGCTGTGCCATCCCGCGGTCATGTACCGCCGCGATCTGGTCCTGCGGGTGGGCGGTTACCACGCCGCGTTCCGCCACTGCGAGGACCTCGACCTGTGGCTGCGGCTGGCTTCGGTGACCAAGCTGGGGAGCCTTCCCGAAAAGCTGATCCGCAATCGTCATTATCCCGAGCAGGTCTCGAGCCGTCACGCCACCGAGCAGCAGATCGGCGCCGTGGTGGCGCAACTTGCATGGGCCGAGCGCGTTTCCGGGCGTCCCGATCCGACCGAAACGCTGAGCGCGCTACCGCCGATCGACGGGCTCGACGCGCTATTCGGGCGCGAGGGCGTGGGCCGCGGCGTGCGGGCCCGGGTTGCGCCGGGGCTGCTCTATTCCAGGGCGGGGATGCGCGATGAGGGCTTCGACCTGGTTGTACGGCACTTGCGCGAAGGCGGTGAGCGCGCCGGGATGTGGCGCACCGTGGCACGGTTGATGACCTTCGGTGAGCCGCGGCGCGCGGCCAAACTTGCCGCAACCCTCGCCCGCCGGTGAGCGCCGCGCCGCCCTTGCCGCTGCCTTCCCCCGCGGGGCGCGAACCCGCACGAATGAGCGTGCGCGGCGCCGCGGTGTGGGCGATGGGCGGGCAATACCTCTCGTTCGCGATCCAGTTCGTGACCTCGGTGATCATCTCGCGGTTTTTCCTGACCCCGGCGGAAGTCGGGTTGTTCTCGGTCGCACTGGCCGCGGCGATGCTGGCCTCGACGCTCCAGGATTTCGGGCTATCGCGCTATATCGCCGCGCTGCCGACGATCGACGACGCCGCGATCGCGCGGTGCAGTTCGATCGCGCTGTTGTTCTCGTTCGTCGTTGCCGGGATCATCGCCGCGGCGTCCTGGCCGATGGCGGTGGCCTATCACCAGCCCGCACTGATCCCGATCATGCTGATCATCGCGGCGAGCTATCTGTTCATTCCGCTCGCTGTAGTCCCGATGGCGCTGCTCGGGCGGACGATGTCGTTCCAGGGCCATTTCGCGATCAATGTCGGCGGTGCGATTGCCCAGGGCGGGGTTGCGCTGGCGCTGGCGGCGGCAGGCTATTCGGCCTTTGCGCTGGCCTGGGGGACGCTAGCTTCGGGCGCGGCGCGCGGGATCATCGCGCAGATCCTGCGCCCGGCGCGGCCATGGCCGCTGCGGGTCGACGGGGTCGCGCCCATCGTTAGCACCGGGTCGCGGCTGACCGCGCTTTATCTCAGCGGCTCGCTCGGCACGCGGACCCCCGACATGATCGTCGGCAAGTTCCTCTCGCTGTTCGCGGTCGGCCTCTACAGTCGCGCGGTGAGCCTGTCGGACCAGTTCCGGATGCTGATCTCGGGTGCGATCGGCAGCGTGTTCTTCCCCGCTTTCGCGCGCATCCGCGATCGGGGCGAGCCGCTCGGCCCGGCTTATTTGCGGGTCTGCGCGGGATATTCTGCGGTGATCTGGCCGGGCATGGCGGGGCTGGCACTGGCCGCCGAACCGCTGGTGCGGATCCTTTACGGGGAAACCTGGATCCGCACCGCGCCGCTGCTCTCGATGATCGCGGTAACCGAGATCATGCTGGTCTCGCTGCCGCTGGTGATCGACCTGCCGATCCTCCTGGGCAAGCTCAACCGCCTGATCGCCTACAACTTGATCGATACCGCGATGTCGATCGGGCTGCTGGTGATCGGGTGCCATTGGGGAGTAACCGGGGCGGCCGCGTCGCGCCTGGTCTATGGGGCGGGGTGGCTGCTGCTTTACGCCGGGTTCATGCACGGATTGGTCCGCTTCGATGCACGCGCGCTGCTGAAGGTCTATGCCAAAAGCGCGGCAGCCACGCTCGCCGCGCTGGTCCCCTTGGCGCTGACCTATTTGATGTGGGCTCCACCGGCGCGGATCGGGTTCGTCGCGCTGGCTGCGGCGGCCGCCACGGGCGTAGCGGCATGGCTCGGCGTGCTCGCGCTCCTGCGGCATCCCGCGCTGGACGAGATGTTCGCAATGGCCGGTGCCCTGCCTCTGGGGCCGCGCTGGCGCGCGCGTCTGGCCGCGGCGCGATAATGGCGTGCTAGCAAGATAACTGGTATCTCTCGCGGCAAGGGAGAAAAACCGTGGGAACAATCGCCGGAATCGCGGCAACGTTGCTGGCGTTCGCCGCTATCCCGCTGCCCGAGCATGCCAGTGGCGCTCAGGAAGCCGCGGAAACCGACATCATCGCCGCGCGTGCCGATGCCAGCCAGCGGATGACCGTGCCGGTGCGGATCGGAGACAGCGGCACGCTGCGCTTTCTCATCGATACCGGCGCACAGAATACCGTGCTGTCGAGCGCGTTGGCAGCCCGCCTTGCGCTGCCCCCGGGGCGGCGCGCGCGGCTGGTCGGAGTGGCCGGTTCGCTCGACGTCGATACCGTCCATATCGAGGAGCTGGTCCTGGGCCGGCGCAGTTATTACAGCCTGCTGGCCCCGCTGCTCGATGGCGCGAACATCGGCGCCGACGGGATCCTCGGGCTCGACAGCCTGCAGGACCAGCGCGTCCTGCTCGATTTCAAGCACAACCTGATCGCGGTCGACGATGCCAAGACGCTGGGCGGGAACAACGGCTACGACATCGTCGTCACCGCGCGGCGCCGCTCGGGCCAGTTGATCGTCACCGACGCGGTGTTCGATGGGGTGCGCGTGGCAGTGGTGATCGATACCGGGGCGCAAACCTCGATCGGCAATCTCGCGCTGCAGCGGTTCCAGCGCAACCATCGCCACCAGGACGACGGGATGATCTACAGCGTCACCGGCCAGGCGATCAGCGCAAGCTATTACATGGGGCGCGAACTGCAGCTTGGGCGGCTGAGCCTGGGAAACATGCTGGTCGCCTATGCCGATGCCCCGGCGTTCGCGTCGCTCGGGCTGGCGAACAAGCCCGCGATCCTGCTCGGAATGCGCGATTTGCGCGTGTTCGACCGGGTCGCGATCGACTTCAAGGCGCGGACCGTCCTGTTCGACCTGCCCGAGAATGCGCGGCAGCTTAACCCGGGCTTCTGAGGCGGTTACAATTGTCCGCCGAGCGCCCTAGATAGGCGCGATGCCGCCGGATCGTCCTATAACCACGAACGCCCGCCACGAAGGCTGGGGGACCCTCCGGCGATTCATGCCTTATCTGTGGCCCGCAGACCGCCCGGCGCTGCGGTGGCGGATCGTGGTCGCGATCCTGCTGATCCTTTCCGCAAAGGCCACCACCCTGGCGCTGCCGTTCGCGTACAAGCGCGCCATCGATGCGATGACGGGTTCGGGGACAGGTTCCGGGATCGGCTCGGGTGTGATCGGCGGATCGTCCGCCTTCCAGGTCGCGTTCGCGCTGGTCCTCGCCTATTCGCTCGGGCGGTTTGCCGCAGTCGGCTTCGACAACATCCGCAACATCGTGTTCGAGCGGGTAGGTCAGGACGCCACCCGCGCGCTGGCCGAGGACGTGTTCGCCCGGCTCCACCGCCTGTCGCTGCGCTTCCACCTCGCGCGGCGCACGGGCGAGGTTACCAAGGTGATCGAGCGCGGGACCAAGAGCATCGATACGATGCTTTACTTCATGCTATTCAACATCGCCCCGACGATCATCGAGCTCGTCGCGGTGACAGTGATCTTCTACACCCATTTCGGGTGGGGGCTGGTCGCCGCCACCGCCGCCGCGGTTGCCGCGTACATCTTCATCACCCGCTGGATCACCGAGTGGCGCACGCACTTGCGCGAGACGATGAACCGGCTCGATGGACAGGCGCTGAGCCGCGCGGTCGACAGCCTGCTCAACTACGAAACGGTCAAGTATTTCGGCGCGGAGGACCGCGAACAGGCGCGCTATGCCCAGGCTACCGGGGCTTATGCCCTGGCCGCGGTCAAAAGCGAGAACAGCCTCGGCCTACTCAACATCGCCCAGGCGCTGATCGTCAATCTGCTGATGGCCGGGGCGATGGGCTACACCGTCTATGGCTGGGCCCAGGGCAAGCTGACCGTGGGCGACCTGGTGTTCGTCAACACCTACCTGACCCAGTTGTTTCGCCCACTCGATATGCTCGGGATGGTCTACCGGACGATCCGCCAGGGGCTGATCGACATGGCCGAGATGTTCCGCCTGATGGATACTCCGGTCGAGGTTGCGGACAAACCCGGCGCGCCGGCGCTAGTGGTGCGGCGGCCCTCGGTGACGTTCGACGATGTCGTGTTCGGCTACGATCCCGACCGGACGATCCTTCACGGACTGTCGTTCGAAGTGCCCGCAGGGCGCCAGATCGCGGTCGTCGGCCCGTCCGGCGCGGGCAAGTCCACGATCGGGCGGTTGCTCTTCCGCTTCTACGATCCGTGGTCGGGCCGCATCCTAATCGACGGACAGGACCTGCGCGAGGTTACCCAGGCCAGCCTGCGCGCGCATCTGGGCATCGTCCCGCAGGATTCGGTGCTGTTCAACGACACCATCGGCTACAACATCGCCTATGGCCGTGAAGGCGCGGGCCAGGCCGAGGTCGATGCCGCGGCCGAGGGTGCCGCCCTCACCGACCTGATCGCGCGGCTGCCGCAGGGCTTTGCCACCGAGGTCGGCGAGCGCGGGCTCAAGCTGTCGGGCGGCGAGAAACAGCGTGTCGCGATCGCGCGGACGTTGGTCAAGAACCCGCCGATCCTGCTGCTCGACGAAGCGACCAGCGCGCTCGACACGCGGACCGAGCAGGACATCCTCGCCACGCTTCACCGCGTTTCGACCGGGCGCACCACGATCAGCATCGCGCACCGGCTTTCGACGATCGCCGATGCCGATACGATCCTTGTGCTCGACGAGGGCAAGCTGGCCGAAAGCGGCAGTCATCTCGAACTGCTCCGCCGCGATGGACTTTATGCCGATATGTGGCTTCGCCAAGCGAACGAAGCCGACGCGGTCAGCGAAGCCGCCGAATAGCCCTGCACGCGCAGGGCTTGCTCCAGCATGGCTAACCGGGCAGCTTGGCGCAGCTTACCGCTGCACAAGGACCGCCCGTGGCCACCATCGCCAACCCCGCTTTCGCCGCCTCTCCCGCCCCCGCGTCCGAACTGTTCGGACAGCCAAAAGGTTTGTGGGTGCTCGCGGGCACCGAACTGTGGGACCGGATCTCGTTCCACGGAATGCAGGCGATGCTGGTCCTGTACATGACCGGCGACTTGCTGATCCATCCCGACCGCGTCCGCACGATCATCGGCTTCGGCGCATATCGCCGGATGGTCGAAGGCATGGTCGGGCCGATGACCGACACCGCGCTGGCGACGCAGACCTTCGGGTTCTACCTCGCGTTCGTGACCGGCCTGCCGCTGCTCGGCGGGTGGATTGGTGACAAGTTCACCGGGCGACGGATCGCAGTGGGGCTTGGTGCCAGCATGATGACCGCGGGCCACTTCTTCATGGCCTTCGACGCGACCTTCCTGATTGCATTGATCCTCCTGATGACCGGCGCGGGCTTCCTGCGCGGAAACCTCTCGGCGCAGATCAAGTCGCTCTACGCCGATGGCGACAGCCGCGAGATCAACGCGTTCCAGTACTACTATCTCGCGGTCAACATCGGCGCGTTCATCGCCCCGCTGCTCACCAGCACGGTCGCCGCGTTTTATGGCTGGCACGCCGGGTTCGGGGTCGCGGGGATCGGCATGCTGATCGGGCTGACCATATACCTGTTCGGCGCGCGGCACTTGCCTGCCGACCGCGGCCGCGGCGCCGCAAGCGATCCCGCAGGCCCGACCGGCAAGCTCGATGCCCTCCAGAAGCGCCGCATCGTTGGGCTGATGCTGCTGTGGCCGGTCAGCGTCGCGTTCTGGACCGCGCAGGCGCAGATCTGGAACGTCTATAACGTTTGGGTCCGCGATCATGTGAACATGCGCGTCGGCAGTTTCGACGTGCCGGTGCCTTACCTCCAGTCGCTCGACGGACTGGCGCCGGCGATCTTCATCCCGGTATCGCTGTGGCTGTGGGCGCGAATGGCGCGTTCGGGGAACGAGCCCGACGAGTTCACCAAGCTGTCGATCGGAGCGATCCTGTTCGGCGCGTCGGTGGCGCTACTCGCGACCGGCCCGCTGTTCG
>JANXSP010000124.1 GCA_025356575.1 Novosphingobium sp.
CTCGGGGAGGGGGACCGCCCGGCGCAGCCGGGTGGTGGAGGGGCAACCCAGCGCGCACCGCGGCGACGATCCTCGCGGCGCAACTGTCCGCGTCTCGAAGGACATCGGCGGCCGGAATCCGCAGCGTTGCAATTCCCGACCGGGTAAAGAAGGCATCGCGCGCCGTATCGCGCTTAGGTCTCTCGCCCATATCATGCGCAATACCATCGACTTCGATCCCCAGCCGGGCATCGCTGCAATAAAAGTCGAAGATGAATTCGTCGCTGCCGTGCTGGCGCCGGAACTTGAGCCCGCCCGGACGCAACCGCAACACGCGCCACAGCAGCACTTCGGGCAGGGTCATCGTCCGGCGCAGCTTGCGCGCCTTGGCGACGGTTCCGGTGGCCGGTTTGGGCGCAATATCCTTCAGCATCGCCAGAACCCCTCCGTCAGTGCTTCGCACTGCCACCTCCCCGAGACAAGCTCGGGGAGGATCAAGGCGTGACCAACTCTCGCCCGCCCTCGCTATTCTCGCGGCTGGTTAAATCCATCCTCCTGTCGCTCTACCGCGCCAAGGGCTGGACGATCACCGGCGAGCGCCCCACGGCGCGGCAGTTCGTCATCACCGGGGCGCCGCACAGTTCGAACTGGGATTTCGTCTATTTCCTCGGCGCGACGCATCAGCTGGGGATCAGCCCCAGTTTCATGGGCAAGACCAGCCTGTTCCGGTGGCCGCTCAAGCGGTTCATGTTCGATATGGGCGGGGTGCCGGTGGACCGGTCGGCGCGGGGCAATTATGTCGAGGCGATGGCCGCGGCGTTCGCGCAGGCCAAAGCCGCGGGGCGCGAGCTGGCGCTGGTGATCGCGCCCGACGGTTCGCGGTCGAGCAAGCCGGGGTGGCGCTCGGGGTTCTATCATATCGCGCTCGCCGCGGGGGTGCCGATCGTTCCGGCGTGGGTCGATTATGCCCGCAAGACCGGGGGCCTGGGCCCCGCGCTGATGCCGACCGGCGATTATGCCGCGGACCTTGCCCGGATTGCCGCATTCTATCGCGCGATGATGCCTGGCAACGCTCAAATCGCGGCGATCGAAACCCCCAAGGAACCCGCGTCATGACCTATTTCTCGATCGGCGGGGCGCTCCTCGTCAATTTTGCGGTGATCGTGCTGGCGATGCTGGCGCTGTGGCGGATCGCGGTGCGGATCGGCGATGTCAGCTTCATCGACGCGGTGTGGGGCGGCGCGATGGCACTGCTGGCGCTGGCGAGCTGGGTGCAGATTGCCGCGGCGCCGGGCGGCGCGGGGGCACGCGCCAGCCTGATCGCGGGAATGACGGCCGTGTGGGGCGCGCGGCTCGGCTGGCACCTGTACACCCGTTGGCGCGCGCACGGCGAAGACCCTCGCTATGCCCGGATGCTGGGCAAGGCGCGCGCGGCGGGCCGATACGGACCGGCGGCACTGCGCCAGGTGTTCGGCCCGCAGGCGCTGCTGCTGTTCGTCACTTGCCTGCCCGCGCAGCTTGGCGTGCTGGCGAGCCGCGCGCCCGCGCCGCTGGGCCCGCTCGCGCTGGCCGGGGCGGCGCTGTGGCTGGTGGGGATGATCTTCGAGACGCTTGGCGATGCGCAGCTCAAGCGCTTCCGCGGCGATCCGGCGATGGCCGGCAAGGTCCTCGATACCGGGCTGTGGCGCTATACCCGCCACCCCAACTACTTCGGCGACGTTTGCGTGTGGTGGGGGATCTGGCTGGCGGCGGCGGAGTGCGGGCCGTGGGTCGCGCTGGCCGGGCTGGCGGGTCCGGCGTTCGTCACCTGGACGCTGACCAAGTGGTCGGGCAAGCCTCTGCTCGAAAAGGGCCTGGCCCGGACCCGCCCGGGCTACGGCGAATATGTCGCGCGGACATCGGGTTTCTTTCCGCTGCCGCCGCGCGCTTCGGGAACCAAGCGCGGTTAGACGCGCTGTGTGCGGCAGGGTGCAACGGATGTGCCCGGCAGGTTTTTTCTGGAGAATCCCCCGATGAAGCGCATTTTGCTCCCCCTCGCCGCTCTCGCCATGATTTCGGCGTGCAAGAAGTCCGACCCCGCCCCGGTGGCGACCGATACGGCAGCAGCGACCGCAGCAACCCCGGCGGCCATGCCGACGGTCGGCGCCAACGCGCGCACCACGCTGCAATACGCCGGAGACTATCGCCAGACCTCGGCCGACGGCAAGGCGACCTCGCTTTCGCTGGCGACCGATGACAGCTACGTCTGGACCGACGCCACCGGCAAGGTGACCAAGGGCAAGTTCAGCTGGTACAAGGACGGCAGCACGATCCTGCTCGACGAAGCCGGCGGCAAGGGCGTTTATGCGGTGGCCGATGGCGCGGTCTACAAGCTTGCGAGCAAGGACGCGCCGCGCATGGGCTTTACCACCGACCAGATGTGGACCCGCGCGCCGGCGATGTAATCGCGGCGGTCCGCTAGCGGATTACACCAACGGGGCGGCGCTTGCGTCGCCCCGTTTTTTTATGGCCTCTGCGCGCAGTCTTGGCGGGCGGCGCGCGCTGCTGATCGCGGGACTGTTCACGCTCCCGTTCGGACGCGTGCTGGGGAGCTGGCTGCTGGGCTAGTGCTCGGCCGAGGCGGGTAGCGGGGCAAGGTCGGTGACCCGGTAGGTCGTTGGCACCTGGCGCAGCGGCGCGGCCTTGAACCAGGCTTCGAAGGCATCGAGATCGATCCCCCCGGGCACCACGTCGCGCAGCCGCTTGAGCACGGTATAGCCATCGCCCCCGCCCGCCAGGAACGCGCTGACCGTGAGCCGGTACGTGGCCGCGGGATCGACCGGCTTGCCTGCGAACGTCAGGTCGACCACGCGGCTGCCCGAAGGGCGGCGGCGGTCGAAGCTGAAGCGCAGCCCTTCCGACGGGATCGCCGGGGTGATCTCCCCCACATCGTCGACCGATTGCTCGATCACCGCGCGCAAGTCCGCGCCGGTGATCGTGCCCGTCAGCAGCCCGTTGCCGAACGGTTCGACCGTGTAGATATCGCCGAAAGTGATCGCGCCGTCGGCCGCGGGGACAAGATCGGCACGAACACCGCCGCGGTTCATCAGGGCCATGACCGCGCCCGCCGGGCGGGTGGCCAGAAGCTGCGCGTCGGCGATCATCTGGCCCAGGATGATGCGGCTGCCGACGGGTCCCGAGATCGCCCCGACCCGGCGATTGGAATAATCGCGCGTGGCCGCGACATAGCGCGCGACATAGGTGCCGACCGCGGCATCGGGGGCAAAGCGCGGGTAGGCATCGGTATTGGCGACCGGGCCGGCGGCACCGCGGTACGGTTCGGACTGGACGATGACGTTGGCGGCGCGCCTGGCGGTGACCCGGTGCGTCTGCGGATCGATCGCCAGGGTGATGTCGGTGATCATCCGGCCGTTGTTGCCCGCGCTGGTCAGCAGGATCGGCCGCGCCGGGTTGTACGCGGCGTAATCGCAGACATAAGCGCGGTGGGTGTGGCCCGAGACCACCAGATCGACGCGCGGGTCCACGTTGTCGAGGATCGGGCGGATGTCGCCGCTGAACCCGGTACAGCCGTTGGGGTCGGTATCGGGCTCCTGCGCCCCGCCCTGATGGATCAGCACGACGATCGCATCGGCCCCCTGCGCCTTGAGACCGGGGACGAGTGCATTGATCGTGGCAACCTCGTCGGCAAAGGTCAGCCCGGCGATCCCATCGGGCGAGACGATTTGCGCGGTCCCCTTCAGCGTCAGCCCGATCAGCCCCACGGTGACCTTGCGCGCACCGCTGCCGAAACTCTTCATCCCCGTTGCGGCGAGGAGCGGCTGGCCGCTTTCGGTCAGTGTGCTGGCGGCGAGATAGCGGTACTGCGCGCCGCCGAAGCGTTCGAGCGCACATGGCGTCCGCGCGGTGAACTTGGCGCAGCCGCCGTTCTGCATGCGCAGGATTTCTTGCCGCCCGCGGTCGAATTCATGGTTGCCGACCGCGGTGAATTCGAGCCCGAGGCGGTTCATCACCCCGACCGCGGGTTCATCGAGGTAAAGCGAGGACGCCAGCGGCGAGGCGCTGATCAAGTCGCCCGCGGCCACGGTGAGGTGGTTGGGGTGGCGCGCCCGCACGCTTTGCACCGCGCTGGCCAGCCACGCCGCGCCGCCCGCGGGGACCGCGACCGTGCCGCCCTTGCCGTCGGGCGCGGCGACCGACTGGCGCGGCGGCTCGAGCGCGCCGTGAAAATCGTTGAACGCGACGATCCCGACCTCGACCGGTGCTGCCGCCAGCGTTTCCGGCGATGGACCCGGACCGGCCACGCGGTTGTTCATCGGCGCAGCGCATCCGCCAAGGGCGCCGATCGCGCACAGCGAAATCAAAGACTTGAGGAGCATCGATCGATCCTTGCCAGCGCCGGCACAGCGGCCGGCGATCCTGTCGTGCCATGCCTTTGTCGCTCTACGATGACAAGCGCGGCCGCATTTGCGCCGAATTGTGCAGCGCAGCGTTTGAAATTGTCCGGACCAGCGCCTATTTGACCGGCACCGCAACCGGCGCTCCTTTCCGGTGCCGGATCCGGCCAGGAGGAACCCGCATGGGCGCGCCGACATGAGCATGGTGGCAAGCGAATACGAGGCGACCCGCGAACGCGTGCTCGACCAGGCGATCGAGCTGATCGAGCAACGCGGCGGAAACGCCGTGACAATGCCCGAACTGGCCGCGCGCAGCGGTCTTTCCCCGGTCAATCTCACCCGGTTCTTCGAAAATCGCGAAGCCGTGCTCGATGCCGTGGCCGGACGCTGGTTCGCGCCCAAGATCACGATCATGGAGGACGTGGTCGCCAGCGATTTGCCGCCGCGGCGCAAACTTTACGAATTCTTCACCCAGCGCTTCGTCCGTCTGCGCGAATCGTGGCGCGCCGACCGGGTAGCGTTCGATGCTTACTGTGAAATCGGCGCTGAAAACTTCGAGGCGGTGCGCGGCTACGTCGACCTTGCCGATCATTACCAGAGCCTGATCGTCGCCGAGGCGATGGCCGATGGCTATTTCGCCGGGCTATCGATCGACGAGGCGGTTAGCCTGATCAATCAAATGGTGATCCCCTATGTCGCCATCGACACAATGCGCTATGTCATGGAGCGCCTGAGCGAGGACAAGCTGGCGCTGATCGTCGATGCGATATTCGACGGACTTTCGGCACAAGACCGCGGCGCCAAGGGCCTGAGCGGGCTACGCGCGGC
>JANXSP010000134.1 GCA_025356575.1 Novosphingobium sp.
CACCAAAGCCGTGACCGATGCCAGCTTCGCCGCCGACGTTCTCCAGTCGCGCACCCCCGTGCTCGTCGATTTTTGGGCCGAATGGTGCGGGCCGTGCAAGATGATCGGGCCGAGCCTCGAGGAAATCAGCGACGAACTCGCGGGTAAGGTGACCATCGCCAAGATGAACATCGAGGAAAACACCGATGTTCCCAGCCAGGTCGGGGTCCAGTCGATCCCGCTGATGGTGCTGTTCAAGGACGGCAAGCCCGTTGCCCAAAAGCTCGGCGCCGCGCCCAAGAGCCAGCTCAAGGGCTGGTTGGAGAGCGTGCTCTAGCTTCCGGGAACGCCCGCGATCAGCGCGGCCAGAGTGTCCCACAGCCGGGGACTGGCCGCACCGATCAATCCGCGCCGGCCATCGTCCAGGCGATAGGCGCTGCCGTCGGGGCGTGCGGCTCTTCCGCCGGCCTCGTTCAGGAACAGCACGCCCGCGGCGTGGTCCCACGCCAGCGTTCGTTCGAACACCGAGCAGTCGTTGACCCCCAGCGCAAGCCGCGGGTACTGCTCGGCGGCGCAGCGCGGAATTTCGACCACGGTGTAGTGCGGCACGACGTGCTCGACCACCGCCGCACGCCGCGCCGGGTCCATGAACACCACCGATATCGCCGCGACCGGCGGGTTCAGCCCGGTCTCGCGCGCGGTAATCCGCTCCCCATCGACAAACGCGCCGCCGCCGCGCCGGGCATGGCACATCCGCCCCGACAGCGGATCGAGGATCCATCCCGCGACCGTCTCACCATGCTCGGCCAGCGCGACCATCACCCCGAAGGGCGGCTTGCCCGCGGCGAAGTTGTTGGTCCCGTCAAGCGGGTCGACGACCCAGCACAGCGCTTGGCCGAGCTTGTCCATCAGCGACGGGTCGTCGTGCGCCGCCTCCTCGCCGACGATCGCGGCTTCGGGGAGCAGTGTGGCGAGCCCTTCGCTGAGGATCGCCTCGGCCTCGGCATCGGCGATGGTGACGACATCGGTCAGCGCCGCGGTCTCGGACTTGGTGACGATCTGGCTGGCCGTAAGCGTCTGATAATGCGGTAAGATCGCGCGGGCTGCGGCGTCGCGCATCAGCGCTGCGACGGCGGCGTCGAGCGCGTAGGTCATGACCGGTAGTCCGCGTTGATCGAGATGTAGCCGTGGGTCAGGTCGCAGGTCCACACCGTGGCGCGGCCCTCGCCAATGCCCAGGTCGACTGCAATGGCGATGTCGTGGCCCTTGAGATGCTCGGCGACCGGGGCTTCGTCGTAGTCGTCCACAGGCAGGCCCATTCGTGCCGCCCAAATCCCGCCGAATGCAATCGAGAGCGTGTCGCGGTCGGCGGGTTCGCCCGCTTTGCCCACCGCCATGACCACGCGGCCCCAGTTGGCGTCCTCTCCCGCAATCGCGGTCTTGACCAGTGGCGAGTTGGCAATTGCCAGCCCGACGCGGCGCGCGCTGTCGTCGCTGGCCGCACCGCTGACCGCGATTTCGATGAACTTGCTCGCGCCTTCCCCGTCGCGCACGACGAGCTGGGCGAGCTGGCGGCAGACGTCATGGAGCGCGGCGGCAAAGGCATCGGCGCCGGCGTCGTCGGGGCCCGACAGCGGCGCGTTGCCGGCCTTGCCCGTGGCGAAAGCGAGCACAGTGTCGCTGGTCGAGGTATCCGAATCCACCGTGATGCAGCTGAACGTGCTGCGGTTCGCCGTGCTGAGGCATTGCTGCAGAAAGCCCGGCTCCACCGCGGCATCGGTGAAAATGTAACCCAGCATCGTCGCCATGTCGGGCGCGATCATGCCGCTGCCCTTGATGATGCCGGCGATCTCGACTCGCTGCTCGCCGACCATCGCCGACGCCACCGCGGCCTTGCCAAAAGTATCTGTAGTTCCGATAGTTGCGGTGGCTTCCTCCCATGAGCACTCAGGTGCAGCAAACGCAGCGCCAAGTCCCGCCTGCGCCTTGTCCCGGGGCAAGGGCACGCCGATCACGCCGGTGGATGAAACGAACACTTCACTTTCCGCGCACCCCAGACGCGCCGCGACCTGCGCCATGATCGCCTCGACCGCCTCGCGTCCGCGGTATCCGGTAAAGGCGTTGGCGTTGCCCGCGTTGACAACCAGCGCGCGCGCCCGGCCGGCCTTGACTGCCTCGCGCCCGATCTCGACCTCGCTCGAACAGCAGACGTTGCGGGTAAATACTCCGGCAACCGCGGTGCCTTCGGCCAGTTCGACATACGTGAGGTCGCAGCGGCCCCAGTCCTTGTAACCCGCGCGCGCGACGCGCAGCGCGACCCCGGCGATGCGCGGCATGACGGGGAAGGGACGGGCCAGGGGTGAGACGGCTTGGAGCATGACGAAGCCATATGGAGCGGAAAGCCGGCGAGCAAGCGCGCTCGACGCCGCGCTACTGGACGTTTGCCTGCGGAACGCCTATTTCGCCCGTGTGAACCGCTTTCTCCTTGCTCTTGTTGCGATGCTGACCGGGCTGTCGCTTTCCGGCACGCCGGCGCAGGCGCGGATTGCTACGGGCAGCGGCACCGAAATTGGGGCGCAGCAGCACTCCGGGGCAATCCTGAGTTATTCGGTGCACAAGGTTGCCGCGCGCTTTGCGGCGGTGGCCGTAACCCGTGACCACGTCGATCCGAAACCGCTGGTTCGGCCGGTTTATCATGCGCCATTTACGGCATCGGTCGAGCTCAAGGCAGACCGCGCGCACGAATAGCGCAGGAGCAATCGCGCCTTGCCGTCGGCCGCGCGTGGTTTCCCGCACCTTCCAATTTCCGGGCCATCTGCCCGCACCCTTATCCAGAACAGGAATTCCCCATGCTCGGCGCCCTCGCCAAAGCCGTGTTCGGTTCGTCGAACGATCGCTACGTCAAGTCGCTCGACAAGATCGTTCGCCAGATCGCCTCGTACGAGCCGCAGCTCGAGACGTTTTCCGACGACGAGCTGCGCGCGCAGACCGCCAAGTTCCGCCTCCAGATCGAAGGCGGCAAGACGCTCGACGAGATCATGCCCGAGGCCTTCGCCACCGTGCGAGAAGCTTCCAAGCGCGTGCTCGGGATGCGCCATTTCGACGTCCAGATGGTTGGCGGGATTGTTCTCCACCGCGGCGAGATCGCCGAAATGCGCACGGGTGAAGGCAAGACCCTCGTCGCCACGCTCGCGGTCTATCTCAACGCCGTCGAGGGCAAGGGCGTCCACGTCGTCACGGTCAACGACTACCTCGCCCGCCGCGACGCGGACTGGATGGGGCAGATCTACAATTTCCTCGGGCTAAGCTACGGGGTGATCGTCCCCAACCTCAACGAGGACGAGCGCCGCGGGGCGTATGAGGCCGACATCACATACGGCACCAACAGCGAGCTTGGGTTCGATTATCTGCGCGACAACATGAAGCAGGAGCGCGGCCAGATGGTCCAGCGCCGCTTCAACCACGCCATCGTCGACGAGGTCGATTCGATCCTGGTCGACGAGGCGCGGACCCCGCTGATCATCTCGGGGCCGACCGACGACAAGACCGAGCTCTACACGCTGGTCGACGCAGTGGTGAAGCAGGTCGCGCCCGATCTCTACGAAGCCGATGAGAAGACCAAGAACATCCAGCTGACCGAGGACGGGGTCGAGTGGGCCGAGCGCCAGCTCGAGGCTGCGGGACTGCTCGAAGGCAGCAATCTCTATGACATCGAGAACACCCAGGTAGTCCACCACCTCGACCAGAGCCTCAAGGCAAACGTCATGTTCAAGCGCGATATCGACTATATCGTCAAGGACGAGAAGGTCATTATCATCGACGAGTTCACCGGGCGGATGATGGACGGGCGGCGCTGGTCGAACGGGCTCCACCAGGCGGTCGAGGCCAAGGAGGGGGTCGAGATCGAGCCCGAGAACCAGACGATGGCCTCGATCACGTTCCAGAACTTCTTCCGGATGTATCCCAAGCTTTCGGGCATGACCGGCACCGCGGCGACCGAAGCCGCGGAGTTCTTCGATATCTACAAGATGAACGTCGTGACGATCCCGACCAACGTCCCGGTGCTGCGGATCGACGAGGAGGACGAATTCTACAAGAACACCACCGACAAGTTCCAGGCGATCGCCAAGTCCATCGCCGAAAAGAACGCGATCGGCCAGCCGGTGCTGGTCGGTACGGTGTCGATCGAAAAGTCGGAGCTGCTTTCCGAATACCTCACCAAGGAGGGTGTCCGCCACAACGTTCTCAACGCCCGCTTCCACGAGATGGAAGCGCATATCGTGGCGCAGGCGGGGCAGCCTGGCGCGGTCACCATTGCGACCAACATGGCCGGGCGTGGGACCGACATCCAGCTTGGCGGCAACGTCGATTTCCGGATCGACGACGAGCTCAAGGACTTGCCCGAAGGGCCCGAGCGCGAAGCTGCGATTGCCAAGATCAAGGCGGAGATCGCCGAGCAGAAGCGCCTGGTGATCGAGGCTGGCGGATTGTTCGTACTCGGCACCGAGCGCCACGAAAGCCGGCGCATCGACAACCAGTTGCGCGGGCGTTCGGGGCGCCAGGGCGATCCCGGACTGTCGCGGTTCTATCTGTGCCTCGAGGACGATCTCCTGCGTATCTTCGGGCCCGACACCCTGTTCAGCCGGATGATGAATTCCAACCTCGAGGACGGCGAGGCGATCGGCTCCAAGTGGCTGTCGAAGGCGATCGAGACCGCGCAGAAAAAGGTCGAAGCGCGCAACTACGATATCCGCAAGCAGGTGGTCGAATACGACGACGTGATGAACGACCAGCGCAAAGTCATCTACGAGCAGCGTTCGGACATCATGGATGCCGAAGCGGTCGACGATGTTGTGCTCGACATGCGCCACGACACCGTCAACGCGCTGGTCGGCGATGCCTGCCCCCCGGGATCGTATCCCGAACAGTGGGATCTCGAAACGCTGAAGGCGCGGATTTCCGATGTCCTCGGGGTCGATGCGCCGCTCGACGAATGGATGCACGAAGACGGCATCGAACCCGATGTGATCGAAGAGCACACCCGTACGCTGGCCGATGCGCACATGGACGCCAAGATCGCAGATACCGACCATGCGATGTGGCGTCAGGTCGAAAAGAGCGTGCTGCTCGAACGGCTCGACCACTACTGGAAAGAGCACCTCGCCACGCTTGATGCGCTGCGCCAGGTCGTCGGCCTGCGCGCCTATGCCCAGAAAACCCCGATCAACGAGTACAAGGCCGAAGCGTTCGGGCTGTTCGAACGGATGCTCGAGGGCATACGCGAGGACGTGACGCGGATCCTCTCGACCAGCGAACTGCGCTTCCAGCAGCCCGCCGACTTCGCGCTGCCCGAACTCCCGGACTTTCTCACCGGGCATATCGATGCGTTATCCGGCGCAGGCGACGCCGGTGGGCGCATGGCCGGGGCCGATGCGATGCTCGGCGCGCTGGGCGCGGGTGCGTCTGCGGCGGCATTGCCTCAGCCGGGCGCGGACCCGTATGCTGGCAGCGGGATCAGCCGCAACGCGCCGTGTCCCTGCGGATCGGGCGAGAAGTACAAGCATTGTCACGGCGCCGCGGCCTGAACCCGGCGGGCAGCGGCGCTAGGCGGGGGACAACCCGGTGAGCTGGCTCCCGCTCGGGTTCTTCGCGACTGCCTTGCTCTACGCCTCGGTCGGGTTCGGGGGCGGCTCGACGTACAATGCGCTGCTCGCGCTGTCCGGGTTCCCATACAGTCTGCTGCCGCTGGTGGCGCTGTCGTGCAACGTGTTGGTCGTCAGCGGCAGTACGCTGCGTTTCGCCCGCGCGGGGGTTATTCCGTGGCGGCGTTCCTTGCCCCTGGCGCTGATCGCCGCACCGATGGCTTTCCTTGGTGGGTTGACCCCGATCAAGGAAGCGCATTTCCTCATTGTCCTCGGGCTCTCGCTGGTGGCTGCGGGGCTGGCGCTGCTCCTCCCCCGCAGGGAAGAGGTAGCCGGCGAGCCCGCGGGATCCGCGCGGTTCATGCCGCTCGCCGCGGCGCCGCTGGGGTACCTGGCGGGGCTGGTCGGGATCGGCGGGGGGATTTTCCTGGCGCCGTTGCTCCATCTGACCCGGTGGGCATCGGCCCGCCAAATCGCCGCGACCGCAAGCCTGTTCATCCTGATCAATTCGTTTGCGGGGATCGCCGGGCAACTCGCCAAGAACGGAGCAGGGCGCTTTGGCGAGGCATTGAGCGGATCGTTGCCGCTGCTTATCGCGGTGGTCATCGGCGGTCAGATCGGCAGTTTGCTGGCATTGCGACTGCTGCCCGAGCGTGTCATCCGCTGGCTGACCGCGGCGCTGACGATCTACGCTGGAGTGCGGCTTCTGGCGGGTTAACCACCGCCCCCGGCGCGTTCCCGGTTAAGCCCGGAAATTTACCCCACGGCCGGTGCCCTGCGTCACACATCACGTTGACTCGCACGCTATCGCGGTTCAGCACGCTCCAATAAAAAAATGGGCCGCGCTACGCTGACCGAACCTTCGGGAAGGACGAGCATGCCGGGTGGGAAATCAGGTTTCGGAGCGATCTGGATCGGTGCGGGAATGGCCGCTTCGATCTTGCTGGCGCCTGCCGTGTCGGCGCAAACCGCCAGTGCGGTGACCGGCGTTCCAACCCGCGACGAACTGCAGGGCCTGCGCGCCGCAAGCGAGCCGGGGCGCGGCACGCTGTCGATCGAGGGCGGTATCGAACGCTCCCCGTGCCCGCTCGCCGATCCGCGCTACGCCGATATCAAGGTGCGGATCGCGCATGTTACCTTCGGCAATCTCAAGGGCGCGACCGACGCCGAGATGGCCCCGGCGTGGCGCGATTTCACCGGAGGCGAGCAGCCCGTGGCGGCGTTGTGCGAAATCCGCGATGCCGCCGCGACAATCCTGCGTAACAAGGGCTACCTTGCCGCAGTCCAGGTTCCGACCCAGCGGATCGAGGGCGGCGAAGTGCGGCTCGAAGTGCTTTACGCCCGGGTCACGGCAATCCGCGCCCGCGGCGAGACCCAGGGGGCCGAAGCCAAGCTCCAGCAATACCTCGCGCACCTCACCCAGGGCGAGGTCTTCAACCGGCTCGAGGCGGAGCGCTACTTGCTGCTGGCGCGCGATCTACCGGGGTACAACGTCCAGCTGACGCTCAAGCCCGCGGGCACTGGAGTCGGTGATTTGATCGGCGAGGTAACCGTGCTGCGGCGGCCCTACGTGCTCGACCTGACCGTGCAGAACCTCTCGTCGATCGCAACCGGCCGCTGGGGCGCACAGCTTCGCGCGCAGGTGTTCGGGCTGACGGGAATGGGCGATGCTACATCGGTGGCGTTCTATTCCACCGCGCAGCCGCGCGAGCAGAAAATCCTCGAGATCGGTCACGAGTTCCGCCCCGGCGGCGAAGGGCTCAAGGTCGAGGGCCTGTTCACTTATGCCTGGACCCGCCCCGACCTCGGCAGCGCGGCCTTGCCCGGAGTGCCGGCGCTGCGGGCGCGGACATTGTTCGCCACGCTGGGCGTCCATTATCCCGTCGTCCGCAGCCAGGCGCGCAATCTGACGCTAGGCGGGGGGCTCGATTTCCTCAACCAGAAGGTCGATCTGGTTGGACCGCTCACCCAGGACAAGCTGCGCGTGGCGTGGCTGCGCGCGGTTTTCGACGGGGTAGATCTGGCGCGGCGTGAGCCTGCCTGGCGCTACGCCGCGACGCTCGAACTGCGTCAGGGTCTCGCGATCCTCGACGCGACCCAGGGCTGCATCGGGCTGGCCTGCGTGACCCTGACCCCCACGAGCCGCGCCGACGGCAGTCCCACCGCAACGATCATCCGGTTTGCCGGCGAAGCCCAGGTCGCGATCGGCCACAGCGCCGCGATCGTCCTGGCGCCGCGCGGGCAATATGCGTTCGGCCCGGTCCTCGCGTTCGAGGAGTTTACCGCCGGCAACTACACCGTCGGGCGCGGCTATGATCCGGGAACCCTGACCGGGGACAGCGGCGTGGGCCTGACTGCCGAACTGCGCGGTCCGCGGTTCCTCGCCAACAACGACCACACCTTGACCCTTCAGCCTTACGTTTTCGGAGATGCGGCATGGGCCTGGACGAAGAACCTTGCCGGGTCCCAGCGCCTGACCTCCGCCGGCGGCGGTCTGCGCGCCCAATGGGGTGACCGCTTCCGCCTCGACGCCGCGCTGGCCGTACCGCTCGAGCGTGCGGGCATTTCCGCAACCCGCGGCAGTGCGCGGTTTCTCGTCACGCTGACAACTCGCCTGCTCCCGTGGAGGACACGCTGATGCTCACCAACCGCAGCCGCACCAGCTTGGCGCTCGTCTCGACGCTGGCGCTTGGGGCTGCACTCGCGGCGGCACCCTCTCCTTCGCGCGCGCAATCGTTCAACGGCACGCCAACGGTGGTAAGCGGCAGCGCGGGGGTCGTGACCGGCGTCGGGTCCACCACGGTGACGCTCGGCGCTGCGCAGACGGTGATCAACTGGGTGCCGACCGACACCGCGACCGGCGGCGGAACAATTGCGTTCCAGGCGGCCGGGACGACGGCGACATTCCAGAACAACGGCCTGATCTCGGACTTTGCCGTGCTCAACCGGATCGTCCCGGTGGACGTCACCCGTGCGGTAAAATTCGATGGCGCGGTAAAATCGCAGATCGGCAATGCTTCAAGCGGGTTCCTGCCGGGCGGGACCGTGTTCTTCTACAGCCCCGCCGGGATCGTGGTGGGTTCGAACGCGCGGTTCGATGTCGGCCATCTGGGTCTGACCACCGCCGATCCGTTCCGCGATGCCAACGGATCATTCTTCTTCGGGAACACGGTGTTCTTTTCAACTGCGTCGCCCGGGTCGTCGGTGACGATCCAGCCGGGCGCGATCATCGATGGATCCAAGGCCAACGGTTCGTACATGGCCGCTTTTGCCCCGGTGGTGAACAACGGCGGGACGATCACCCAGAACGGTTCGGCCGCACTGGTCAGCGCGGACGCGGGCTATATCAGCTTCGCGCCGAGCGGGTTGTTCACCATCCAGGTCAATACCGGAACCAGTGGCAGCGGTACGACCCTGACCAATTCCGGCACCATCGGCGGCGTCGCCGGATCGGGCCTCGCCAACAGCCACCGCGTTTATCTGGTGGCGGTACCGCGCAATGACGCCATCACCCTGGCGTTGACCGCGGGCAGCAAGATCGGCTTCGACGTCGCGGGCGCTGCCGATGTCGATGGCAATGCCGTCGTCATCACGACCGGCTACAGCGTGAGCCAGGGCTATGCCAACCTCAACCAGTCCCCGCCTCCGTCTGTTCCGGCAGGCAATATCACGATCGCCGAGGGGACCTACACGTCGTATGTGCTCGCCGCGGCGCAAGGCGATGCCTCGCTGACAGCGTCGTCGGGCACCGCGGCGTTCGCCACCGATCTGGCGCTGTTGGGAACAACCGGCGCGCATGTCACGGCCAATCCCGGCGGCACGGTGACTATCGGCGGCGTTCTGGAAGTGTCGGCAGACAACCAGAAATTCAATACGGATGCGCCCGCGCTCGGCGGCACCTCGACCATCGTCGCCAACGGCGGCACGATCCGGATAAACGGCAACCTGTTCAACACCGCCGCCGGGATCGGTGCCAATGCGGTCGCCAACGAGGGGCCCTCGATCCCCGGAGGAAACGGGACCGGGGGATCGGCCTCGATCGCGCTGATCAACGGTGGCAAACTGATCGTGCGCGGCGCCACGACCATCTCGGCCGACGGGATCGGCGGAGAGTCGTTCTACGCAGACGCCGCCGCTGGCACCGGACAGGGCGGCAACGCTGTCCTGACGGTCAACGGCCCGGGATCGGTGGGCACTTTTATCGGTGGGCTGACCGTCTCGAGCAATGGACAAGGCGGATCGGGCGGAAACTGCGCCGTGTGCACGCCCGAATCGGGAACGGGCAAGGGCGGCACCGCTGCGATCTCCGGATCGGGTAGTGGCTCGGGCGTGGTAGCGGGCAGTCTGCTGATCTCGAGCGACGGCTTCGGCGGGAGCGGCATCGCGCAGCCCGGCAGCGACGGGACCGGGGGCAATTCTTCGCTGACCCTGGGAACGGGGATGACCATTTCGGTCACCGGCAACGTCCGCGTTTCGGCCGAGGGCAATGGCGGGGGGCAGGATAACGGAACGGCCGGCCGCGGCATCGGCGGGACCGCGAGCTTCACCGCGCCCGGCGCAGGACCGGGACCCGTGATCGGCGCCGCCTTGACGGTTTCCGCCAATGCATTCGGCGGGTCTGCGACGGGAACCGGCGGCGTGGGTGGTGATGCCTTGGGAGGGACCGCAACGCTAAGCGCGGGGGGGCGGAACCTGTCGTTCACCAACCCGGTGCAGATTTTCGCCGACGCCTCGGGCGGCACCGGCTTTTTCGATGTCGGCGGCGCGGGCGGCGCCGGTACCGGCGGCACCGCTGCCGTGCTGGCCGACGGTGCCAACCTTGCGCTGCCCGGCAAATCGTCGATCAGCGCGGGCGGTAACGGCGGCGACGCGTTTGCACCGGGCACTGGCGTCGGCGGAACCGCGTCGCTTGTTGCCCATCTGGGCGCGCTCACCGGGCCCGATCTCCAACTCTACGCAGGCGGTAATGGCGGGTTCGGCGCGAACGGAAGCAACGGCGGAAACGGCCGCGGCGGCAGCGTGCTGGTCAACGCATTGAGCGATGCGGCGGGCGGATCGACGATCGCCATAACCAATCTGTTGCTCAGCGCGCCCGGCATTGGCGGAGACGGCGGCGACGGGGTCAACGCCGGCGATATCACCCCCGAAACGCCCGGCGGGTTCGGCGGGACTGGCACGGGCGGTACGATCAGCGCGCTCGCCGGGCCCGCCAACGGCACGCTGACGACCGCGTCATTCGCGGCCGACGCGGGCGGGACCGGCGGCCACGGCGGCGCCGGGGGAGCTGGTTTCGGTACCGGCGCACGCGGAGGCGATGGCGGCATCGGTATCGGCGGGCGAGTCGTCGCGGGCTCGGGCGGCGATAACTTGGCGCTGCCCCAGGTGGGTCTCGCCAATCTGGGCGTGACCTCGCTCGATGCCAACGGATTGGGCGGAGCCGGCGGTGACAGCATCGTCGACAGCCCGCGCGGGATCGGCGGCGATGGCGGCGCCGGGCAGTCCGGCAGCGCGACGCTCCTCGCCGCGGGGGGTGCGGTGCGTTTTTCGAGCGCTCAACTGCGCGCAAACGCGACCGGCGGCGCGGGCGGCTTCGGCTTGACCAACGGCGCGGGCGGCGCGGC
>JANXSP010000144.1 GCA_025356575.1 Novosphingobium sp.
AGCACGGTCTTGAACCGGTCCAGAGGGGTTTCGTCGCGCATTGCTAGGTCAGCCGATCTTCTGGCCGGTCTTGGCCCAGTCGGCGAGGAACCCTTCGATGCCCTTGTCGGTGAGGACGTGCTTGAACAGCTGTCGGATCACCGCGGGCGGCGCGGTCATCACGTCGGCGCCGATCTTGGCGCTGTCGAGCACGTGGATCGGATGGCGGACGCTGGCGACGAGGATTTGCGTCGCAAAATCGTAGTTGTCGTAGATCAGGCGGATGTCGCTGATGAGCTCCATCCCGTCGAAGCCGTTGTCGTCGTGCCGCCCGACGAACGGCGAGATGAACGTCGCCCCCGCCTTGGCCGCGAGCAGCGCCTGGTTGGCGCTGAAGCACAAGGTCACGTTGACCATCGTCCCCTCGCCGGTGAGCTTCTTGCAGGTCTTGAGCCCGTCGATCGTCAGCGGCACCTTGATGCAGACGTTGGGCGCGATGCGGCGCAGGATCTCCGCCTCGCGCATCATCCCGGGGTGATCGAGCGCCACCACTTCGGCGCTGACCGGGCCATCCACCAGCCCGCAGATCTCGCGGGTGACTTCCATGAAATGACGCCCCGACTTGGCGATCAACGAGGGGTTGGTGGTGACCCCGTCGAGCAGCCCGGTTTCGGCCAGATCGGCGATTTCCGCGGTGTCGGCAGTATCGACGAAAAACTTCATGGCGGCTCCCCGTGCGGGTGGGCCCGCGACTCAGAAGCCGCCTTAGCGAAGCGCGTCCGCGCCCGCTAGAGCACCTTGAGCGCGGCGATCAGCACCGGATCGTTGGTCCGCCGCGGATCGGCCCGGATCGCCGCCTCTTCGCGTCCGACCTGACCCCAGATCGCATCGTCGACCTGCGCCGAGAACGCACGCGCGACGTTGCCGATATCGACCCCGGCCAACGCTCCGATCGCCTGGCCGACGAGCGGGTCGCCGGCCACGCGCATCGCATCGCCCAATGCCGGAACCATCGCATTGATCAGGCTTCCTGCCATCGCCTGGCGCAAGAACATGGTCGCTCCGCTCGGGCCGCCGCGGATGAGATCGACGGCATTCTGGATACCGATCGTGCGAACGGTATCGGCGACGATCGGCGCGGCACGGCGTGCGCCCTGTTCGGCAAAGATATTGAACTGATGCTGGAGCCGGTCGCGAAACAGGTTGGACGAAAGGATGTTGGCGAGCACTCCGCCGCGGCTGCCGAGCACGCTGGGCAGATCGAGCCGGGCAAGCTGATCGTCCCAGAACCCGCCGGGCTGGATCAAACGGGCGAAGGCGTTGCGCGTCGAATAGTCGAGCAGGCGGCGGACTGCGTCGAGATAACCGAACCCGCCGTACGATGCGCAGCCGGGCAGTGCCATCAGGCTGGCTGCGCCGACCCCGACCATGAACCCGCGCCGGCCAAGCGCGCGAAACCGCGGCTCGGGCGAAGAAATCTGTGCACTCATCGACCGCTCTCCTGCTTTGCACCGGATCGTGCCCATATAGGCGAGGCAGATGAACCGCGCCCGACTCCTTGTCTTCAATGCCGCGCTCGGCCCGCTCGATTACCGGGTGCCCGAGGGCATGGCGGTCGAGCCCGGATCGGTCGTGGTCGCCCCGCTGGGGCCGCGCCAGATCGTCGGCATTGTCTGGGAGCGGGAACGCCTGCCGGGGAGCGAGGTTCCGGACAGCCGCCTGCGCCCACTCGCCGAGGTCCTGCCCGTGCGCCCGCTGGCGCCCCCCCTGCGCCGCCTGATCGAATGGACTGCGGACTACTATTGCGCTCCGCTCGCCGCGGTGGCGCGGATGGCGCTGGCGAGCGGCGCGGCGCTGCGCGGCGGGGGGACGACGACCGAATACCGCCTTTCCGGCCGCGAGCCCGAGCGAATGACTCCGCAGCGCGCCGCCGCGCTCGATGCGCTGGTCGATGAACAGGCAACGATCCGCGAACTGGCCGAACGGGCCTCGGTGTCCGAAGGCGTCCTGCGCGGAATGGTCAATACCGGGCTGCTCGAGCCTGTGGTCGTCGATCTCGACCGGCCCTATCCGCGCGCGCGGCCAGACTTTGCAAAGCCGCTGCTGAGCGAGGCGCAAGGCGCGGCGGCGGCGGTGCTGGAGAACTCCGTACGCGCGCGTATGTTCGCGCCGTTCCTTCTCGACGGGGTGACCGGGTCGGGCAAGACCGAATGCTATTTCGAAGCGGTTGCCGCCGCGCTCGACGAGGGCCGACAAGTTCTCGTCCTGCTTCCCGAAATCGCGCTGACCGAGCATTTTCTGCGCCGCTTTGCCGACCGCTTCGGCACTGCGCCCGTTCTGTGGCACTCCTCGCTCAAATCCACCGAACGCCGCCGCGCGTGGCGCGCGATCGCCGATGGCGGGGCGCAAGTCGTCGTCGGCGCACGCTCGGCTCTGTTTTTGCCTTATGCCGACCTCGGCCTGATCGTGGTCGACGAGGCGCATGAGACCTCGTTCAAGCAGGACGACGGGGTCCGCTACAACGCTCGCGACGTGGCAGTCATCCGCGCACGGTTCGAAAGCATCCCGGTGATCCTGGCGAGCGCAACCCCGGCGCTGGAAAGTCTGCACCTGGCGGCCAACGGCACGTATACCAAGCTGGATCTGCCCGACCGCTTCGGCGGAGCGCAGCTGCCCGATGTCCGGATCGTCGATTTGTGCACCGACCAGCCCGAGCGCGGGCGCTGGCTCGCCCCCCCACTGGTCGCGGGAATGCGCGAGCGGCTGGCGCGCGGGGAACAGTCGCTGCTGTTTCTCAACCGCCGCGGCTATGCGCCGCTGACGCTGTGCCGCCATTGCGGGTACCGCTTTCAGTGCCCCAACTGTTCGGCGTGGCTGGTCGAACACCGTCTCTCGCGCCGGCTCGCCTGCCACCACTGCGGTCATCAGGTTCCGGTACCCGAGGCCTGCCCCGAATGCGCCACCCCCGATTGCCTGGTCGCCTGCGGCCCGGGGGTCGAACGTATCGCCGACGAGGTTGCCGAACTGATGCCCGAGGCGCGCGTCGCGATGGTCACCTCGGACACGCTGTCTTCACCTGGAAAAGTCGCCGAGTTCGTCGAGATGGCCGAAAGCGGCGCGATCGACGTCATCGTCGGAACGCAACTGGTCACCAAAGGCTACCACTTCCCCCAGCTGACCTTGGTGGGCGTGGTCGACGCCGACCTTGGGCTCGAGGGCGGGGATTTGCGCGCCGCAGAGCGGACCTATCAGCAGGTCGCCCAGGTCGGCGGGCGCGCCGGGCGGGGCGAGAAGCCGGGCGAAGTCATGATCCAGACCCGCCATCCCGAAACCGCGGTGATCGCCGCGCTCGCCGCATACGACCGCGATGCGTTCTACGCCGCCGAAACCGAAGCCCGCCGCGATGCCGGGGCGCCGCCATTCGGGCGCTGGGCGGCGATCATCGTCAGCTCGGAGGATGAAGCCGAGGCGCGTGAGGCAGCGCGTGCGCTCGGCGGGACGCGGCCCAATCTGCCCGATGTCGATGTCCTGGGCCCCGCACCCGCGCCGATGGCACTGCTGCGCGGGCGTCACCGCTACCGCCTGCTCGTGCTCGCACGGCGCTCGGCCGAATTGCAGCGGATCATCCGCGAATGGCTAGGGGGACTGGATTTCCCGCCCGGCATCCGCATCGCGGTCGACATCGACCCGTATAGTTTTATGTGAACGCTCGCGCGGGCGCAGCGCGCCGCGGCGGACCGCCAGCGTCAGCAGCCATGCTCCCGCCGTCGCGCAAACGATTAGCGCGACCACCGACGCTTCGAGCCCGAAAGCTCCGCCGGTGAGCCACTCGGGCCCGTGGACCCGCGTGAGGAGCAACCCGCGCGGCGGCTTGCCGCCCGAGATGGGGATCGAGAATATCCACCCTTGGGCGAAATTCCACGCCGCGTGGATGCCCATTGCCAGCCACAACCGCCGCGTCAGCAGATAGGCTGCGCCCAGCATCAGCCCGGCTTCCACCGCGATGGCGAACGCCGCGAATAGCGTCGCGCCGGGGTTCATCAGATGCGCCGCGCCGAAGAACGCGCTCGACAGGACCAGCGCGGCGACGGTCCCGAACAGACGCTCGAGCTGGCGCAGAAGCACGCCGCGAAACAGCAGCTCCTCGAAGCTGCCGCTGACGAACGCTACCGCAAGCATCGACCACAGCGCGCCGATCCCGCCGCGCAGACCGAGAAAGTCGATCCCGCCGACCAGCCACACGATCGCGGTGACCATGCTGAACAGCGCGGTGCCGAACACCAGCCCGCTGCCGAGCTCGCGCCACGCGCCGGGGGCGGCAAGCTCGCGGTCGGGCGTACGCTCGATCCAGGCCTTGTAGACCTTCCACGCGAGGATCACGCAGATCGCCACCAGCAGCCCGCCAAGCGCACCCTCGGGCCGGTTGCGCAGCGTTACGATCCGGTGGACCCCCAGCGAGACGAGGCTGGCGGTGGCGGCGAGCATCACCGTGCCGATCACGATCAGGCTCAGCGGAAAGGCGACGATCCGGCGGAAGAGGCCGGGAGCGATCTCGGGCGCGATGCGGGTTATGATGCAGCTCCTGCGGAATACGGTGGAACCCCGCCGCCGAGCACCGCGCCCGCCTGAGCCTCGAGCCAGGCCATCGCCGCGGCCCACGGTTGGTGCCCGTGGCTGATCCGCGCCACTCCCAGCGCCGCGAGCGCCGCTCGGTCGCCGCAGGGCGGTGACCACAGGATGTTAACCGGCAACGGCGAACCCGCGCAGATCGCGGCAATCGTCGCGGAGTCGGCAAGGAACGGCACGAACAGACAGCCAGCGCCCGCTTCGGCATAGGCCTGTGCGCGGGTGAGTGTATCGGCGATCAGCGGCGCAGTGTCTTGGGCGCCCGCCTTGCCCCGAAAGACGTCGCAGCGCGCATTGACGAACACGCCGGTGTGCGCCGCCGCCGCAATCCTGGCCGCGGCCTCGGCAACAGGAAGCAGGTCGCCGAGCCCGGGCAGGCGATCCTCCATGTTGATCCCTGCAGCGCCGAGCGCGCGGGCCTTGGCAACCGCACCGCCGACCGCAGCGGCGTCGCCGCCGTAGCCGGCCTCCATGTCGATGGTGACGGGCAGGTCGGTCACGCCGATGATCTCGGCGAGGTTGGCGAGCACGTCGCCCAGCGCGAGGTTCTCCCCGTCGCTGGAACCGCGCGCGCGGGCAACACCGTAGCTGCCTGTGGCGATAGCCTTGGCTCCGGCGCTCGCCACGGCAGCCGCGCTGCCCGAGTCCCAGATGTTGAACAGCACCAGCGGATCGCCGGGGATATGCAGCGCGCGGAATACTTCGACCTTGTCCATCATGCCCTTTCGCGCGCAAGCAGCTCGCGCTTTATGTCGAGCCCGTAGGCATAGCCGCCGAGCGTGCCGTCGCTGCGCACCACGCGGTGGCATGGGATCAGTACCGCCACGTTGTTCGCGCCGTTGGCCGATCCCGCTGCACGCACCGCGCCGGGATTACCTACAGCGGCTGCGATCTGCGCATAGCTGCGCGTCTCGCCCTTGGGAATGCGCTGGAGTTCGCGCCACACGGCTTCCTGGAAGGCGGTGCCCTGGACATCGAGCGGGATTTGCGCGAACTCGCCCGGCGCTTCGACCGCGGCGACGACTTCGCGGACCAGCGCGGCAAAATCGGCGCCGCCTTCGTTTAGCTCGGCGTTGGGAAACCGTCGCTCTAGCGCCTCGCGTCCCTCCGAAAAAGACAAGCGGCACACCCCCTTGGCGGTCGCGGCGACAAGCATCTCGCCGAGCGAGGTCACGACCACTGCCCAGCGGATTGTCGCACCGCGGCCGCCATCGCGCCATGCCGACGGGGTCATGCCCAACCGACCCTCGCTTGCTGCGTAGAACCGCGATGGTGCGCTAAAGCCGGCGTCGTAGATCGCGTCCGTAACCCGCTCGCCCGCACTCAGGGCATCGGCAGCGCGCTCGACCCGCAAGGCGCGCGCGAATGCCGCTGGCGACAGCCCGACCGCGCGCTTGAACAATCGCTGGAAATGCGCGGGCGAATAGCCGGTGGCCAATCCCAGCCGCTCGAGCGGCACGGCCTCCGCCGCATCGCGGAGCATTGCGATACCGCGCGCGACGGCCGCCTCGTCGCGCGCCACCGCATCGGGGCGGCAGCGCAGGCAGGCGCGCAGACCCGCCGCCTCGGCATCGACGGCAGTGGCGAAGAACTCGACATTGGCGCGCTTGGGCGGGCGCGCCGGGCATGATGGGCGGCAATAGATCCCGGTCGAGTGGACCCCGGTGATGAACACCCCGTCGAACCGCCGGTCCCTGGCCAGCGCGATCTGCCAGCGGGCATCGTCATCGATTGGTGCGGGGATCGTGGCGGTCATAATGTCTCTCCGGGTGGAGCTGCGGCTTAATACGCCAAGCCGCCGCGTGCTTCCCGTGGA
>JANXSP010000007.1 GCA_025356575.1 Novosphingobium sp.
CGGGCATTTGGCTGGCTGATCGACTACCTTTCTCGCCGGTCGCCGGAAGACCCTCAGCGGGCACTACGTGAACCGTCACCCCCGTGAGCTCGCGCACCAGTTGGTCGACAACCGAGCGATGGCGAAGCGCGAACCACCAACTGCGCTGCTGCTTTGCGATCACCAGGAGGGTAGCGCGGGTCTCAGTAAGATGGTCGCGAAGTCCCGAAATCACATCCTCCGCGGGGACAGTGACCACGCTCGCGCCGAGTGTGCTGGCCAAGCGTAAAGCCTCACCGATCCGCGTACGGGTCTGCTCGCCTAACGTCAGGGTGCGCGGCGTCTCGATGCACACCGCGCTCCAGCTGGTCCGTAGCCCGTCGGCGAGCCGCTTCGCGGTGCGGATGAGGTTTTCCGCGCCCGGCTGGTCGCCAACCGCAACGACGATCCGCTCCACCGCGGGGAAGTTGCCGGTTTCGCCCGATGCTCGCAGCTGGTCCAGCATCTGCCGGTCGACGGTCTGTGCCGCACGGCGCAGCGCAAGTTCGCGCAAGGCCGAAAGGTTCGACTTGGAGAAAAAGTGGCTGAGCGCGCGCGTCGCTTCGTGCGGGATATAGACTTTGCCGTCCTTGAGCCGCTCGATCAGTTCATCGGGCGGGATGTCGACGACTTCGATCTCGGCCTGTTCGAGAATGCGGTCGGGCACCGTCTCGCGCACCCGTACCCGCGTGAACGAGGCGACGACATCGTTGAGGCTTTCGAGGTGCTGGATGTTGACCGTCGAATAGACATTGATCCCCGCGGCGAGCAGCTCCTCGACATCCTGGTAGCGTTTGGGATGACGGCTGCCGGGCGCGTTGGTGTGGGCCAGTTCGTCGACCAGGACGAGGCCGGGCTTGCGTTCGAGGATGGCGTCGATGTCCATCTCGTCGATCATCCGGCCCTGATGCTCGACCTCGCGGCGGGGGATGATCTCATAGCCCGCGGTCATCGCCTCGGTTTCGGCGCGGCCGTGGGTTTCGACCACGCCGACCACGACGTCGACCCCGGCGCGCCTGCGTCCGCCGCCGTCGCTGAGCATCTCGTAAGTCTTGCCGACCCCCGGCGCGGCGCCGAGAAAGACCTTGAGCACGCCGCGGCCTTCCTGCGCAGCCTGGCGCAGAAAGGCCTCTGGATCTGGGCGGTGCTCGGGCGGGCTCACTTGACGGTGTTAGCGCCGATCCGGTCGAGTTGTCGATTGAGTGCGAGCACGTTGACCCGCTCTTCGCCGAGGAATCCGAGGAGAGGATACTGCGTGGCGGCGATCACCAGCGCCCGCAATTGCGCTTCGGGCAAGCCGCGGGCCCTGGCCACGCGCGCCACCTGGAGCTGCGCCGACGCCGGCGAGATATCCGGATCGAGGCCCGAGGCCGAAGCAGTCACCAGATCAGCCGGAAGCGCGCCAGTCGCGCCCTGGCTGCGCGCCTTCGCGATATCGGGCTTGATCCGGTCGACCAAAGCCTGCGCGCTCGGCCCGAGGTTCGAGCCCGACGAAGCAAGCCCGTCGTAACCCTTGCCCGCAGCCGAAGGGCGGCCCTGGAAGTAGCGGTCGCTGGCAAAGGTCTGGCCGATGAGTGCAGAGCCCACCAGCTTGTTGCCATCGCGAAGCAGGCTGCCGTTGGCCTGCGCTGGGAACACCACCTGGCCGATTCCGGTGAGAGCAAGCGGGTAGGCCAGGCCAAGGAGGAGCGCGAACAAGATCGTCAGGACCAATGCAGGGCGCAGCGCGGATGTGATTTCGTTACCCATCGTAAAACTCCTAGACCAGTCCGAGGCCGTTGACCGCGAGGTCGATTATCTTGATGCCGATGAACGGCGCGATCAGTCCGCCAAGCCCATAGATCGCAAGGTTGCGCGCGAGCAGCGGGCCCGCACCGATCGGGCGGTATTTCACACCCTTGAGCGCCAGCGGGACGAGCATCGGGATGATGATCGCATTGAAGATGATTGCCGAAAGGATCGCGCTTTGCGGGCTGCCAAGGCGCATCACGTTGAGCACCGTGAGCCCCGGGTAAAGCACCACGAACAGCGCGGGGATGATCGCGAAATACTTGGCGACATCGTTGGCGACCGAGAACGTGGTCAGCGATCCGCGGGTCATCAGCAGCTGCTTGCCCAGGCCCACGATCTCGATGAGCTTGGTCGGATCGCTGTCGAGATCGACCATATTGCCCGCCTCGCGCGCGGCTTGAGTGCCGGTATTCATCGCCACTCCGACATCGGCCTGGGCCAGCGCAGGGGCATCGTTGGTGCCGTCGCCGCACATCGCGACGAGCTTGCCGCCCTGCTGTTCCTTGCGGATCAGCGCGAGCTTGTCTTCGGGCGTGGCCTGCGCGAGGAAATCGTCGACCCCGGCTTCGGCGGCGATCGAGGCCGCGGTCAGCGGGTTGTCGCCGGTGATCATCACCGTGCGGATGCCCATCTTGCGAAGCTCGCCGAAGCGTTCGCGAATGCCTGCCTTGACGATGTCCTTGAGATAGACGGCGCCAAGCACGCGGCCGTCCTTGGCCACGGTCAGCGGGGTGCCGCCGCCGCGGGCGATATCGTCGGTGATGCGGCGCAGTTCGGGCGCCGAGGCGGTTTCTTCCGATCCCGGATTGGCCTTGAAGATCGAATCCACCGCGCCTTTCTGGATCAGCCCGTCGCTGAGCTGGACCCCCGAAATACGGGTCTGCGCGGTGAACGGAATGATTTCGGCATCCTGCGGCAGTTCGGTTGTGGTCACGCCGAACTTTTCGCGCGCCAAGACGACGATCGAGCGGCCCTCGGGGGTCTCGTCGGCCAGGCTGGCGAGGAGCGCGGCTTCGGCCAGTTCGCCGACCTGGACCCCGGCGACGGGGCGAAACTCGGTCGCCTGGCGGTCGCCGATGGTGATCGTGCCGGTCTTGTCGAGCAGCAGCGTGTCGCAGTCCCCCGCCGCCTCGACCGCGCGGCCCGATTTGGCGAGGACGTTGAAACGCACGAGCCGGTCCATACCCGCGATGCCGATGGCCGAAAGCAGTGCCGCGATCGTCGTCGGGATCAGGGTGATGAGCAGCGCCGCCAGCAGCGTCACCGGGATCGATCCGCCGGCATACGATGCGAAACCCGGGATCGTGCCGACCGCGATCAGGAAGATGATCGTCAGACCCACGAGCAGGATCGTCAGCGCGATTTCGTTGGGGGTCTTCTGGCGGGTGGCGCCTTCGACCAGTGCGATCATCCGGTCAAGGAACCCGTGGCCCGGTTCGGCGGTGACGCGGACCTTGATCTGGTCGGAAATGACGCGGGTGCCCGCGGTGACCGCCGAACGATCTCCGCCGGCCTCGCGGATAACGGGCGCGCTCTCGCCGGTGATGGCCGCCTCGTTGACCGAGGCAACACCTGAAATGACTTCGCCATCGGCGGGGATCAGGTCGCCGGTCTCGACCAGCACAACATCGCCCTTGGTCAGCTGCGTGCCGGGAACGGTTTCGTAAGCGTCGCCGCTACCGGTGAGCTTCTTGGCCGAAAGCTGGGCCTTGGCATCGCGCAACGAGGCGGCCTGCGCCTTGCCGCGGCCTTCGGCGATAGCCTCGGCAAAGGTGCCGAACAGCACCGTCAGCCACAGCCAGATGATCAGCTGGATCTTGAACGAGATCGCCAGTCCGTCATGCCCGACGAACAGCAACACGGTGAGCAGCGTCGCCACGACCGCGGTGGTGAACATCACCGGGTTGCGGATGAGCTGGCGCGGATCGAGCTTGCGGAACGAATCCGCGATCGCCGGGAGCATCAGTTGCGCGGTAAACAGCGACGGGTTGGCAGTGCGAGCCATGGTTTGCGCTTTCGCTTACGAGAGGTGGCCGCCGATCATCGCGAGATGATCGGCGATGGGGCCAAGCGCGAGGCTCGGCAGGAAGGTAAGCCCGCCCAGGATGAGGATGGTCCCGACCAGCAGGCCGACCCACAGTCCGCCCGTGGTCGGGAACGAGCCCGCTGTTTCGGGCACGTACTTCTTGGCCGCGAGGCTGCCCGCGACCGCAAGCATCGGCACGATCACGAAAAACCGCCCGAGCCACATCGCGATGCCGAGCATGGCGTCGTAATACGGGGTGTTGGCGGTCAGCCCGGCGAACGCCGATCCGTTGTTCCCCACCGCGGAGGTGAAGGCGTAGAGGATCTCCGAGAAGCCGTGCGGTCCCTTGTTGAGCGGACCGGCGAGCCCCGGGGCTACGACCGAACTGATCGCGGCAAAGCCCAGGATCACCAGCGGCAGGATCGCGATCGCCAGGACCGCGAGCTTGACCTCGCGCCCCTCGATCTTCTTGCCGACGTATTCGGGGGTGCGACCGACCATCAGCCCGGCGACGAACACCGCGAGGATGGCGAACAGCAGGAAGCCGTAAATCCCCGCGCCGACCCCGCCGACGACGACTTCGCCGAGCTGGATGTTGAACAGCGGGATCAGCCCGCCAAGCGCGGTGAAGCTGTCGTGCATCGCGTTGACCGCGCCGCATGAAGCATCGGTGGTGACCACTGCGAACAACGACGACGCGGCAATGCCGAAGCGGACCTCCTTGCCCTCCATATTACCGCCGGCGATGCCGAGGTGGTGGAGCACGGGGTTGCCGATCGCTTCCTGGCTGTAGGCGATGGTGGTGCCGGCGAGGAACAGGATGAGCATCGCGGCAAGGATCGCCCAGCCTTGGCGCGTATTGCCCACGGCCTTGCCGAAGCACCAGGTGAGCCCGAACCCGACGACGAAGATCGACAGCATCTGGACCAGGTTGGTCAGTGCGTTGGGGTTTTCGAACGGGTGCGCGGAATTGGCGTTGAAGAACCCGCCGCCGTTGGTCCCGATCATCTTGATCGCTTCCTGCGACGCGACGGGACCCAGGGCGAGGGTCTGCTTGACACCTTCGAGCGTGGTCACGTCGACCGACCCGGCGAGCGTCTGCGGCACCCCGTTGGCGATCAGGAACACCGCGTAAACGACGCTGATCGGGAGCAGGAGATAGAGCGTCACCCGCGTCATGTCGGCCCAGAAATTGCCGATCGTCGCCGAACTGCGCCGGGCGAATCCGCGGAACAGGGCAAACGCCAGCGCGATCCCGGTGGCCGCGGACATGAAGTTGTGGATCGTCAGCGCCATCATCTGGCTCAGGTTCGACATCGTCGATTCGCCCGAATAGCTCTGCCAGTTGGTGTTGGTGGTGAAGCTGATCGCGGTGTTGAACGCGAGATGCTGGCTCAGCCCGGGAAATCCCAGGGGGTTGAACGGCAGCACGCCCTGCAGCCGCAGGATGGCATACGTGAACAGCAGCAGCACGGTGTTGAAGATGAGCATGTGCACGGCGTATTTGCGCCAGCCCTGCTCTGCGGCGGGGTCGATCCCTGACAGCTTGTAGAACCCGCGTTCGACCGGCCCCAGCACCAGGTGCAGCGGGGTGCGGCGCCCTTCGAACAGCGCGTGCAGCCACACGCCCATCGGCTTGGTGAGTGCCAGCAGGATGCCGACGAAGACAGCGATAAGGATCCAGCCCTGGACAGTCATGACGGGTACCGATCAGAAACGTTCGGGGCGCAGCAAGGCGACCACCAGATAGATGAGAAGACCGAGCGCGGTGATCGCGGCGAGCCAGAGGTCGATCGTCATGCCGCGCTCACGCGTTGTCGCAGACGCGGGCATAAGCCAGCGTCGCAGCCACCAGCCCGATAACGGCGCCGATCCAGAGTAAGTCCTGCATGGGTAATCCTTCCAGCGCGCGCAGAGTGTCTGCGAGATCGGGCAGTTTGCGTGATCGCAGCGGCACATAGGTCGCGGCCCCGTTTGAATGCGAGAGCCGCCCATCCGGTTTGGCATTTGTTTTGCGTATGGAATTCAACCGCTGTTGAAGCCCGTGCGGGGGACCGCGGCCCACGAGCTGTCCTTGCGCAGATGCCGCGCGATACCGGCGAAGCGGTAAATCAGGTTGATCTGGCGGTAGCCGAAGTTTTCCGCCACCGCCGCGATGCCGACCCGGAAGAGATCGTGCGCCGAAGGAGTCCGGCGCAGCTGCAACTCTTCGAGAGCCAGCGTGCCGATACTCAGGCCGCTGCCGAACAGCACGGTCACGCACAAAAACACCGCCGCCACCGCCGGAGCCATCACGCCGAAAAACAACGCTGCGGGGATGACGAGATAGCCGATCAGTTCGGCGGGCGGCCCGACGACGTCTTCGATGACCAACTGCAGCATCGAAAACATTCCGATCCGCCCGTACCGCGGGTTGAGGACCATCCGCCAATGCCGCGCCAGTGTTTCCAGCGCGCCCTGTTGCCACCGGGCGCGCTGGCCGCGCAAGCCGGCCAGCGTCGTCGGAGCCTCGGTCCAGCAGACCACTTCGGGTACAAAGCCGATGGCGTAAGGGCGTTTCTGTTCGCGCATGTGGCGGTGGATGCGAACGATCAGTTCGAGGTCCTCGCCAACGGTGTCGTGGCGATAGCCGCCGATCTCGAGCAGGACCGAACGGCGGAATATGCCGAACGCGCCCGAGATCAGCAGCAGCGTGTTGTTCTCGGCATTGGCGACCCGCGCGGTGAGGAACGCGCGGAGATATTCGACGAGCTGGAAACGCGGCAACCACGCCTTGGCCACGCCCACCTTGCGCAGCGATCCGCCCTTGACCTCGCAGCCGTTGACGATGCGGATCGCGCCGCCCACCGCCACCATCTTGCCGTTGTCGTACATGAACAGTTCGGCGGCGCGCAGCAGCCCGTCGGTCTCGATGATCGAATCCGCATCGATGATGCAGACCAGCGGGGTCCGGGCGAACCCGATCCCCGCATTGACCGCATCGGCCTTGCGCCCATTGTCCTTGTCGATGAGGATCAGGTTGGGGTGGCTCAGCGAACGATATGTGCCCCGGATCGCGGTTTTCTGCAGCACCGCGATCTGCTCGCGTGCGCTGGGAACGCAGTCGAATGCGGCAATCAGCGTGGCGAGGGTGGCGTCGTCCGACCCATGGTTGACCACGATCACTTCGTGCTCGGGATATTCGAGCGCGAGCAGCGCGCGGACGCTTTCGACGATCGACAGCTCTTCGTTGAATGCAGGCGCGACGACCGAGACCGGCGGCGCCAGATCGCCGTAGCGGTGCCACAGGTCGAGCGAGAATTCGGACGGCTTGACCCGCGTTGCGAAGACGAAGCTGGCCAGGATCAATTGGATCAGGCTGATCGCGTTGCGGAACACCACCACGATCAGGCAACCATACGCCAGATACAATATGGCCGCCGCCGCCACTCCTTGGTAGGCCCCCGGGCTCATGCCGACATCCGCAGCGGCATCGGGGCGAGGCCCGCCGGCGGAGGGGCGAGCTTGAGCAAAGCTTCTTCGGCTCGGAGCCGGACCCAGATCTCCGGGTCTCGTGTCAACGCGCGTAACGCGGGAAGCGCTTGTTGCAGCCCGAGGACGCAGCAACCGTTGACCGCCTGGATGCGCACGACGCTGCTGGCATCGGTCAACCCGGCGATAATCCACGGGGCGGCGGCCGACTGGCCAAGACGCGCGGCCGCGCGCAAGGCGGCGCAGCGGACCTCGACATCGACGAACGTGCTTGCCCGCTCGAGCGTTGGCATGACCGCGTCGTTCCTGGACCAGCCGAGCGCGTCGATGATCGCGGCGCGGCGGCTGTGCGGCATCCGGTCGCCGAGCATCCGCTCAAGGTGATCGCTGTAATCGGGCGCCAGCGCGCGCAGGATCGCGATGTCCAGCGGGGTCGGCGCGCGACCCGGCATATCGAGCAGGCGCATCGTTTCACGCGGGGGCGGAAGCCGTCCGAAACTCGCGAGCGAAAACGCGGCGTTGAGCCTTACGATGCGGTGCGGGTCGATGCGCAGAATTTCGCGCAGCTTGGCGATCGCAGCCTCGCCGCCGAGTTGCTGGAGCATCCGGATCGCATCGATGCGCCGCGCCGCATTCAGCCCGGTCTGGGCAAGTACCGCGTCGAACAGACCATCGATCTCGGCCAGCTGGATGAGCCGGTCGCGCTCGCCTCCCCGCAGCAGCAGGAGGAGGTGACCAACTGCGCCAAGTCGTTCGCGAACCGACCAGCGCGCCGCGGCCGGCTCCTCGATATAGCCCGCGACACGTTGCAGATAATTGCGGGTGATCGCCGAGCGGCGCGCTGCGTAAATCGGGGCGCGGCGCTCGATGATCCAGCGCCGAACGACCAGCATTGCAAAAACCGCTATCAGGATGGCGGTCGCCGCGATGCAAAACCGGATCAGACTGGTGGCAAGGGTCACCTCGCGGCCGGTCGATAACTGAACGACAGCCCGACCGAACGCCGGCGGTAGCTGCGCTCGCGGCGCTCCTGCGCGGCGCTCAGGCGCAGCTGCCAGTGATCGCCGATATCGGCGCGCATCCCCGCGGCCAGCGCATCGAGCCGGCGCACGCCGTCTTCCTCGCGGTCGGGATAGCGGGCGATGCTGGCAAACCACGCGATCGAACGGCGCGGGGTGAAATCGGCCCGCAGTGCCGCTCCCGCGCGGTAGCGTCCCTGGGGATCGACCAGGTTGATCGCTCTGGCCGACAAGGCCAATGCAGGCGCTGCGCCGAACGTAAGCCCCGGCTCGAAGGCGGCGGTTGTCCCGTCGCGGTAGTGCGCGAGGCGCAGATCGAGCGAAGCTTGCCAACGGGTCCCGAGGCGCTGCTCGGCGCCGCCCGAAAGGCGCCAGCGATCGCGGAAGGTCGCGTTCGGGACGAAGCCAGCGCCGAAATAATACGACCCGCCCGCGGTTCGAGTCGTGGCCCGCGCCGCAAGGCGGACGTCGGTCCCGGCGCGGTGCTCGGCGTCCACTTCGGCTTCGATCACCGTTCGGCGCGGATCACCCGCGGCAACCGACAGCGCCGCCTGCCGCCAGTTCTGGCGTGCCGCGCCGGGGATCGAAACGGCCGAGATCGTCGTCGACGCGCTGACCGCTATCACCGCCGAACGATGCGAAGGCGCACCCAGCGCAGCGCCCGGGACCACCATCAAACACAGCAGGCCGCTGCTACGAGGCACGCGCCGCGCTCCGGTTGAGTTGCACCGCCACCCGGGACAGCAGTTCGCCGGGAATGAACGGCTTGGTCAGATAATCGGCCGCGCCGGCCTCGAGCGCGCCCACGATGTCGCTTTCGTTGCGGCGTGCGGTGAGCATGATCACCGGGATTGCCGCGGTGCGCGTGCTCTCTTTGAGCGCGGCGAGCACTTCCATTCCCGATAGCAGGGGCATCATCGCATCGAGCACGATCAGATCGGGCACCAACCGGACAGCGTGGTTCAGGGCGATCTCGCCGTCTCCCGCGCTGATCACATGATGGCCCGCACCCTGCAGGCGGAAACGGATGAGATCGACGAGGATGTCATCATCGTCGGCAACGAGAATATTGGCCATCGCGGGCTCCAAAGCGTGTGGTCAGGCCCGCATTTATCGCCGCATGGTTAATCCCGGTCCGCCGCCGGGATGCGGATTTTACCTAGTCAATCGCGGTGGCGAATCTGCGGCGGTGCGCGCCGTTCTCACTTGCGGGGCGCGGCGGCGAGCGCCATGCGCGGGGAACCAGGCCCTTGATGCATCGCGGACCCACCCCTAGACGCCGGTGATGGATGAGGGCGACGGACCAGACCAGTTTGCGCGACCGTACGGTGCTCGACGGGCGCGAAACCTGCGGCGAAGCGGATCGAAGGTCGCTCGGCAGCCAGATCGCCTACTTTCACCAGGATCCGTTCCCGACCAGACCCTGCGCCAGCGGGGCGGGCAGCTGACTCGCGATCTCGAACGGCCGCGGTAGAATTCTGTGGAGCCGAGCATGCGATACGATGTGGCGATTGTCGGGGCGGGGCAGGGCGGCGGCACCGCGGCAATCCAGTTGCGCCAGCAGGGCTTTGCCGGAACCATCGTCCTGATCGGGCGTGAGGAAGAACCGCCGTACGAGCGCCCGCCGCTGTCCAAGGAATATCTGCTCGGGGAAAAGGCGTTCGAGCGGATGTATCTGCGCCCGCCCGCGTTCTGGCTCGACAAGGCAATCGACCTGCTGCTCGGAACCGAAGTTGCCGCAATCGACGCGGCCGCGCAGACGCTGACCTTAGGCGATGGCCGGACGTGCGCCTACGGCGACCTGATCTGGGCGACGGGGGGCGATCCGCGGCCGCTCGATTGCCCGGGCAGCGACCTTGCCGGGGTCCACGCAGTGCGGACCCGAGCCGACATCGACGCCATTCTGGATGAGCTACCCGAGGTCGAGCGGATCGCGGTGGTCGGCGGCGGCTACATCGGGCTCGAAGCGGCAGCCGCGTTGCGCAAGCTGGGCAAGGCGGTGACGCTGCTCGAGGTCCTCCCGCGGGTGCTGGCGCGGGTCGCCGGGACCGAGCTTTCGACGTTCTTCGAGGCGGAGCACCGCGCGCAAGGGGTCGATCTGCGCACCAGCATCGGTGTGGTGGCGATCGAGGGCGACGAGCGGGTCGCGGGGGTCCGTCTGACCGACGAGAGTTTCGTCGCCGTGCAGATGGTGATCGTCGGCATCGGGATAGTTCCGGCTACCGCCCCGTTGATCGCCGCGGGTGCCGAGGGCGGCAATGGAGTCCGCGTCGACGAATACTGCCGCACCAGCCTTGCGCACGTTTATGCCATCGGGGATTGCGCCGCGCACACCAACGCTTTTGCCGAAGGCGCGACGATCCGGGTCGAATCGGTCCAGAACGCCAACGATCAGGCGATCTGCGCGGTCCGCGCTATCGTCGGCGCGCCGCAGGTTTACGCGGCGACACCGTGGTTCTGGTCGAACCAATATGACCTGCGGCTCCAGACCGTAGGCCTGTCGGCGCTCCATGATGCCGCAGTTCTGCGCGGCGATCCGGCGAGCCGCAGCTTCAGCATGATCTACCTGCGCAGCGGCCGGGTCATCGCGCTCGATTGCGTCAACATGGTCAAGGATTACGCGCAGGGCCGCAAGCTGGTCGAGGCCGGGGCGGAAATCGATCCTGCCGCGCTCGCCGATACTGCGCGCCCGCTCAAGGAACTGCTCGCCGGTGCCTGATCCGCGGATTGCCGTGCTGGGCGGCGGATCGTGGGGCACGACGATCGCGCATGTTCTGGCCGCGCGCGCCGATGTGACGCTGTGGGCGCGCGATCCCCAGGTGGTCGCCGAGATTGCGCGGGATCGCACCAATTCGCGCTACCTCCCGGGATTCAGGCTGTCCGCGAAGTTGGCGGTCACGAACGCCATCACCAGCGCTGCGGCGAACGCCGACATTGTGATATTCGGTGTCCCATCCGAAGCGATGCGCGAGACCGCTGCCGCCGTGCGCGGTCATGTCCGCCCCCAAGTCCCGCTGATCAGCCTTGCCAAGGGTTTCGAGAGCGGTACCGATTTGCGCATGTCGCAGGTCCTGGCGCAGGAGCTCCCGGGTCATCCGCTCGCGGTTTTGACCGGACCGAACCTGGCGAAGGAAATCCTTGCCGGGCTGGCTGCCGCAAGCGTGATCGCAATGGCAGATGAAACGCTCGTGGCGCAGCTACGCGCGCTGTTCCGTGGCGGATTGTTCCGCGTCTACAGCAATACCGACCTGGTTGGTTCCGAACTCGGCGGCGCACTCAAGAACGTCTACGCGATTGCCGCCGGAATGAGCGACGGGCTTGGCGCCGGGGTCAATACCCGCAGCGCGCTGATCACGCGAAGCATCGCCGAGATGACCCGGCTGGGGGTGGCACTGGGCGGGCGGCCCGAGACGTTCGCCGGGCTCACCGGGCTCGGCGACTTGATCACGACCTGCACCAGCCCGCTGAGTCGCAACCGCACGGTCGGGTTCGAACTGGGGCAGGGGCGCCCGCTCGGCGACATCGTCGCGGACATGCGCCAGGTCGCAGAGGGCGTGAAAAGTTGCGCGCCGATTTACAACCTGGCGCGGGCGACGGGGATCGACGTGCCGATCGTGCACGAAGTGTACAAGGTGATCCACGAAGGCCGCGCGCCCCGCGCGGCCTTCGCCGGATTGCTCAAGCGCGGCGCCCGTTCGGAAGCGGAACCGGGCTAGTTCGACTTCCGATCATCCTGAGGAGGTCGCACGCTGTCTCGAAGGACGCGTGCAGCTAGTCCCTCGGCGGAGCAATAACCGGCAGCGGCGCGGGAGCGTGGGTGGCGAACGGCGCGAAGCGGGCGCTCGCCGCGCGCAGGCGGGCGTCCATGTCCGTCACCACCGCGGGATTGCGATCGGCCAGACTGTAGTTCTCCGACGGGTCGCTGCGCATGTCGTAAAGCTGTGCGGCGCGGGTCAGGCCGGGGCGCTTGACCGAGATCGGCAGGCGATATCCGCGGTAATACGCCTGGCTCACGAACTTCCACTGCTGGGTGCGGATTGCGGCGACTTCCTCGTTGTCGAACAGCAAGAGTTGGTCGTGCGGGGTCGGTGCCTGCCGGGTGAGGACGGGGCCGATGTCCCCGCCGTCGATCTCGATCCCGGCGGGAAGCGGAACGTCCGCCATCGCGCAGAACGTCGGCATGAGGTCGATCCCCATCGCGATCGCGTTCGAGCGGCGACCCGCGGGAAGGGTGCCGGGCATCCGCGCGATGAACGGCACCCGGTAGCCGCCGTCATAGCCCGCGCCACCCTTGCGGTCGCGCAAGCTCCCCGCCGAGCCCTCGAACCACGGCCCGTTGTCCGAGGTCAGGACCACCAGCGTATCGCGCTCGAGTCCGAGTTGGCGCAATGTGGCTTCGAGCCGCCCGACGATGCTGTCGATCTCCTCGA
>JANXSP010000077.1 GCA_025356575.1 Novosphingobium sp.
CCGCGAACGGGTCGATCGCCACGATCGGCACCCCGCCGCTCGCCAGCACCCCGAGCAGCGCCGCGAGCCCGACCCCGCCAAGCCCGTAGATGACCGCGCTTTCGCCCGGGCGCAGGCGCGCGCTGTTCATCACCGCGCCGACCCCGGTCAGCACCGCGCAGCCGAACAGCGCCGCGATCTGCGGCGGGACGTCGGCGTCGATCTTTACTGCCGAACGCCGATCGACCACCGCGTGGGTCGCGAACGCGGACACCCCGAGATGGTGGTGGACCTCGCCATCGCCGCACGACAGCCGCCGGCCGCCGCGCAGCATCCGCCCCTCGCCGTTCGCCGCGGCGCCATTGGCGCACATATATCCTTCGCCCGACTGGCAGCGCACGCATTCGCCGCACGCCGGGAGGAACGCCAGCACCACGCGGTCGCCCACCGCGAACTGGGTGTCATCGGGCGAACCCAGCGCCTCGACGATCCCGGTGGCTTCGTGCCCGATCGCCATCGGCATCGGCCGCGGGCGGTCGCCGTTGACCACCGACAAGTCCGAATGGCACAGCCCGGCCGCATCGATCCGGATCAGAAGTTCGCCCGCGCGCGGCGGTTCGAGCTCGAGTTCGGTCAGCCGCAGCGGCTGGTGGTCGGCGAACGGGCGCGCGTTGCCGCCCGAACGCCCCAATACGGCGGCGGTGATCTTCATCGCGATTTGCCCCATTTTTCCTCGAACGCCCAGACATCCTCGAAGCCGATCATCGCGCAGAACGTCTTGAAATCGAACACCGGCAACCCCGCGCGGTCGGCGTCGCCGTGATCCTTGAGCGCGCGCAGCGCCGCTTCCATCGCGGCTACCGCGACCAGGCTGGTCTGCGACGGATAGATCGCAAAGGCATAGCCGATGTCCGCCAGTTCGCTGCCCTTGAGGATCGGGGTCAGCCCGCCGTTGGCCATATTGGCCATGACCGGCTTGTCGAACGCGGTGCAGGCGGCGCGCATCTCCTCTTGCGAGGTCATCGCTTCGGGGAAGAGGATATCGGCGCCGGCCTTGGCGTAGGCTTCGAGCCGGCGGAGGGCCCCGTCCATCCCTTCGGACTGGCGTGCGTCGGTGCGCGCGATGATCAGCATATCTTTGCGCGCGGCGACCGCGACCTTGATCTTGGCGACCATGTCCTCGAGCGGGATCAGCCGCTTGTACGGCGTATGCCCGCATTTCTTGGGGAACTCCTGATCCTCGAGCTGGATCGCGGAAACCCCCGCTGCCTCGTAGCCCCTGACTGTGTGATGGACGTTGAGCAGCCCGCCGTAGCCGGTGTCGGCATCCGCGATCACCGCCGCCTTGCTCGTCCTGACCAGCGTCGCCATGCGGTCGAGCATCTGGGTGTAGCTGGCGATCCCGGCGTCGGGCAGGCCATAAGCCGAGGCGGTAAGCCAGTAGCCCGTGCCATAGACGATATCGAACCCGACGCGGTCGGCGGTGACCGCCGCGATCATGTCCTGCACCCCGGGAACGACAAAGAACTGCCCTTGCGCGAGTTTGGTCTTGAGCCGGGTATCAGCCATTCAATGATCCTTGCTGGGCGCGCCAGAGCCATGGGATGGCGGCGCGCTGGCGTTGTTCGAAGCTTGCGATTTGGGCGGCGTATCCCGCGCGGATCCGGCCGATCTCGTCCCATCCGCTCAGCAGCGCCTCGCGCCGCGCGGGCTCGACGGAGAAACGGATCGAGTCCTGGTCCGCAACGGCGATTTCCTGGGTTTCGAGGTCGACCGCAATCACCGCGCCCGCCTGCACCGCAGCATCGACGCGGGCAAGTTCGCCGGGACCCAGGACAATGGGAAGCATGCCGTTCTTGAAGCAGTTGGCGGCAAAAATCTCGCCGAAGCCGGCTCCGATCAGCACCCGCACGCCAAGGTCGGCGAGCGCCCACGGAGCCTGCTCGCGGCTCGACCCGCAGCCGAAGTTGTCGCCGGTGACGAGGATCGCGGTGCCCGGCGGAACCGCCAGATCGGCGCGGTCGTGGAAGGCGTAACGGCCGAGCCCTGCCTTCTCGGTGATCAGCAGGAACCGCGCGGGAAAGATGATATCGGTGTCGATGTTCGCCAGCGGCAGGCGCGCTGCTGGGCCGGTGACGCGGACCAGCGGGGTCATGCGCGCCAGCTCCGGATGTCGACGAAGCGCCCGGCGATCGCAGCCGCCGCGGCCATTGCCGGACTGACCAGATGCGTGCGCGCGCCGATCCCCTGACGCCCCTCGAAGTTGCGGTTCGAGGTCGAGGCGCAGCGCGCGCCTGCGGGCAACCGGTCGTCGTTCATGGCCACGCACAGCGAGCAACCGGCCTCGCGCCATTCGAACCCCGCGGCGATGAACACAGCGTCGAGCCCCTCGGCCTCGGCCTGGCGCTTGACCGCGCCCGAGCCCGGGACGACGAGCGCGCGCACGCCCTTCGCCACGCGCCCCATTCCGACCATGGCCGCGGCGGCGCGCAGATCCTCGATGCGGCCATTGGTGCAGCTGCCGATGAACACATGATCGACCGCGATGTCGGTCATCGCGGTGCCCGGCGCCAACCCCATGTAGGCGAGCGCGCCGGCCAGCTTGTCGCGCTGCGCCGGGTCCGGAGCATCGCCCGGATCGGGGACGCGCCCGCCGATCGGGAGGGTCTGGTCGGGGCTGGTGCCGAAGCTTAACTGCGGAGCGAGGTCGGCGATGTCGATCGTCACCTCCCGGTCGAAACGCGCGTCGGCGTCGCTGGCGAGCGCGCGCCAATCGGCCAACGCCGCATCCCAGTCGGCCTCCTGCGGCGCGCGCGGGCGCCCGGCGAGATAGGCGAACGTCGTCTCGTCGGGGGCAACCAGACCGGTGCGCGACCCAGCCTCGATGCTCATGTTGCACAGGGTCATGCGCGCTTCCATCGATAACGCGCGAACCGCTTCGCCCGCGTATTCGATCGCATAGCCCGTCGCGCCGCTCGCCCCGATCCGGGCGATCAGCGCCAGGATCATGTCCTTCGCGCTGACATGATCGGGCAGCGCGCCGGTGAAGGTCACGCGCATCGTTGCCGCACGCTTTTGCCACAGCACTTGCGCCGCCAGTACCGTGCCACACTCGCTCGCGCCGATCCCGAACGCCAGCGCCCCGAACGCGCCGTGGGTGGCGCTGTGGCTGTCGCTGCAGACGAAGGTCAGCCCGGGCAACGTGAAGCCCTGTTCGGGGCCGATGACGTGGACGATGCCTTGCCGCTCGCCGTCCAGCGCCAGGTATTCGACGCCGTATTCGGCGCAGTTCGCCGCAAGGAGCGCGACTTGCGCGCGCGCCTGCGGGTCGGCGATCGGCGCGCCGCGATCGTGCGTCGGCACCGCATGATCGGCCACCGCGATGTGGCTCGCCGGGCGGTGCACCTGCAGGCCATGTTCACGCAGTGCCGCAAACGCCTGCGGGCTGCTGACCTCGTGGAGCAGTTGCCGGTCGATGTAGAGCAGCACTTCGCCCCCCGCATCGCGCGCCACCACATGTGCATCCCAGATCTTGTCGTAGAGCGTCCGCGGCATCTTAGATCGGCGCGGTTACGGGATCGTAGGCGAGGATTGCGGGGTCGCTCGCGGGTGCGGCGGCGGCGTCGTAATCTTCGGGATCGCGGGCCTGGGTCAGGCGGCCCTGTTCGGCAGACTTGGCCTGGAGCAGCGCGGTGCGCGGTGTCCGCGCGGCTTCGTAGCGCGCGAAGGCCGCGGCAACGTTCGGCTCGCCGGCAAAGGCGCGCGCCAGGATCACCGCGTCCTCGATTGCCATCGCCGCGCCCATGCCCAGGAACGGAAGCATCGCATGCGCCGCATCGCCAAGCAGCGTGGCGCGGCCCACGCTCCACCGCGGCAAGGGCGCGCGGTCGAACAGCCCCCATTTGATCGCCGCCTCGGCCTCGCCCATCAGGCCCAGCACATCGGGGTGCCAGCCCGCGAACCGCGCGAGCATTTCCGCGCGTGTCGCCGGGGTTGACCATCCCTCGCCGGTCCATTCACCCGTTGCGGCGATGCCGACGCAGTTAAGCAGCGTTCCCGAGCGCAGCGTATAGCGGTTGAACGTCGCCCCCGGCCCGACGAACACCGCGCCGCGGCCGTGCTCGAGGAACGGCGCGGCACCGGCGCGGGGCACCAGGAAGCGGTACGCGGTTTGCCCGGTGAAGCGCGGTTCGCCGTCGTTCCAGAGCAGCGCGCGGGCAGCCGATCGTACCCCGTCGGCGGCAATCAACGCGTCGCCGACCGCGCGGCTGCCATCGGCGAACACCGCGCTGACCGCGCTCGCGCCCTCCTCGATGGCGACAAGCCGGTGCCCGAGGTGGAGCGACCCGGGCGCGCGTTCTTCCAGCGCGGCGGCGAGCACGGCATGAAGATCGGCGCGGTGGCACTGGCGCGAAATGTCGGCGGTGCCGTCGTCGGGCAGTCCTGCGCTATCCGAAAGCTGGCCGGCGAGCAGTCGCCCGGTACCGTAGTGCACGAACGGAAACGCAGTCGACGGCGTGGACAATGCGGCGATCCGGTCCTGCAGCCCGAGCGCGCGGAACACTGCCTGTGCGCCGCGGCTTAGCGTTAGCCCGGCGCCGACCTCGCCGAGCACCTTTGCGCCCTCATGGACCTCGACCGCGAACCCCGCGCGCTGCAGCGCCAGCGCGGCGGTCAATCCGCCGAGCCCGGCGCCGACGATGACGATCCGCGCGCTCAGGTTTTGGGACCCAGGTTGATGCTGATTGCCTTGGTTTTCAGATAACTGTCGAGACCTTCGCGCCCGAATTCGCGGCCCCAGCCCGACTGGCGGTTGCCGCCGAACGGGGTTTCCGCGCTCATCGCGGCATGCGCGTTGATTGCCACCTGGCCCGAATCGACGCGCTTGGCGATGCGCAACGCGCGGGTGATGTCCTGTGTCCACACCGATCCGGACAGCCCGTAAGGTGTGCCGTTTACGGCGGAAATCAGCGCATCCTCGTCGTCGAACTTGAGCACCGCGAGGACCGGCCCGAACACCTCCTCCTGCTCGATCCTCATCCCTGCAGTGACCCCGGTAAACACGCTGGGCGAGACGAAATGGCCCGGTCCGGTGGCTTCGCCACAAAGCAGCGCCGTGGCCCCTTCGGCCCGTGCAACCACGGTATAATCGAGCACACGCGCCTTGTGTCGCGCCGATATCAGCGGGCCGAGTGTGGTCGCCGGGTCCATCCCGTCGCCGACGGTCATCGCCGCGGCGAAATCGGCGACACCTTGCGCCACCTGGTCGTGGATGTCGGCGTGGAGGAACAGCCGCGACCCCGCCATGCATTGCTGCCCGGTCGACAGGAAGCAGGCCATCGCCGCCGCCGGGATCACCGCGTCGAGATCGGCATCGGGGAACACGATCACCGGCGATTTGCCCCCGAGCTCAAGCGTTACGCGCTTGAGGTTACCCGTCGCGGCTTCGACGATCTTGCGCCCCACCGCCGTCGATCCGGTGAACGCGATCTTGTCGATCCCCTCATGCGCCGCCATCGCCGCGCCGATGTCCTCGCCGTAGCCGTGGAGCAGGTTGAAGGCGCCCGGCGGTCCGCCCGCTTCGACCCACAGTCGTCCGAACAGTTCGCCGGTCAGCGGGGCGAGCTCGGCGGTCTTGAGCACCAGCGCGCAGCCTGCCGCGAGCGCGGGCGCCATCTTCAGCGCGATCATCCCCGCGGGGGCGTTCCACGGGACGATCGCGCCGACCACGCCGACCGGTTCGCGCACTGTAGCCACCAGGAAGTCGAGACCGGCGCGGCCGCCGCCCAGGCTCGGTTGGAAGCTTTCGCCCGCGATCTTGGTCGCCCAGCCGGCGTAGTAACGGAACAGTTCGGCAGCGAGGTGGCGCACGACCATTTTCGAGGATTCGAGCGGCGACCCGTTGTCGAGAGTCATCACCTCGCCGAGCAGGTCCGCGTCGCGCTCGATCAGATCGGCCATCCGCGCCAGGATGACCCCGCGGTCGCGCCCGCTCGTCCGTCCCCACGGCCCGCGCAGCGCCTGGCGCGCGGCAGCGACCGCGTCGTCGAGCTGGCCGAGCGAAGCGGCGTTGACGGTGGCGAGCTGCGCCCCGGAGGCGGGGTTCTCGACCACGATCTCGCGCCCTTCGCCCGCAGTCCATTCCCCGCCGATCAGCAGCGCGTGCTGGCCGTCCAGAAATTCCCGGGTCGCGGCATCGATGGGTGCGATCATGGCCCCGCGATGCGCACCGCGAGCGCGCGCGGCCAGACGGGCGCGGCACCATAACCGCCATGCGGGAGATTCAGCCCGCTGGTGGTTCCGCGGCGGCCTGCTCG
>JANXSP010000109.1 GCA_025356575.1 Novosphingobium sp.
CGGCAGCTTCGCGGGCACTTTGAACGTGCCGTTCAGTACCACCCGCTACGAAGGGTGGTTTGCCGGCCCGCAGGGGCGAGAGGTCGTCATACGTTGGTTTGCACCATACAGCTACAACGGTTCTTACACTCCTGCCCTCTATGGAGTGCTCGTCGGCAAGCGCTGACCTTCTCTTACTGGTCCAGAAGCTTCGCATCTTGCGGCTGCGGCTGGGGTGCTTGAGCTTGCGCAGCGTTCTTGGCTTCGAAATGGCGGATGTGTTCTCGGGTGACCGAGAACTGAAGACCGACTTCCTCGAGCAAGTGATGGGCGTTCATCCCGATCCCGAATCTCGTGAGGCGGTGTCTCGCTCGCCGATCGCTTCGGCTTGCCCTAAGGTGCACGGCCAGGACTAGGACGTATGAGGGGGAAGACCGCGTCGTCAAGGGTCGTTGTACGCAAGACCTGCCGCCATCTCAAAAGTAACGCGCGAACAAAGCCCTGCGGCGCCGGCCCTCTCTATCTAGATGCAGTGCGGCGAACCTGGCGCGAGCTTAATCTGCACGCCCGCTAACCACCCCAATGCAGCGGTCCAGATGATCGGCTCTGCCCCCCTACTCCAGTGCCTTCTTGAGCGCGGCATTCACCAGCCCCGGGTTACCCTTGCCCTGCATGGCTTTCATCGTCTGGCCGACGAAGAACCCGAACAGCGCTTCCTTGCCCGCCTTGAACTCGGCGACCTTGTCGGCGTTGGCGGCGAGGATGGCGGCGACGGCGGTGTCGATCGTGCCGGTGTCGCTGGTCTGAGTCAGGCCCTCGCGTTCGACGATTGCGGCGGCGCTGTCCCCGGTTTCGAGCATCTTCTCGAACACCAGCTTGGCCGCGCTGCCCGAGATCGTGCCTTTGCCGACCAGCGCGAGCAATTCCGCGGTCTCTGCGGGTTTAACGGGCGAAGTATCGAGCGTCTTGCCGAGGCGGTTGAGGGCGCCGAACAGTTCCGAGGTCAGCCAGTTGGCGGTCTGCTTGGCGACCTCGGCCTCGCTCTTGCCCGACTGCGTGGCGGTTTCGGCGAGCAGCGCCTCGAACCACCGCGCGGTGTCGACCTCCGCGGTGAGGACATCGGCGTTGTACGCGCTCAGGCCGAGCTCGCCGATATACCGCGCGCGCTTGGCGTCGGGCAGTTCGGGCAGGCTGGCGCGGCATTCGGCGAGGAATGCGTCGTCGAGCACCAGCGGGAGCAGATCGGGGTCGGGGAAGTAGCGGTAATCGTGCGCGTCTTCCTTGCTCCGCATGCTGCGGGTTTCATTGCGGTCGGGATCGTAGAGCCGGGTTTCCTGGACGACCTTGCCGCCGCCCTCGATCAGTTCGACCTGGCGCCGCGCCTCGCCCTCGACCACCGCCATGACGAAGCGCACCGAGTTGACGTTCTTGGTCTCGGTCCGGGTGCCGAGCTCGTCACCGACTTTGCGCACGCTGACGTTGACGTCGGCGCGCATCGAGCCTTCCTCCATGTTGCCGTCGCACGACCCGACATAGCGCAGGATCGAGCGCAGCTTGCGCAAGTACGCCCCGACTTCGGCGGGTGAGCGCATATCGGGGCGGCTGACGATTTCCATCAGCGCCACGCCCGAGCGGTTGAGATCGACGTAGGACATCGTCGGGTGCTGGTCGTGCATCAGCTTGCCCGCATCCTGCTCGATGTGGATGCGCTCGATCCCGATGCGCTTGACCGTGTCGGGGGCCTTCTCGTCGGGGACGACGTCGATCGCGCCCTCGCCCACGATCGGGTGGTAGAGCTGGCTGATCTGGTAGCCCTGCGGCAGATCGGCGTAGAAATAGTTCTTGCGGTCGAACCGGCTCCACTTGTTGATCGCTGCGCCCACCGCCATCCCGGTGCGCACCGCCTGGCGGACGCATTCGGCGTTGGGCACGGGCAGCATCCCGGGCATCGCCGCATCGACCAGGCTGACCTGGCTATTGGGCTCGGCCCCGAACGCGGTCGCCGCGCCCGAGAACAGCTTGGCTTTGCTGGTGATCTGCGCGTGGACTTCGAGCCCCACGACGACTTCCCATGCGCCGGTTTCACCGTCGATCCGATATTCGCTCACCACCACTTCTCCGGCTGTGCGACAAACCCCGCGCGCGCCTCGATCGCGAGGCCGGCATCGAGCACGCCCTGCTCGTCGAACGCGTTGCCGATGATCTGCAGCCCGAGCGGCAAGCCCTCGCGGTTGAGTCCGGCGGGGACACTCATCGCGGGCAAGCCGGCGAGGCTGGCGGGGACCGCGAAGACATCGTTGAGGTACATCGCCAGCGGGTCTTCGCTTTTGTCGCCCAGCGCAAACGCGGCGCTGGGCGCGGTCGGCGCGAGGATCACGTCGCAAAGCTCGAACGCGGCGGCAAAATCCAGCGCGATCAGCGCGCGGACCTTCTGCGCCTGGGTGTAATAGGCGTCGTAGAACCCGGCGCTGAGCACGTAGGTGCCGATCAGGATGCGGCGCTTGACCTCGGCCCCGAAGCCCGCGGCGCGGGTCGCGGCGTACATGTCCTGCAGGCCCGCGCCCGCTGGCAAATCGCGCAAACCGTACCGCACACCGTCATAGCGGGCGAGGTTCGACGAGGCTTCGGCCGGGGCGATGATGTAGTACGCGGGCAGCGCGTAGCGGGTGTGCGGCAGCGAGATGTCGACGATCGCCGCGCCCGCATCCCTCAGCCAGGCGATCCCGTCGTCCCAGCTTTTGGCGACGTCGGCGTCCATCCCGTCCATCCGGTATTCGCGCGGGATGCCGACGCGCTTGCCGCGCATGTCGCCCGACAGGTTCGCTTCCCAGGCCGGCACCGGCAGATCGAGGCTGGTCGCGTCCTTGGCATCGAACCCGGCCATCGCGCCGAGCATGATCGCACAGTCGCGGACATCACGCGCCATCGCCCCGGCCTGGTCGAGCGACGATGCGAACGCGACGATCCCCCAGCGCGAACAACGACCATAGGTCGGCTTGATCCCGGTTATTCCGGTGAATGCCGCGGGCTGGCGGATCGAGCCGCCGGTGTCGGTGCCGGTGGCGGCGGGGGCGAGCCGCGCGGCGACCGCCGCGGCGCTGCCGCCCGAGCTTCCGCCAGGAGCAAGCGCGGCATTGGTCAAGCCGGCATGGGCATCCTTGCGCCGCCACGGCGAGATCAC
>JANXSP010000113.1 GCA_025356575.1 Novosphingobium sp.
GTCGGCCTCACGCCCGAACTTCTGCCGATGATCACCACGGTCACACTTTCGCGTGGAGCGTTGCGGATGGCCAAGCGCAAAGTCATCGTAAAGCGGCTTGCCTCGATCCACGATCTCGGAGCGATGACGGTCCTGTGCACCGACAAGACCGGGACGCTGACTTCGGCCGAAATCACGCTGGCGCGCAGCCTCTCGCCAACCGGGGCCCAGGATCCCCGTCCGGCCCGGCTGGCAGCCATCGCGGCGAAACTTGGCGGCGATCGCGGAGCACTCGATGCAGCCTTGCTAGCCAGCGCGCCAGAAGCCGACAAGGGTTGGACCTTGGTCGGACGTCACGCGTTCGATTTCGCACGTCGGCTCGGCTCGGTCCTCGCCAAGGGTCCGGACGGCACTATCCTGATCGCAAAAGGCGCGCCCGAAGAAGTAATCGCGCTCTGCACGCTGACCCCGGGCAAGCGCCGCGCCGCGCTCGCGCTGGTGCATGCATTGGCACAGAAGGAAGGTCTTCGTGCCATTGCGGTGGCTTCGCGGCCGTGGACCGGCACCGCGCAGATCGTGACGGCTGCTGACGAAACCGGTTTCACCTTCGAAGGATTCTGCGCCTTTGCGGATCCGCCCAAGGCAACGGCAGCGGCCGCAATCGCACGGCTGGCGGCAGCCGGTATCAGCCTTAAAATCTTGTCGGGCGACGATCCGGTCGTCGTCAAACGGCTTTCTGGGCTGGTCGGGCTTAAAGCAGCCAAGGTGCTGTCAGGGGCCGACCTTGCCCACCTTTCCGACGATGCGCTGGCGATCCAGGTCCGCCATGTCGATGCCTACGGCCGGCTCGCGCCCGATCAGAAGTCCCGGCTGATCCGGGCGTTGCAAGCCCATGGCGCGGTCGTCGGCTATCTTGGTGACGGGATCAACGATGCTCCTGCGCTCAAGGCGGCGGATATCGGGCTGTCGGTCGCGGGCGCAACCGGCGTGGCGCAGGCTGCGGCGGACATGATCTTGCTCGACAGCGATCTGGCGGTGGTTGCCGATGGCGTTGAAGAGGGACGGCGGACGTTTGCCAACATCCTCAAATATATCCGCATGGGCGCCAGTTCGAACTTCGGGAACATGCTATCGATGGCGATCGCCTCGTTCTTTCTGCCGTTCTTGCCGATGTTGCCGACGCAGATTCTGCTCAACAATCTGCTCTACGACGTGTCCGAGATCGGGATACCGTTCGATACCGTTCGAGCCGAAGCGGTAGCGCGGCCCCAGGTATGGAGCTTGTCCGGCTTGGTCCGCTTCGCTGCGATCATGGGGCCGCTGTCATCGGTGTTCGACCTGCTGACGTTTGCCGGGCTGATCCTGCTGTTCCACGCGTCCCCGCCCGAATTTCGCACGGCCTGGTTTCTTGAATCGATGGCCACCCAAGTCCTAGTGATTTTCATCATCCGCACCAACGGCCGGCCTTGGGCAGACCTGCCTCGGCCGATCTTTGTCGCAACCTCTCTTGGCGCCTTGTTCGTGGCACTGGCGATCCCGTTCTCCCCGTTCGCCCGCTTGCTCGGGTTCCAGACACCGCCATTCGCGATGACGGTTGCCATCATGGGGGTGGTTGCAGTCTATTTGGTCTCTGCCGAGCTTCTCAAGCGCGTTGCCATCACGCGCACGTTCCAAAGGCGGCACAAGCGTCGGAGCGCCGTGGCCAGGGGTTGAAGCGTACGGATTGGTCCATCCCAGCTCCCGGGCAATATCGGGTTTCTGAAGCATGACAACGTCAGGGTCGTGCGCTCATAGGCATTTCAAGGATCCCCGTTCAGCTTCATGCAATGCGCCGCGGCGCTGCGCCATTCGATCGAAAGGTCTTGTATGAAGGTTCGTAACCGCCTGCGCTCGATCGCTATGGTCGATCAACTCGGACCGGGCCTCATTACGGGAGCGGCGGACGACGACCCGAGCGGAATCGCGACTTATTCGCAGGCCGGCGCGCAGTTCGGTTTCAGCCTCCTGTGGACCATGGTGCTGACCTATCCGCTGATGGCGGCAGTCCAGCTCGTCAGCGCGCATATCGGGCGCGTCACCGGACACGGTCTCGCCAAGAACATGGGCGATCTCCTTCCTGGTCCCGTCGTCGGCGTCCTCGTGGCGCTGCTGTTCGTCGCCAACACCTTTAACATCGGTGCGGATGTCGCCGCGATGGGGTCCGCCGCCGAGCTTGTGACGGGCGTCAGCGCACACATCTACACAGTCGGTTTCGCATTGCTCTCGCTGTTGCTCCAGCTGTTCGTTCCCTACTGCCGTTATTCGAAATTCCTGAAGTGGCTGACACTCGTGCTGTTCGCTTATGTGGCGGTGCTGTTTTCCGTGAAACTCGACTGGGGTCAGGTCGCGATTGGAATCGTTTGGCCATCGGTCCCCGGCAAGGACGCTGCGACGCTGATTGTCGCGATCTTCGGGACAACGATCAGCCCTTATCTCTTCTTCTGGCAGGCGTCGCAGGAGGTCGAGGAGATCAGCGACAAGCCCGGAGCCGAAGCACTCGGCGATGCGCCGTGGCAGGCGCGACGCGAGTTCCGACGCATCGGCTTCGACACGTTCGCGGGGATGGCGATCTCGAACCTGATCGCGCTCGCGATCATGATTGCCACTGCCGCAACACTTCATGCCTCGGGCAAGACCGACATCACGACCGCTGCACAAGCTGCGCAGGCGCTTCAACCGGTGGCGGGCAAGTTCGCGTTCTTGCTATTCAGTCTGGGCATCATCGGCACCGGCCTGCTCGCTGTCCCCGTCCTTGCTGGATCGGCCGCGTTTGCCGTTGGCGAATCGCGTGGCTGGAAGGTCGGCCTCGAATACAAGCCGTGGGAAGCGGCCGGTTTTTATTCGATCATCGGTCTCGCCACGCTTATCGGCGTGGCGATCGAATGGTCGCCGCTCGATCCGATCAAGGCGCTGTTCTGGAGTGCGGTCATCAACGGGGTGGTCGCCGTCCCCATCATTGCGGCGATGATGGTTGTCGTCTCGAAGCGTTCGGCAATGGGCAAGTTCACCGCCTCGGGTCTACTTCAGTTTTTCGGCTGGGCGGCTACTGCAGTCATGGCAACGGCGGCGATCGCAATGTTCGCGCTCGGATAGCGAGCGGCTGGGTCGGCATCGATGGCCAAGCCCGAACCGGACCGGGGATTTTGCAGGATTGAACCGCGTGCCGCCGCGTTCAGCCATGTCCGATCCACGCGCGCAGGATCAGCGAGACGAGCCCGACTGTGAAGACGCCCGCGGCCCACAGCCCCACGAACCACAGCCAGCGGCGTGCGCCCGGCGAAATGCCCGGCGGCCTCAATGATAGCCCTCGTGGCCGACTTTGCCGCGGAATACCCAGTAGGCGTAGCCGGTGTAGGCCAGGATGATCGGCACCATGATCGCGACCCCGACCAGCATGAACACCTGGCTCGAGCGCGGCGATGCCGCATCCCAGATGGTGATCGAGGGCGGCACCAGATACGGGAACATGCTGATCCCGAGCCCGGCGAAGCCGAGCAGGAAGATCGCCAGCGCGAGCAGGAACGGGGCCAGTTCGGCGCGCTGCTTCAGGCTGCGGGCGAACAACACCGCGACGACGACGACGAGGATCGGCACCGGCGCGGTCAGGTAGATACCCGGCGCGTGGAGCCAGCGGCTGTAGTAATCATGGCTCAGGAACGGCGTTGCGGCGCTGACGGCGGCCAGCGCGGCAAGCGTGGCTCCGCCGATCCACGGCGCCAGTCGGTAGCAGCGCTCCTGCAAGGGTCCCTCGGCCCGGTAGATCAGCCAGCACACCCCGAGCAGCGCATAACCGACGACGATCGCCGCCCCGGTCAGCAGGCTGAACGGGGTC